>CAZTXN010000138.1:0-4717 GCA_964617655.1 uncultured Nitrospiraceae bacterium | reverse complement strand
GAGGGCTTTACCCTCCCGCCGCAATCTGTTATAGTTGGTGTGCTGCGTCACAGCGCGATCACTCCTCCCGTTTCGTCCCCATGAGGTCATCATGAACAAGGATGCAGGAACAAAGATCGCCGTCATTGTCCTGATCGCCGCCGTCCTGGCCCTCTTCCGGGCCCTTGACCTGCAGCAGTACCTGTCCCTCTCCTATCTCAAGGCCTCGCAGGAGCGGTTCGCGGCGCTCTACGCTGACAACCGCCTGGCCGTGCTGGCGGCCTATTTCGCGCTCTATGTCCTGGTCGCGGGCCTCTCGCTGCCCGGCGCGGCGGTGATGACCGTGGCGGGCGGCGCGCTCTTCGGGTTCCGGACCGGCCTCATCACGGTCTCCTTTGCGAGCACCATCGGAGCGACCCTGGCCTGCGCGGTCTCGCGGTTCCTGCTGCGCGACTGGGTGCAGGGACGATTTGGCGACAAGCTTGCGGCGGTCCATCGCGGCATCGAACAGGAGGGGGCGTTCTACCTCTTCTCGCTCCGCCTGATCCCGCTCTTCCCGTTCTTCGCGATCAACCTGGTGATGGGCCTCACCCGGATGCCGCTGTTGAGGTTCGCCTGGGTCTCGCAGATCGGCATGCTCTCCGGCACCGCGGTCTTCGTGAACGCGGGCAACGAGCTCAGCCGCATCGAGTCCCTTTCCGGCATCCTCTCCCCGCGGCTCCTGGCTTCTTTCGCGCTGCTCGGCCTCTTCCCCCTGATCGCGAAGAGGACGGTCGGTCTGTACAGAAGCAGGCGGGTCAGGCCTGACGGCCAAGGGCCCACCTCCTGACGGAAGGAGCCGTCAGCGATACCAGCGGGCGAGCTTTTCCGGAGCGACACCGGCCATGTACGCGAGTTGGAGCATCCAGTTCCTGAGGGTCGCGTAGAGCACTCCCTCCCGTTCCCAGCGCCGCGGCGAGGTCATGACCTTCGCCGGCAGGATGCGTATGATATCGCCCCGCTTCCGGATGCGCGAAAGAAGCTCCACGTCCTCCATGATCGGGATCTCCCGGTATCCGCCGATCCGGTCGAAGCGGTCCTTCCGGAGGAAAATCGCCTGGTCGCCGAAGGGGACCCGCGTGAGCCGCGTCCGGAGGGCGACGTAGCGCTCGGTGATCCGGAAGATCCTCCGCTCCGTCAGGATGCCGAGGTCAAAGGCTCCGCCCACGACCGCCTTGTCCCGCAACGCACCGCTGATCAGCTCGAAGGCGTTCACGGGAAGGAAGGTGTCGGCATGGAGGAAGAGCAGGACCTCGCCCGCTGCCTGCGCGGCGCCGCGGTTCATCTGGGTCCCGCGGCCGGGAGGCGACGCAAGGGCGATGACGCGGTCGTGGGAGATCGCCCTGAGCGTCTCCTCTGCCGGACTGCCGTCCACCACGATGATCTCCGGCTCCTGGTCCGCCGGGAGCGCGCGGAGATGGCCGATGATATCGTTGATGCGCCCGGCCTCATGCAGCACCGGGATGATGACGGATATGCGGAGCAAAGCGGACATAGAGGCGGTTCAACGGGGAAGAGCGGCTATTTCCCTGCCGAGGGGCAGAGGTCCCGCAGCACGCACCGGTCATGCATCGGCTTCCTCGCCTGGCAGACGGCGCGGCCGTGATAGATCAGGAGGTGCGAGAGGTTTCCCCATTCCTTCCGCGGCGCCAGGGCCATGAGGTCCCGCTCGATCCTGACGGGGTCGGTATGCTTCGTGAGTCCCAGGAGGCCGGCCAGGCGCTTCACATGGGTGTCCACGGCGATGCCGGCCTCGATGCCGAAGGCGCCGTGCAGCACGATGTTCGCGGTCTTGCGCGCCACGCCGGGCAGGGCCACCAGCTCCTCCATGGTCCCCGGCACCGCGCCGTTGAACCGCTCCCGGATCATCGCCGCCGCCTTCACGATGCTCTTCGCCTTGTTGTTGAAGAAGTTGATTGATGCGATGTCACGGGCGAGCGCCTCGGCAGGGGTCCTGGCGAACGCCTCGAGGGAGCGGTACTTCCGGAAGAGGCCGGGCGTGACCTTGTTCACCTGCAGGTCCGTGGTCTGGGCGGAGAGGATGGTGGCGACCAGCAGCTCGAAGGGCGTCGAGAAGGCCAGCGCGGTCCGCGGCCTGCCGGAATACTCCTTCTTCAGCCGCCGGATGATCTCGCTCACCCTGTCTGGCGCCTTCCTGGACATCGGCCGGGCTCCCCGCGCCTGCATGGTGATCACCTCTTGTGGCAGTGCTTGCAGAGCTGCATGGCGCTCTTCGCCTCGTACCGGAAGAGGCTCATGTGGTCCGAGCCGTGGGGATCGTGGCAGCTGGCGCAGGAGAAGGGCTTATCCTCGCGGGCAGGGTCCTCGATCTTTCGCTGTCGTTTTCTGGGCTCGCCGTCCTTGTCCGTCCTCGGGATGCCGAGCGGATGGCCTCTCCGGGAGATGCCGGCCACCGCATGGGGCCGCTGCTGCACGCCGTCATGGCAGTCGAGGCAGACCAGGGAGGCCGCCTTCCGCAGGAGGGCGGCCTGGTCGGCCGCATGGGGCGTATGACAGGAAAGGCAGAGCCCTCCCGCGACCGGCGCATGGGCGTTGGCCTTCGAGAACATCGCGCTGTCATGGCAGTTCATGCAGAGGTCGGGCACCGCGGCGAGAAGCAGCCGCTCGTTCTTCGATGCATGGGGCGCGTGGCAGGACGTGCAGCCCATGCCGACGGCCGCATGCACGAACTTCTTCTCAAAGGCCGCCTTGTCATGGCAGGAATGACAGAGCTCCGCTCCCGCGGTCTTGAGGAGCTTCTCGTTCGGCGAGGAGTGGGGGTCATGGCAGCCGGTGCAGCCCATGGACAGGGCTGCATGGACCTTTTTCCCGGTGAACTTCCCGCGGTCATGGCAGCCGAAGCAGAGCTCCGGCTGGTCCGTCGAGAGGCCGCGGGGGAGGGAGGTCGTGTTCCGGTGCGGGATGTCCGGGATGCCGGCAATGCCGCTGTGGCAGGAGGGGCAGCCCATCTGGACCGCAGCATGCACGACCTTCTTGTCCGCCAGGTCGCCGTGGCAGATCGAGCAGTCGACCTCCTCGGTCTTCGCCCTGCCCGGTGCGGCAAGGACGGTCAGGAGGAGAAAGAAGAGCATCAGCGGCAGGGCTGCGCGGTACCACAGAAGGGAGCGGACCATCCGGGACCTCCGTGGGCGGTCCGGTCCATCCGGCCGCCCGTGACAAGCGTGTGACCGATTGTAGCCGATTTTCCCGCGCGTTGCAACCGCGGCGGGTTTTTTTGTTTGACAGCCGCCCGGCGTCCCATTAATATTCCCCCGTGGCCGGCAGCGGAGCAGAGACGGAAGATGATGACTGGGCCTTCGGCGATGTCTGGAAGGAAGGCTCGCCTGACGACCCTCCGGCGGACGATGCCGGCGACTACGTCGAGGTCCTGCGCGGCGATACGGGCGTGGGGCTGAGCGATACGACCCTGATGGAGTATGTGCTCTACCTCGGCGAGCACGACATCCGCGCCACCTTCGAGTCCTATCCCCTGGAACAGATCAAGATCTATGTTCTGAAGGCGGAGGCCGGAAAGGCCGGGGAAGCGGTAAGACTGCTGGCAGAGCGCCGGCGCGCCGCAGGGTAGTGGACGGAAGGCGCCGGGGGAGGGCATCTGCCGAGCCGCGGTCCGAAACAGCAGGGAAACCGTTTCTCAAAGGAGACAGGAATGTCAGAAGAAAAGGAGATCAGGGAGCTCGACGGCGACCTCGGCGGATACAAGACCAGGATCTCGCAGGTCAACAAGGCGACGCTGACCTGGGACAAGGAGCTCATCTTCGTCGGCCGGACGAACCGGGGTTACGAGATCGAGTTCGACGCGGCCCAGCAGTGGGGATGCTCGCCGACCGAAAGCCTGCTCCTGAGCGTTGCCGGCTGCATGGGCATCGACATGGTCATGTTCCTTCAGAAGATGAGGTGTGAGATCAAGGGATGCAAAATGGACATCATGGGCGAGCGCAATCCCACTCCGCCGCAGTACTATACCTCCATCGAGATGGTCATCTCCGTCACCGGGTCCGGCCTCACCGCCAAGAAGCTGGAGCGGGCGATCTCGCTCTCCCATGAGAAATACTGCTCGGTCTACCATTCCCTCCGTAAGGACATGCAGATCAAGGTGGACTACACCTTCGAGAACGTGTGACGCCTTCGCGAAGGGGAGATGGATGATGGGAGGTCGAAGTTCGCTTTCTTCTTCTGTCCTGCATTCCGCAATTCGCTGTTATCCATTTGACAACCTAACCCGGACGAGCCGGAAACAACCATTGGACCGCGAAGGCGCGAGGGACGCGAAGAAATCATAAAAGTCTTTGTATTGTTGGTCGCATTCGACGTCCTTGCGCTCCTCGCGGCTTCGCGGTGATATTATTCTTGCCCTTTTGAGAAGAAATTCATTCGTAACTGACTAATACCGATGCATTTAGATTCGTTACTTCCAGGCCCCTCACCCAACCCCCTCGGGGGAGAGGGTTGGGTGAGGGGGTCTCGTTCTGATGTAACAGTGATTTTCACGTTTGCTTTAGTATAAAGTCAGGATATACACGGAGGCAGGTCGACACAGAGTACGGCAGATCGAAACGAACGGTCTTTTCTCCGCGCCCTCCGTGGCTCCGTGGTTAAACCCGGGTTCGACTTCATCATTTTTCGCCGTTCATAACGCTCTATGTCCACCGTCCGTCTGCTGAAGAACGGGACCGAGGTC
>CAZTXN010000137.1:0-7030 GCA_964617655.1 uncultured Nitrospiraceae bacterium | reverse complement strand
GTCAGGAGTCAGAATCCAGGACCCGATAGAACGTCAGGACCGTATCCCCGTAGACGGCCTCGCGATACCGGATGAGCGCTCCCGCGCCTTCCGGGGACGGCTGTTTCTTGAAGTGCTCGGCCACCACGACCCCGCGGGGCTCGACCAGGCCTGATGCCGCGATCAGTTCGAGCAGGGGCCGTATCTCCGTAGTATACGGGGGGTCGAGAAAGACCACGGAAAAACGCTCTGTGGCCTTCCGGATGAAGGGCTCAGCCTTCGCTGCGATGACCTCTGCGCGTTCCGCAAGCCCCGCCTGCGCAAGGTTCTGGCGGATGGCCTGAAGCGACCGCCGCGCATCGTCCACGAAGACCGCCCTCCGCGCTCCCCGGCTGAGCGCCTCGATACCCACGCCGCCCGCGCCGGCAAAGAGATCGAGGAACACCGCCCCTGCCACATGGTCGCCCAGGATGTTGAAGAGCGCCTGTTTGACCTTGTCCGACGTGGGCCTGACCCGGTCGCCCGCGGGGACCCGGAGCCTCCTGCCCTTTCCCGCCCCTCCGGTCACCCGCATGGAGGCATCGTCCCTGCCGGCGATCCGTCCGTCCATCCGGTCCTCAGCATGACCCGATGCTACAGAAATTGACCCGGCAAGTCAAGGTCCGGCACACCATCCACCCGGCAACGCTCGAGGGAACAGAGCGGGGCGGGGATTCCGGCCCTCTTCCGTCGTCTTGACACCTGCCGCCGCCTCCCGGTATAATCCCAGCACACTGCAGAATCCTGACCGTCCTTCCGGACCTTCCCGGACCATGGTGGCGCTGATGCGTAAGTTCCTGAGCTGGACAACGATCATCCTTTCCCTGCTTCTGGTCCTCTCCGGGGCCGCCGGTCTCCTGCTGGCCGACGCCGGAGCGGCCAGGAGCGCTCCCGTCTCGACGGTCTCCTCGACCGTCACCGCCACCGCGCCGGCGCCGGCAATGCCCGAGCGCATCGTCCTGCTCATCACCGTGGACGGCCCCATCACGCCCACCGTGGCAGAGTACATCACCAAGTCCATCGACCGGGCGGCCAAGAGCGGGGCCGAGGCCCTGGTCATCAAGCTCAACACGCCGGGCGGGCTCGTGGACTCCACGAACGACATCATCATCCGGATGATGGCCTCCGAGGTCCCGACGGTCGTCTGGGTCGCGCCCAGCGGCGGACGGGCCGCCTCCGCCGGCGTCTTCATCACCCTGGCGGCGAATGTCGCCGCCATGGCGCCCACCACGCACATCGGCGCGGCATCGCCGGTCCAGATGCAGGGCAAGATGGACGAGACCATGGCCAATAAGGCCATGAACGACATCGCCGCCATGGCCCGCGGCATCGCCGAGAAGCGCGGCAGGAACGCGAAGTGGGCCGAGGACGCCGTCCGGAAGGCCGTCTCCGTGACCGAGACCGAGGCGCTGAAGCTGAAGGTGATCGATCTTGTCGCCCCCGACCTGCCGACCCTGCTCACGAAGATCGACGGCTGGACCGTCGAGGTGGTGATCGGCAGGCGCGTCCTGCGCACGGCGGACGCCAAGGTGGTCGAGGCCGGGATGGACTTCCGGCACAAGGTCCTGAGCATCATCAGCAATCCGAACGTGGCCTATATCCTGATGATCCTCGGCTTCTACGGCCTCTATTTCGAGCTCTCCAACCCCGGCGCGATCTTTCCCGGCGTGGCCGGCGCCATCTGCCTCATCCTCGCCTTCTACGCCCTCCAGACCCTGCCGATCAACTACGCGGGCCTGATGCTCATCCTGCTCGGCATCGCGCTCTTCATCGGCGAGGTCTTCGTCACGACCCACGGCATCCTCGGCGTGGGCGGCACCATCGCCCTCCTGCTCGGTTCGGTCATGCTCATCGACTCGCCGGTCCCCGCCATGCGCGTCTCCTGGGCCGTGATCATCCCCGTGGTCCTCTCGTCGGCCCTCCTCTTCATCATCACCCTGACCGTGGCCGTCCGCGCCCATCGCTCCCAGGTGGACACCGGCCGGGAGGGACTCATCGGCCTGACCGGCGATGCGCGGACCGATGTAGCGGAGCGCGGCCAGGTCTTCGTGCACGGCGAGTACTGGAACGCCTGGAGCGATGAGCCGGTGGCGAAGGGCGACCGGATCGAGGTGCTCCAGGTCGACGGTCTCCGTCTCAAAGTGAAGAAGAAACCCTGATCAGTTCAGATGCATGGCAGAACGCGGCGGTTCCCCCGCGCAGGCCATATCAGCTCAACAGAGAATCCCGGAAGGAGGGTCCCATGGACCTACAGGCTACTGGTCTCAGCATTCTTGTTTTCCTGTTCATCGTCGGATGGCTGCTCTTCAACATCTTCAAGATCCTGAAGCAGTATGAACGGGGCGTCATCTTCACCCTCGGCCGGGTCAGCGCCCAGCGGGGCGTCAAGGGCCCCGGACTGATCATCCTCTGGCCGGGCATCCAGAAGATGGTCCGCGTCAGCCTCCGGACCGTCACCATGGACGTGCCTTCCCAGGACATCGTGACCAAGGACAACGTGACCGTGAAGGTGAACGCCGTGGTCTACTTCCGGGTCATCGATCCGAAGAAGGCCATTCTCGAGGTGGAGGACTACTTCTACGCGACCTCGCAGATCGCCCAGACCACGCTCCGGAGCATCCTGGGCCAGAACGCCCTGGACGACCTGCTCTCGAACCGGGAGAACATCAACGCCGAGCTGCAGAAGGTGATCGACGACCAGACCGAGCCCTGGGGCATCAAGGTGACGAACGTGGAGGTCAAGAACGTGGACCTGCCCGTGGAGATGCAGCGGGCGCTGGCGCGCCAGGCCGAGGCCGAACGCGAGCGGCGGGCCAAGATCATCCATGCCGAGGGCGAGCTCCAGGCGTCTTCCAAGCTCTCCGAGGCCTCGGACATCATCAGCCGGAACCCCACCGCGCTCCAGCTGCGCTACCTGCAGACGCTCACCGAGATCGGCACGGAGAAGAACACGACCATCATCTTCCCGCTTCCGATCGACCTGCTGCGGGCGTTCTCCCTGCCGGCGGACAAGAACAAGTAGCCGCGCCTTTCATCGGCACACCAAAAAGGGGACCGGTCAGTGACCGGTCCCCTTTCTTGTGTGACGCTCGTACGTGCGCTTACATCTCGGTGACGGTGATGGCGTTCTGCGGGCAGTTCTCCACGCAGGTCAGGCAGTTGATGCACTCTGCCATGTTGACGGCCTCGGCCTTGCCGCCGTCCACCTTGAACACGGCCTGCGGGCAGAGGTTCACGCAGGTGCCGTCGCCGTCGCACTTCGCGTTGTCGATCGTGACCATGATCATGCCGCTCTTCCTCCTTCAGGAAAAATGGAATGGACCGAAAAACGGGGACATAGTACCTGCACGGGGAACGAAATGCAACAAAAAAAATCCCCGCAGGACCGCGTGCGGGGCGGGTCATTTCTTTTTCACAAAGGCCCGGTACTCGTCGCCGTCCTTGAAGACGCCGAGACAGGCATGCCCGGTCTTGTTGCACCAGGCAGGCATGTCCTTCACGATCCCGTCGTCGTCGGACTGGACCTCGAGCACCTGGCCGCTCTCCATCTCCTTGATCCGGTTCGCGGTCTTGAAGATCGGCATGGGACAGGCGAGCCCCACGCAGTCAAGCACATCGTCGGCGGTGATCTCCTTCGGATCCATGGTTCACCCCCTGTTGGTCCGCCGGCGGCCTATTCCATCTCGTGCTCATGCCCCGTGGACTCCGGGAGCTGCACCGGCGACGGGATCCCCTTCTTCTTGTAATAGTCGTCCAGGGCCGATTTGAGCGCCTCCTCGGCCAGCACGGAGCAGTGCATCTTCACCTTCGGGAGGCCGCCGAGCGCCTCGGCCACCGCGGCGTTCGATATCCTGAGCGCCTCCTCGATGGTCTTCCCCTTCACCAGGTCGGTCACCATGCTGCTGGTCGCGATGGCCGCGCCGCAGCCGAAGGTCTTGAACTTCGCGTCGGTGATGACGTCGTTCTCCACCTTGATGTAGAGGCGCATCACGTCGCCGCAGACCGGGTTCCCCACGGTGCCCACGCCGTCGGCGTTCTCGATCTCGCCCACATTGTGCGGATGGGCGAAGTGCTCCATCACTTTGGTGCTGTACTGTTCCATGTCCCCCTCCTCAGTTGTTCTTGCGCTGCTTCACCACGTCCTCGTACAGCGGCGACATCTCGCGCAGGCGCTGCACGATGGGCGGGAGCTTCTCCAGCACGTAGTCCACGTCCCCGGCGGTCGTACCGGTCCCCAGGGTCATCAGCAGCGTGCCGTTCGCCGCGGCGGCGTCGGCGCCGATGCAGGTGAGCACATGGGACGCCTTGAGTGACCGCGAGGTGCAGGCCGACCCGCTCGAGACAGAGATGCCCTCCATGTTCAGGAAGAGCAGCATGGACTCGCCCTCCACGTACAGGAACGAGACGTTCACATTGTTCGGCAGCCGCAGCGTCGGATGGCCGTTCGCGATGGTATCGGGGATCCGCTCCTGCATGCCGGCAAAGAGCCGGTCGCGCAATGCCGCGATCCGGCGCGCCCGCTCCGGGAGGTCCGCCGCCGCGATCTCGGCCGCCCTGCCCAGTCCCACGATGGCGGGAACGTTCTCCGTGCCGCCCCGCCGGCCGTCCTCCTGGACGCCGCCCTCGATCTGCGGCTTGATCCGGACCCCTTTGCGCACGAAGAGGGCCGCGGCGCCCTTGGGGCCGTAGAACTGGTGGCCCGAGAGGGAGAGGGCGTCAACGCCCAGCGTCTGCACGTCCAGCGGGACCCAGCCGGCCGAGGCCACGGCGTCGGTGTGGAAGAGGACACCCTTCTCCCGGGTGATCGCGCCGATCTCCGCGATGGGCTGAATGGTCCCGATCTCGTTGTTCGCGTGCATGATCGAGACCAGCACCGTCTCCCTGGTGATCGCCTGGGCGACCTCGGACGGGTCGATCAATCCCTGCCTGTCCGGCATGACGGTGGTGATCGTGAATCCGGCCTTCTCGAGCGTCTTGACCGGATGGAGGACCGAGAAATGCTCCATGGCGGAGACCACGATATGCCTGCCCTTCTGGATGTTCGCCTGGGCAAGCCCCTTGATCGCGAAGTTGTTCGACTCCGTGCCGCTCGCGGTGAAATAGATCTCTCCGGGACGGGCCTGAATCAGGGCCGCGGTCCGCGCGCGGGCCTCCTCCACGGCCTTCCTGGCCTCCCGGCCCACGTCATGCATGTTCGAGGGGTTGCCGAAGGCGCCGGTGAAGAACGGCAGCATCGCCTCCACAACCTTGGGATGGACCGGCGTGGTCGATGCATGATCGAGGTATACCTTTCTCACGGTCAACAAGCCCCCTTTCCCGCCGCGGCGGCCTTCCGCCGCCCGGCCGGCTGCTCACGCTCCCGTCCGTGATACTGCCGCAGCAGATGCTCGAAGGTGATGCTGTCCAGCGCCTTCTCGATCTTCTCGCCCACCTGCGCCCAGACGAGCCGGGCGACGCAGTCATCGGCCTGGTAGCAGTTCCCCGCGACCCCGGGCTCCAGGCAGTGCGAGAGGGCGATGGGCCCCTCCAGCGCCCGCACCACGTCGCCGATGGTGAGCTCCGCGGGCCTCCGCGCCAGCTCGTAGCCGCCATGGGGGCCGCGCACGCTCTCGATGATGCCCGCCTTGCCCAGGCGGTGCAGGATCTGCTCGAGGTAGGAGAGCGAGATCTTCTGGCGGACCGCGATCTCCTTGATGGCGAGCGGGCCCTTGCCGTAGTTGCGCGCGATCTCGAAGAGCGCGCGCACGCCGTATTTTCCCCGTGTCGAAAGCTTCATCCCGCGCCTCTCCCCGCAGAAGCACCATAACAAACCTGACAAATTTTGTCAAGTATTATCTCCCCCGGCCCGTCCTTTACATGGGCGGGAGGGTGTGGTAAGGTTACAGAAAGGCGGGAAGCGTCATGTGGATCCAGATGAGCGTGAACACGGTCCTCTTCGACGGACGGAACAGCAGCTATATCGTCGTGCTGAAGGACGAGACGGGCAAGCGGGTGCTGCCGATCTGGATCGGCGCGGCGGAGGGAAACTCCATCGCCCTCGCCATGAGCAACATGAAGGCGAGCCGGCCGCTCACCCACGATCTCATCGCCGCCATCTTCGACCGGCTGGAGATCGAGATCGCCCGGGTGGTGGTGAGCGACCTCATCGACAATACCTTCTACGCCTCGCTCTACCTGCTCCAGAACAACACGGAGTTCCACATCGACTGCCGCCCCAGCGACGCCATCGCCGTCGCCATCCGGGTCAAGGCGCCGGTCTTCGTGCAGGAAGAGGTTCTCGCCAAGCAGGACCAGTCGACCATCGACCAGTGGCTCAAGAACCTCGGCGAGGGCGGCGGCACGGAATACAACGCCTGAACGGCCGCCCCTACATCCCCCACCGCGGCGCAAGGGAGTTCTCGACCCCGAGCGCGTCCAGCACCCGCCCCGCGACGAAATCGACCATATCCTGCAGATGCTTGGGATGATGGTAGAACCCCGGCATCGCGGGCACGATGTGGCATCCCAGCTCCGCCAGCGTGAGCATATTGCGGAGATGGATCGCCGAGAGCGGCGTCTCCCGCGGCACGAGGATGAGCTTCCTGCGCTCCTTGATCGTCACGTCCGCGGCCCGCTCGATGAGATTGGAAGCGAAGCCGTTCGCGATGGAGGCCAGGGCCTTCATGGAGCAGGGGACCACGACCATGGCATCCACATGCGTCGAGCCGCTCGCGATGGGCGTGTACATGTTCTCCTCGTCGAAATAGCGGAGCCGGCCTTCCCGGGCGTCCAGCTGCCGCTCGAAGGCGTACTGGATATCGGTCTCCGAGCCCTTCAGCAGGATGCCGGACTCGTCCTGCAGGATCTTGAGCCCGTCGCCGGAGATGCAGAGATAGATGTTATGGCCCTGCTGCAGCAGGACCTGCAGCAGCCGCAGGGCATAGGGTGAACCGCTTGCTCCGGTGATCGCTACGGTATAGATGGACATAGGGCACCTCGACCCCGCATGGTGTGTTCAGGAATTCCGCTCACT
>CAZTXN010000136.1:0-7078 GCA_964617655.1 uncultured Nitrospiraceae bacterium | reverse complement strand
ATGGAAGAAAAGGACCGGCGGTTCATCCGTCTGATGGGCGTGCTCAGCACGGTGGGCATCACGATGGTGGCCGCCACGGTGCTCGGGTACTTCCTCGGCGTCTTCCTGGACCGCCTCTTCGGCACCTCGCCGTGGCTCATGGTCCTGTTCCTGCTCCTGGGGATCGCGGCGGGGTTCAAGAACCTTTACGATCAGGCACGAAAGCTCATTCGTCTCGACGAGAGCGGGGGAAAGGACCGGAATGACCGGTGACCCGGCACAGGCGGCGCCCTCGGCCCGCGCGGTGGTCCAGGGCGTCGCGAAGAAGACGGCCCTGCTCGCCGCCGGCGGCGCGGCGGCCGCTGCGGGCCTCCAGTCCGTGCTCTGGCCGTCACTGCCCTTCTGGCCGGTCCCGGCGGGCGTGCTGTTCGGCGCGGCGCTCGGCGCGGTGAACTTTCACTGGCTGGCGCGCGCCGTGGAGCGGGTCTATCTCCGGCAGGGGACCACCGGATTCCTTTCCGGCGCGGCGGCGGTGGTGATCAACGTGCTGAAGCTGTCCGCCATCTTTGTCGTGCTGTTCATCGTCATCAAGAAGGACCTCGTGAACATCTTCGGGCTGGTCGCCGGCCTCTCGCTCTGCTTCCTGGCGATCCTCTGGCAGGGTTTCACGGTGATGGCCGACGGCGCGGATGTGAAGCGGCCGGGCGGCGGCGAACGCACCTGACGGAGCGCCGGAGCAGCCGGAGCCGGTCCGAAAAAGAACTCAGCAGGGGGAGGTAACCCTATGAAGAACCATGTGTGGCGGCCGCTCTTCGTGGTCATCGGCATCGTGGCGATGATCCTTGCCGCCCGGACCGTGCTCGTGCCGAAGGACTTCGGCGTGCATGAGCGCGGCTACATGTACGGCTGGTACCGAAAGTCCAACGAAGAGGACTGGAAGCAGGTGGCGGTCAAGTACCAGGGGAAGGACCACTGCAACAATTGCCATCCCGACAAGGTCGAGGCGATCGGGAAGACGCCGCACAGCATCATCCAGTGCGAGAACTGCCATGGCCCGGCCGGGACCGAGGACGGGACGATGCACTACGACCCGGAAAAGCTGCCGAAGCTCGCCATCGACCGGGGCCGCGACCAGTGCCTCCGGTGCCATTTCCCGTTGCAATATCCCACCAGCGGCCGCTCGAAGATCCGGGGGATCGACCCGGAAAAGCATAACCCCGGCATCGAGTGCTCCGCCTGCCACAATCCTCACCAGCCGATGGAGGGCCTGCGATGATCACGAGAAGGAAATTTCTGAAGAGCGCGGCGATCAGCATCGCGGGCGCGGCGGTTCCCCTGGCGGCCCTGGAGCTCGTGGATCCGCGGAAGCTCTTCGCCCAGGCGGCCGCGGAGAAGGGCGCGGTGCGCTGGGCATTCCTCGTGGACACGTACAAATGCGTGGGCTGCGGCCTCTGCGTCAAGGCCTGCAAGCTCGAGAACGAGGTGCCCTACGAGTCCAATGTCTCCCGGACCTGGGTGGAGCGCTACGTGATGACCAGGAAGGGCAGGGTGCTCGCCGACTCTCCCCTGGCGGCCCGCGAGGGGTTCACGACCTCGAAGGTCGATCTCGGCCGCGGCCAGTATCAGGACGTGCCGTCCGGCGAGATCGAAAAGGCCTTCTTCGTCCCGAAACTCTGCAACCAGTGCGAGAACCCGCCGTGCGTCCAGGTCTGTCCCGTGGGCGCGACCTACCAGGCGCCGGACGGCGTGGTGCTCGTGGACCGCACCTGGTGCATCGGCTGCGGGTACTGCATCATGGGCTGCCCCTACGGCGTGCGGTTCTTCCATCCCGTGCATCACGTAGCGGAGAAATGCAACTTCTGCTACCATCGCATCACCAAGGGGCTGAAGTCAGCCTGCGTGCAGGCCTGCCCCTTCGGCGCACGACAGATCGGGAACATCAGGGATCCCAATGACCCGATCACGAAGATCATCCGGACGCAGCGCGTGGCGGTGCTCAAGAGCGAATACGGCACGAAGCCGCAGGTCTACTATTTCGGCCTGGACGAGGAGGTGCGGTAATGCTGTCGCATGGCGAGATCTGGACCCTGAAGGAGCTCTTCGTCACGCCGAACGAGTACATCTACTGGAGCGTGCAGATCGTGATGTACCCGTTCATGACCGGCCTGGTGGCGGGGGCCTTCGTGCTGTCGTCGCTGTACCACGTATTCGGCATCAAGCAGCTCAAGGACATGGCACGGTTCGCCCTGGTCTTCTCCTTCGCGCTGCTGCCGGCCGCGCCGCTGCCCATCGCCCTCCATCTGCTCCAGCCCTTCCGGGGCATCAATGTGTTCCTGACGCCCCATTTCACCTCGGCCATCGCCGCCTTCGGCATCGTCTTCTTCGCCTACGGCGCCATCGTGGCGTCGGAGCTCTGGTTCCTCTACCGGAAGCATTTCGTCGAGCGGACCCTGGCGCTCAGGGCAAAGCAGGACCGGACGCTGGGTGAGACCGTGATGTACTACATCAACTGGGCGCTCACCCTCGGCTCCTATGACGTGACCGAGGAGGCGCTGCACAAGGACGAGAAGGCGATCAAGCTCCTGGCCGGCATCGGCATCCCGGTCGCCTGCTTCCTCCACGGGTACGCGGGCTTCATCTTCGGGTCCGTGAAGGCCAACGCCCTCTGGATGACGCCGCTCATGCCGGTCATCTTCATCATGTCCGCCATCGTCTCGGGCATCGCGCTCTGCATGCTGACCTATATCGCGGTGATGGAGATCCGGAAGTTCCTCGCCGCTCGCAGGAAGCGGGAGAGCTTCACGACCTACCAGACGACCGAAGAGATCAAGGGCATCGAGATGCATGTGGTGAAGATGACGTCCAGGTACCTGCTCCTCTTCCTGGTGCTGGCCATCACGCTGGAGCTGCTCGACCTGATCTTCCGCGGGTACACGGCGGTCAAGTCCTGGGACGTGCTGCGGAGCGTGATCTATGAGCGAGATTTCAACGATATTTTCGTGATGCAGTACGGCATCGGGAACCTCATCCCCCTCATCCTCTTCCTGCTGCCGGGCCTGACCATCCGGCGCACGGTGGTGGCGGTGGTCCTGGTGCTCTTCGGCGTCTTCATGATGCGGTGGAACGTGGTGATCGGGGGGCAGGCCTTCTCGCTCACCTTCGCGGGATACATGCATTACCATCTTCCGCTCATGCCGCACAACCTGGAGACCCTCAAGGAGGGGCTGGTGGGGGTCCTTTTCGTCCTTGCGTCGCCCTTCGTGCTGTTCTACTTCATCGCGAAGATCTTCCCGGTCTTCGACCCCAAGGCCGCGCATTGACCGCGGGACACGGGTCTGCGGGGAGGACCCGCAGCCGCAGGGAGAGGCCATGAGACGACCACTACTGCTGATCGCGCTTGTGTTCGTGCTGACGTGCCTCGGCGCCGTTCCGCCGGACGCGGCTGCGGCGGACGCCGGGTCCCTGAAGAAGTTCTTCGTCGAGCCGCCGCCGTTCACGCCGGGGATCTTCCCCTGCTCGCAGTGCCATGCGGGCATGGAGACCGACCGGCGGAAGCGGAAGCTGCAGGGCATGCACGAGGAGATCGTGCTGAAGCACATGCCCGGCGGGTGGTGCTTCGATTGCCACAATCCCGGGAACCGTGACAAGCTCCGGCTGGCGAACGGCCGGCTGATCGGGTTCGAGGAATCCTACACGCTCTGCGGGCAGTGCCACGGGACCATCCTGCGCGAGTGGAGGAACGGCCTGCACGGCCGGCGGACCGGGTACTGGAACGGCGAAAAGCAGTACCTGCTCTGCGTGCACTGCCACTGGCCCCATGAACCGAAGTTCAAGCAGATCAAGCCGCTGCCTCCGCCGGTGGCGCCGACGGACATCCGGTAGGGACCCGAAGCGAGGAAAGCCATGAGCGAACGACGAAAGATCGACCGCGCACGGATCGACCGCAGAACCTTCCTGAAAGGGAGCGCTCTGGCGGCAGCCGGGACCGCGCTGCCCCTGAACAGGGCGGACGCGTCCTTCTGGGAGTCCTTCTTTCAGAAGCACTTCACCGAGATGAACGCCGCGGAGAAGAAGCGGGTCATCGCGCGGCTGGAGCGGGAATACGAGCAGAAATACCGGAAGGCGGTCAAGATCGGCACGGAGCCGCCGATCCCCGGCGTGCTGTTCGGGTACGGCCTGGACCTGTCGCGCTGCATCGGCTGCCGGCGCTGCGTCTACGGCTGCGTGGCGGAGAACAACCAGTCGAAGGAGCCGCAGATTCACTGGATCACGGTGCTCCGGTTCAAGAAGGGCGAGAAGTGGGTGGACCTCGAGGAATCGGAGCGGTACTACAACCCCGAGCTCGTGCCGGAGCGGGAGTACTTCTACATGCCCGTGCAGTGCCAGCAGTGCGAAAACCCGCCCTGCGTGCGGGCCTGTCCGACCCAGGCCACCTGGAAGGAGCCGGACGGCATCGTGGTGGTGGACTACAACTGGTGCATCGGCTGCCGCTACTGCATGGCCGCCTGCCCCTACGGCGCGCGGCGGTTCAACTGGACCGATCCGGGCCGGAAGACCGAGGAGATCAATCCCGGCACCCATTACCTCGGCAACCGGCCGCGCTACAAGGGCGTGGTGGAGAAGTGCACCTTCTGCATCCAGCGGACGCGGAAGGAGCCCGGGCGCTACCCTGCCTGCGTGGAGGTCTGCCCGGTGGGCGCGCGCAAGTTCGGCAACCTGCTCGATCCGGAGAGCGAGATCCGCTACCTGATCGAGCACAAGCGGGTGTTCCGGCTGAAAGAGGACCTGAACACGAACCCGAAATTCTACTATTTCTTCGCCTACGGTCGGTAGCGGGGGAGGGACGCGATCATGATCAGGAACTTCATGACGGCGATGAAACAGGTTCTGGTCGGGGACCGCTCCTACTATATCTGGGTCGGTACGCTCGGCTTCTTCATCCTCCTCGGCCTGAGCGCCTATCTGGACCAGCTCGACCGGGGCCTGATCACCACGGCCATGCGCGACCAGGTGTCCTGGGGGTTCTATATCTCGAACTTCACTTTCCTGGTGGGCGTGGCCGCCGCGGCCGTGCTGCTGGTGGTCCCCGCCTACATCTACAACTTCAAGCCCATCAAGGAGATCGTGCTCTTCGGCGAGCTTCTGGCGATCACGGCGATCACCATGTGCATCCTTTTCATCATGGCGGACATGGGCCGGCCGGAGCGCGTCTGGCACATCCTGCCCTTCGTCGGCAAGATGCACTTTCCCCAGTCCCTCCTCGCCTGGGACGTGATCGTCCTGAACGGCTACCTGGCCATCAACGCGATCATCGCCTTCTATGTTCTTTACCGCCTCTCCATCGGCAAGGAATACAGCATGTCGGTCATCGGGCCGCTGATCATCCTCTCGATCCCCTGGGCGATCAGCATCCATACCGTGACCGCCTTCCTGTACAATGGGCTCGTGGCGAGGCCCTTCTGGAACGCCTCCATCCTCGCGCCCCGCTTCCTGGCTTCGGCCTTCTGCTCGGGGCCGGCGATCATGATCCTGCTGTTCCAGATCATCCGGAAGCGGTCAGATGTCGAGATCGACGACAAGGCGATCTTCAAGATCGCCGAGCTGATCGCCTACGCCATGGCCATCAACCTCTTCCTGCTGGGCGCCGAGGTCTTCAAGGAGTTCTACTCGGGCAGCATCCATTCCTATCCGATCAAGTACCTCTATTTCGGGCTGCACGGCAAGAACGCCCTGGCGCCCTGGATCTGGGCCGCGACCATCGTGAACATCACGGCCTTCTTCCTCTTCCTTTTCCCGAGGACGCGGGAGAACCACGTGACCCTGAACATCGCCTGCGTCATCATGATCTTCGGCGTCTATGTGGAAAAGGGGATGGGGCTCATCATCCCCGGCTTCGTGCCGGACACGCTGGGCGAGATCTACGAATATTCGCCCACGACCCCCGAGATCCTGATCGCCATCGGCATCTGGGCGTTCGGCGCGCTGCTGTACACCCTGTTGCTCAAGTTCGCGATTCCCATCTATACCGGAAAGCTCCGATTCGAGACGAAGGAGCAGCGCGGCAGCAGGCCGATACCGACGTAGCAGCCAGAAAAGGCGGGAACGACGAAAGGCGACCGGAAGGATTGGTCGCCTTTCTTTGGTGTCTTCGCTGCACTCGCTTTACCCGGCGCGGGGACCAGCGCTGCGGGCGGAACGACCGCTACTCCTTCGGCGTGCGTGCAAGCAGGAAGACTGCCAGGCCCATGCCCGAGAAGAGGAGCATGAGATAGGCCGAGAAGTTCCTGCGGGAGCGGAGTTCGCGGTGCAGGGCCTCTATATGGGCTCTCAGCTCGTCAAGGCGGCCGGAGAACTCATCGGTCCGGCGGGTGACCATCGAGACATCAACGGTGTGGAAGAGGGTGCGGAACTCGGCCTGAATGCTGAAGAGGGTCTTCTCCTCCCTGTCCGTGTAGAGGCCCTGGTCCTTCAGGCCGGCGAGGCGGTGTGCGAGGTCGGTGAACTTCTTCTCCGTCAGGAAGAGCGCCTGTTTCATGACCCGGGCCCGCTCATAGGAGTGGCACTGCGTGCAGAGCGGTTCGTTGATGATGTCGATATGCGCCTTCTGAACGCCGTGGGAGCCATGGCAGGTGACGCAGGTCGGCGCCTTCCTTCCTGCCTTGAGCGACTGGCCGTGGCCGCTCTCCAGGAAGTTCTTCAGGATGCCGACGTGACACTTGCCGCAGAACGCAGGCGCCTCGGACGGCCGGGGAGTGCCCACGAAGCCGCGGTGCCTGGTCATGGAGAGCGAGGAGTCCTTGGGGTCGCCCCCGTGGCAGTGCTCGCAGGAGATGCCGTGCCGCGCATGCCAGCTGGCGTTCCAGGAGTCGACGATCTCGCGGAGCGCCGGCTTCATGGTGTCCGAAGCATGGCAGTCGATGCAGACGTTCGCTTCCCGTTGCTCGCCGTACCAGGCCTTGGACATGAACTCCCGTTCGAAATCCTCCTGGTATCCCGCCCAGGACGCGGCGGGGAGGAGCGCAAGCGACAGCAGGAGCAGCATCCATTTCATGGTCTATGCCCTCCCCCAGTAGAGCAGGATGAACCACAGGAGCAGGAA
>CAZTXN010000135.1:0-7253 GCA_964617655.1 uncultured Nitrospiraceae bacterium | reverse complement strand
CAAATTGACTTTCCCCCCTGGTTTGGTTACAATTCTTCACGTTTTTCCCATCCGTTCTCTTCTTTACCGGAGGTATCCGCCGTGGGCAAGGTCACTCGCGCGCTGATCAGCGTCTCTCACAAGGAAGGGGTCCTGGAGTTCGCCAAGGGACTGGCCAAACTGAAGATCGAGATCCTCTCCACCGGCGGCACGGCCAAGATGCTGCGCGACGGCGGCGTAGCGGTCAAGGACGTCTCGGAGTTCACCGGCTTCCCCGAGATGCTGGACGGCCGGGTCAAGACGCTCCATCCCAAGGTGCACGGCGGCCTGCTCGGGATGCGCGGCAACCCGGAGCATGTGAAGCAGATGCAGCAGCACGGCATCCAGCCCATCGACCTCGTGGTGGTGAACCTCTATCCCTTCGAGCAGACCGTGGCCAAGCAGGACGTGACGCTGGCCGACGCCATTGAGAACATCGACATCGGCGGCCCGACCATGCTGCGCTCGGCGGCGAAGAACTACACCGATGTGGCGGTGGTCTGCTCGCCCCGGGATTATACTCGCGTACTGGAAGAGATCCAGAAGACCGGCGAGGTCTCCGCCGCCACGCGGTTCGAGCTCTGCCGCACGGTCTTCCAGCACACGGCGCGGTACGACAGCGCCATCTCGGCCTGGCTGAACAACCAGGTGCCGGAGGACGAGAGGACGCGGTTCCCGAACATCCTGACGCTCCAGTTCGAGAAGGTCCAGAACCTGCGCTACGGCGAGAACCCCCACCAGCAGGGCGCCTTCTACCGCGAGTTCGGCGTCACCGAGCCCTGCGTGGCCCATGCGAAGCAGCTCCAGGGCAAGGAGATGTCCTTCAACAACTACCTGGACGCGAACAGCGCCCTGGAGCTGGCCAGGGAGTTCCGCGAGGTCGCGGCGGTGATCATCAAGCACAACAACCCCTGCGGCGCGGCGACCGGCGCCTTCCTGGCCGAGGCCTTCCGCAAGGCGCGGGACTGCGACCCGGTCTCGGCCTTCGGCGGGGTGATCGCCTTCAACCACCTGGTGGACCTCGAGACCGCCCGGCTGCTCACCGCGACCTTCGTGGAGGTGGTGGTGGCGCCGGAGTTCGCGCCGGATGCGCTGGAGGAGCTGAAGAAGAAGAAGGACATCCGGCTGCTGGACATCGGCCCGACCGTCGCCGGCGCTGCGCAGGGCATGGACCTCAAGAAGGTGACCGGCGGGCTGATCTACCAGGACCGCGATCTCGGCAGGATCGCGGAGATCGTCTCGCTGCCCGTGCCGACGAAGCGGAAGCCGGGCGTGGAGGAATACCGGGCGCTCGCCTTCGCCTGGAAGGTCTGCAAACACGTGAAGTCCAATGCCATCGTCTTCACCCATCCCGACCGGACCGTGGGCATCGGCGCGGGCCAGATGAGCCGGCTCGACTCCGTGCGGCTGGCGGTCATGAAGGCCCAGTCCCCGCTCACCGGCACGGTCCTGGCGTCCGACGCCTTCTTCCCCTTCCGCGACGGCCTGGACGAGGCGGTCAGGGCAGGCGTCACGGCGGTGATCCAGCCCGGCGGATCGCTCAAGGACGAAGAGGTGATCGCGGCGGCGGACGAGCACGGCATCGCCATGGTCTTCACCAGGATGCGCCACTTCCGGCACTAAACCCTGTACCCCGGGACGGCGCGGGTGTATCATGGGGCATGCGGCGGTCCTCCCGCGGTCACCGGGGCCACTTCTTTTCGATGAGACCTCATCGTACATACGTGCGGAGCGCGACGGCGCTCCTTGCGGCCGTACTGGCCGCGACGCTGCTTGCTTTCGGCTGCACGGCCGGAGAGGAGCGGCCCGCGGCCCGCGGGCCGGCAGGGGAGGCCGGGCAGGCAGAGAAGGAACAGGGGCCCTACTACTACGGCCTGATCGAGGAATACCGCTCGGTCCTTGCCGCTGACCCGCACAACCTGGCCGCGGTCATCGCCATGGCGAACGCCCTGTTCGGAGCCGGTCAGTGGCGGGAGGCGATCGGGTACTTCGAGCGGGCGCTCCGGATGAATCCCCACAATGCCGAGGTCATCACCGACCTGGGGACCTGCTACCGCAATATCGGGAGGCCGGACGAGGCGCTCCGCGAATATGCCCGGGCGCTCAGGATCGATCCGGTCTACCAGGAGGCGCTCTTCCAGATGGGCGCGGTCTACGGCCATGACAAGAAGGACTACGCACGGGCCATCGAGACCTGGGAGCGGCTGTTGAGCATGGCGCCGAACCATGCGCGCCTGGAGTATCTCCATGCCAAGATGGCCTCCTTCCGGCAGGTCTTGAGGAGGGGGGCGCAGTGATCCGGGCGATCCTCATCTTCATCCTGCTCGCGGTGATCTACCAGGCCGTGAAGGTGCTGGTCCGGTCGGCCCTGGGCGTGCCCCCGCAGGGCAGCGGAGGGGGGAGGGGGGGCTCCTCCTCTCTGCCCGGCTCCGAGATGGTGCAGGACCCGAACTGCCGGACCTATGTCGTGAAGGACCGCGCCGTGGCGCGGCGCGTGGACGGCGGGACCGCCTACTTCTGCAGCGAGGCCTGCGCGGACGCCTTCAGCCGCCGGCCGCGGGAGTGAGCCGGGACAGGGCCCATGGCACGGCTCTGGCGGTCCATACTGCCGACCCTCCGCTTCCTGGCGGCGCTCTTCTGCGTCGCGGTCCTCTCGCCCCAGCCGGACCTGCCTGCCGGCTCGCCCGCGGCCATGCTCTCCCTGCTCTCCTCCCTGGACGGTCCGCCGTCCATCGTGATCTGGAAGTCCCGGTACTCCCTTACGCTCTACAAGGGGAGCGCGCCGGTCAAGACCTATCCCGTCGTCTTCGGGAAGGGGTACGCCGACGGTGACAAGGAGCGGTACGGGGACAAGCGCACGCCGGAAGGGGACTTCTACATCTGCAGCATGAACCACAGCAAGCGTTTCTACAAGTTCCTGGGCCTGAGCTATCCCGGGCCGAAGCATGCGGACGCAGGGCTGCGGAAAGGCGTCATCTCGCCCGCGGAGCACGAGGCGATCCTCCAGGCCCTGAGCGAGGGCCGGCAGCCGAGCTGGGAGACGCGGCTCGGCGGCGCCATCGGCATTCACGGCCGGACCCTGGAGGACCTTGCTGCGCAGCAGAACCGGGAGAACTGGACCGACGGCTGCATCGCCCTGGCGAACGCCGATATGGATGAGCTCTTCGGCATCATCGGGCTCGGCACGCCGGTGAGGATAGTGCCCTAAGACAAATGCGGATTGCGGATTGCGGAGTGCGGAAAGAAAAGAAGGAAAAGGCAGGTCTCAAAGACCATCGCGGGGAGATCGCGCGCTGCGTGCGGTGCGGGGCCTGCAGCACGGTCTGCCCGTCCTTCCTGGCCGACCGGCGGGAGTCCCGGTCCCCGCGCGGCAGGATCGCGCTGATCGGGGCTGTCGCGGACGGCCTGCTGCCGGCCTCCCGTGTTTACCGCGACCGGCTGGCCGCCTGCGCAGGCTGCCTCGCCTGCGAGGCCCGCTGCGCGAGCGGCGTGCCGGTCCTCTCGATCATCATCGCGGCAAAGGAGCAGGCGGTCCGGGAGGCCGGGCCGGGGCTCCTGGCATCGGTCATCGGGCTCTCGCTGAAGGAACCGCTGGTCATGCGCTCCCTCGCCTGGCTGGCGCCCATGGCGCTGCACTATCAGGGCGCGGATGTGCGGGGAACGGGCTCGAAGAAGGGACGAGCGACGAGCGACAAGCGACGAGAGACGAGGAGAGGCGAGAGGATCATCTTCTTTCCCGGCTGCGCCGTGCGGTACTTCCAGCAGGACATCGGCGAGGCCGCAGCCGCGGTGCTCGAACACCTCGGGTACGAGGTCATCGTTCCCGAAGGGCTGCAATGCTGCGGCAGGCCCTTTCTCTCCCTGGGCGACCGGGAGGCCGCGGCGGCAATCGCAAGGGAGAATGCTGCGCTGCTCCGTTCGCTCCGGGCCGACGCGATCGTCACTGCCTGCGCCTCCTGCGGCATGACCTTCAAGCGCGATTACGCCGGCCTGCTCTCGGCCGTGGACGGGGAGCCGCCGCGGGTGCTGGACATCCATGAGCTCCTGGCGGAGCGGCTCGACCGGCTGGAGGCCGGGCGGCTACCCGGCAGGGTGACGGTCCATGATCCCTGCCACCTCGGCCGGGGCCAGGGGCTGAGCGGAGCGCTCCGCAGAGTGCTCCGGGCCGTGCCGGGCCTGGACCTGGCGGAGATGCGGGAACCGCAGCAGTGCTGCGGCTTCGGCGGCATGATGCGGGCCACCCATCCCGGCCAGTCCATCGCCATCGGCAGGCGGAAAGCGAAGGACATCGTTGCCACCGGCGCGCCGCTGGTCGTCACGGGCTGCCCGGGCTGCAGGATGCAGATCAGCGATGCGCTCCGGCGGGAAGGCTCGGACGCCGAGGTGGTGCATACGGTGCAGGTGCTGGCAGAGGCAATAGGAGCCAGAAGCCAGGAGCCAGAATTCAGAAGAAGGGCCGTGCTCCTGGATTCCGGATCCTGAATTCTCAGCGACCGAAGGGAGCATTACATGAAGTTCTTCATCGATACGGCGAACGTGAAGGAGATACGGGAAGCAGCGAGCCTCGGCGTGGTGGACGGCGTGACCACGAATCCCTCGCTCGTGGCGAAGGAAGGGCGGGACCTGAAGGCCGTGATCAGCGATATCTGCGCCATCGTGGACGGCCCGGTCAGCGCCGAAGCGGTGAGCCTGACGGCCGAGGAGATGGTGGCCGAGGGCGAGGACCTGGCGAAGATCCACCGGAACGTGGTGGTGAAGCTGCCGATGACCCGGGACGGCCTGAAGGCGACGAAGTCGCTGGCCGAGAAGGGCATCCGCGTGAACATGACGCTGGTCTTCTCGCCGACCCAGGCGCTGCTTGCGGCCAAGGTGGGCGCGGCCTATGTGAGCCCCTTCGTGGGCCGGCTGGACGACATCAGCCACTACGGCATGGACCTGGTGCGGCAGGTCACGGCGATCTATAATACCTACGGCTATGCCACCGAGGTGATCGTGGCGAGCGTGCGGAACCCGCTGCACGTGGTGGACGCCGCGCTGGCGGGCGCGCACGTCGCGACCATTCCCTTCGGCGTCATCGACCAGCTCGTGAAGCATCCGCTCACGGACATCGGGATCGCCAAGTTCCTGGCGGACTGGGAGAAACGGGGCAAGCAGTGAGGCAAGCTCGAAGCACGAATCACGAAATCCGAAACAATGCAGAATTTCAAACAACCCCTAACCGGGTGTGAGTGTTTTCGGATTTCGAGCTTCGGTTTTCGGATTTGGTGCATATCATGCCGATCTACGAATATCAATGCGACCGGTGCAGCTACTGCTTCGAGAAGCTGGTCTTCGGGAGGGACCCCGAGGTCCTCTGTCCCTCCTGCGGCGCAAAGGAGACGACCAAGCGGCTCTCGAAGTTCGGCATGGGAAAGGGGTCGTCCGGGTCGTCGGACGCCTCCTCCGGCTCCGGCTGCGGCGGCTGCTCCGCATCCTCCTGCGCAGGATGCAAATAGCGTGGCACGGAACGGACGAAAAGGAACGGGAGGGGGATCAGGCACGGCGACACGTCCCTGTTTCCCAGGACGGGAGAAGTGTCCGGAGCCGCACCGCCCGCAGCTCTAAGCCGGTGATATCACCTCATGCTGCTGGTCCATCCCCCTGTTGCAAAGGCCTGCGAACCGCCGGCAGGCATCGCGAAGCTCGCCGGAGCGCTCCGGGCGAAGGGCATTCCCTGCCGGCTCCTGGACGCGAACCTGGAGGGCCAGCTCTTCCTTATCGGCCAGCCAGCCGCGGCAGCGGACACCTGGACACGGCGGGCGGGCAGCAACCGTCTGCGGCACCTCGCGGCGCTCAGAGACCCGGCCACCTACCGGTCGCGCGGCAGGTATGACCGGGCGCTCCGCGACCTCGACCGCCTGCTGGCGGTCGCTGGCCGCGGAGCAGGCGTCGTGATCGGGCTTGCCGACTGCCAGCATTCCTCTCTTTCCCCCCTCCGCAGTACGGACCTCCTTGCCGCGGCCGAGCGACCTGAGCAGGACCCGTTCTTCGCCTATTTCCGCAGCCGCCTGCCCGAGGTCATCGAGCAGGATGAGCCGCGCCTCGTCGGCTTCTCGGTGAACTTCCTGCACCAGGCGCTCTGCGCCTTTGCCATGATCGGGTTCCTGCGCAGGAGGTATCCCTCCCTTCCCGTGGTGCTCGGCGGCGGCCTGATCACCTCCTGGATGCAGCGGCCCGGGTGGCGCGAACCCTTCAGCGGCCTGGCGGACCGCTGCATCAGCGGTCCGGGAGAGGGGCCGCTGCTGGCGCTGCTCAACGCGCCGGAACCGAGGTCGGCGACCTTCCGTCCTGACTATGACGGCCTGCCGCTGCAGGACTATCTTGCGCCGGGGGTCATCGCGCCCTACAGCGCCTCGAGCGGCTGCTGCTGGCGGAGGTGCTCCTTCTGTCCTGAGAACGCCGAGGAGAACGCCTATCTTCCCGTGCCTCCGGACCGCGCGCTGCTGGAGCTCCATGGCCTGGCATCCTCGACCGGTCCCGCGCTGCTGCATCTGCTGGACAATGCCGTCAGCCCCGCGCTCCTGCGGCGGATCGCGGCGGACCCCCCTGGCGTTCCGTGGTACGGCTTCAGCCGCATCGGGCCGGAGCTGGCGGACCCTGACCTCTGCAGGGCCCTGAAGCGGTCGGGCTGCGCCATGCTGAAGCTCGGGCTCGAGTCCGGCGATCAACAGGTCCTGGATGCGTTGGGGAAGGGGATCGATCTCGGCATGGCCTCGCGGGTGCTCCGGAACCTCCGCTCAGCGGGCATCGCCGCCTATGTCTATCTGCTCTTCGGCACGCCGCCGGAGAACGAGGAGGCCGCGCGCAGGACGCTGGCATTCACGGCCGCCCACGCCGGGATGATCGATTTCCTGAACCTCGCGGTCTTCAACATGCCGGTCTGCAGCAGGGAGGCGGCCGCCTGCGCGACCGGACCGTTCACGGACGGCGACCTCTCGCTCTACACGGACTTCCGCCATCCGGAGGGATGGGACCGCAGGCGTGTGCGGACCTTCCTGGAGCGCGAGTTCACGCGCCACCGCGCCATCGCGGCCATCGTGCGGAACGACCCGCCCTTCTTCACCTCCAGCCACGCGGCGTTCTTTGCCGGACGGTGAACCGCAGCCGCGGGGGAGCGTTGCGTACGCTTCCTCAGCACGTATTGATCCCGTCGATCAGTTCCCGCAGTCTGCCGAAGTCGGTCCGGGTGAAGTCCA
>CAZTXN010000134.1:0-7268 GCA_964617655.1 uncultured Nitrospiraceae bacterium | reverse complement strand
GGAATCAGCAGGTTCCCCGACCATTCGCCTGCTCCCATCATGACCAGGACGCTCATCATCATTCCTGCCTATAACGAGGAGGCCAGCATCACCGGCGTCATCGAGGACCTGCGAACCCATTTTCCGGAGGGCGATATCCTCGTGGTGGATGACGGTTCCTGCGACCGGACCGCGGACGTGGCGGACAGGACGGGCGTCCGGGTAGCTCGCCTTCCGTTCAACCTCGGCATCGGCGGAGCGGTCCAGACCGGCTACCGGTACGCGCGCACCAACGGGTATGACGTGGCAGTGCAGTTCGACGGCGATGGGCAGCACCTGGCTGCGGAGATCCGCGCGGTCACCGGCCCCCTGGCCTCCGGCAGGGCCGACATCGTGGTGGGCTCCCGGTTCCTCGTCCGGGGGGAGTACCGGCCGTCCCTGCCCAGGAGGATCGGGATCTGGATCTTCTCCCGGGTCCTCTCCGCCATCATCGGCATGCGGCTCTCGGACACGACCTCGGGCTTCCGCGCAGCGAACCGGCGCGCCATCGAGTTCTTCTCCTGCGAATACCCCGAGGACTATCCGGAGGTGGAGAGCCTCGTGCTGCTGCACCGGGAGGGCATGCGGATCGAGGAGGCGGCGGTCCGGATGCGCGACCGGACGGGCGGCCGCTCGTCCATCACGCCGGTCCGGTCCGCCTATTACATGGTGAAGGTACTGCTGGCGGTCTGCATCGATCTTCTGAAGAAGAGGAAGCGAGGTGGCCCATGGACATCGTGAAGGTGCTCGCTGTCGCGGGCAGTACGGCGGTGCTGGTCGTGGTGGTGGAGCTGATCCGTCAGCGGCGGCTGAAGGAACGGTATGCGCTCCTCTGGCTCTCCGCGGCAGCGGTGCTCCTCCTGCTCTCCCTTTCCCGGGGGCTGCTCGAGTCGATCGCGGGCGTGGTGGGCATCTTCTATCCTCCTTCCCTGCTCTTCCTGGTGGCCTTCATCTTCCTGCTGCTGATCACGCTGCATTTCTCTGCGGTCATCTCGGGCCTGGCGGAGAAGAACAAACAGCTCGCCCAGGAGCTGGCGCTGCTGCGGCAGGTCGTCGAGGAGATGCAGCAGGGGCGGGACGGCGGCGGTCCCGAGGAGTGATGCGGCGATTCCGGTCTTTACATTCCGGCCCCGGCGTGGTAGAGTTGAACACTTTTTGAAGCGGGAGGACACGTTCACGTATGGGCAGCGCTGCACAGTTCCTGGACAAGCTGTTTGCACACAGGCGGTTCAACCTGATCGCGTTCGGCGTGATCGCTGCGCTGGTGCTGATCGCCTATTCGAACACCTTCACGGCGAGCTTTCATTTCGATGACAACCCCTCCATCATCGAGAATCCCAATATCCGCCATATCACCGGCGAGAACATCCTCAAGATCCTTTCCGGGAACCGCCCGGTCGTTTACTTCTCGATCATGTTCAACTATCTGGTCGGAGGATTGAACGTTGTCGGTTATCATATCTTTAATATCGCCGTGCATATCGCGAACAGCATCTTTGTATATTTGTTCGTGCTGTGGACCCTGACGCTTCCTTCGCTGGGAGGGAACTACCGGGATCGCGCGGCCCGGATGGCGCTCTTTGCAGCCTTGTTGTTCGGCGTCCATCCGATCCAGACCGAATCGGTCACCTATATCATCAGCCGGTCCGAACTTCTGGCCACCTTCTTCTATCTCGCGACGTTCCTGCTGTTCATCAAGGGCGGCACGACGGGCAGGTTCTCCTATGTGATCGCCATGCTGGTCACGTCGGCCCTCTCCATGGGGTCCAAGGAGTGGGCCGTGACGCTGCCGGCGATGCTGGTCCTGTATGATTATCTCTTCCTGTCGAACAGGGCGCTGCGGCCGGTGCTGTCCCGCTGGTATATCTTTCTTCTTACGGCCCTTCCCTGGGCCTATGTGCTTGCCCACCTGGACCTTTTTTCCCGGGGCGGCGCTGCGGGCGTGGGTTTCAATCTCGTCAGCGCCACCGGGATCAACCCTGAGACCTATCTGTACACGTCCTTCAATGTCATCTGGACCTATCTCCGCCTTCTGGTTCTGCCGATACACCAGAACCTGGATTACGATTACCCGATCGCCAAGACGCTCTTCGAGCTTCCGACGCTCCTGTCCTTCCTGGGGCATGTCGCGGTGGTCGGGGGCGCGGTCCTGCTTGCCTGGAAGAAGAAATGGACGATCGTCCCGTTCGGCGTGGGATGGTTCTACATCGGGCTGTCCCCGGCGCAGAGCTTCGTGCCGGTCGTGGACGTGATCTTCGAGCACCGCGTCTACATGCCGTCCATCGGTTTCTTCATCGTCTTCGTCGTGCTCTATGAGTCCCTGTTCGACCGGCTGGGGAGGCGAAAAGCGGCAGTTTCCCAGAGGGTCGGCGCAGGATGAGGGAAGAGGTCTTCAGCAGAGGCTGGCCGAGAGACGCCGGAAGCAGGTGCTTCCGGCGTTCTACTCGATCTGCAGGAACCTGGTCCTGTTACGATCTCCTGAAGAAGCGGGATCTGCAGTTCAAAAGGAGGTAGACGGCAGCGATGCCCAGATAGCTCATCCAGTGCAGAGCGTTCAGCAGGGGTGATGCGGAATATTTCCGCGCGACCTCGATCTCCTGGCGGAAGGAGCGAAGGAAGGAACTGGAGGTCTTAGAGGCTGCATAGACCCGGAATGCGGCGAGATACGAACCCAGCACCGCCGGGGGGCGCTTTCTGCCCATGCGCAGCCAGTAATCGTAATCCATCACGAAATGCTGTCCCGTATCGAAAAGGCCGATCTCTTCCACCGCTTTTCGCCGCCAGAACGTCGCGGGCTGGCTGATGGGGTTCGTCACGAGCAGCAAAGAATAGCTGTATCGCTGAAGAAGGAAGTTCTTGTACAGCGTGATCCCGGAGCGGACCTCCCGGTCCTGCTCATCGATGATCCGGCACCGACCGGTGAGCCAGAGCGCTTCCGGGCGCCCGGCGAAGAACTCCCCCACCCGCCGGAGCGCTCCCGGCTCATACACGTCGTCTGAGTTCAGATAGGCGATGACCTCTCCCGTGGACCGCAGGATCCCCTTGTTGATCGCATCGGCCTGTCCCTCGTCCTTCTCGGACATCCACTGCAACCGGCCTTCATAGTCCTTCAGGATGTTCAGGGTGGCGTCCGTCGACCCGCCGTCCATGACGAGGTACTCGAGGTCCGGATACCCCTGGTCCAGGACGCTCCTGATCGTGCGTTCGATGAAGCGCGCCTGGTTGAAAGAGGGCGTGATGACGGTTATCCGGGGAAGTCGGGACATGGGCATCGTTCACCTTTCTGCTTCCATGACGGAGGTAACGAACCGCTGGAAGTCCATGGCGTACTCGGCGGTGTTCGACCGCAGCTCGCGGTCCCGGACCTTGCGGCCGGTGAGCCGATCGAAGAGGCGCAGCAGGTCGCCCTCGTCGCGGGGGCGGTAAAAAAAGACGGCGTCGCGGTACCGGTCGAGCTCAAAGAGGGGCGGCGGCGCCCCGGGATCGCCCGGCAGGATCACGCGACAGCCGGCATAGAGTCCCTCGTACACCGTCCGGCCGACACAGGGGACCTCCTCCCCCCGAAGGATGTAATCGCTGAACGCGTAGATCTTCTCGATCTCCTGCTCCTCACCCCAGAAGATGATCCTGGGGTCGTTCCGTGCGAGCCGGCGATATTCGCGAAGAGCCGCCTGCTCGCGGCCCCCCACGATGAGCAGCCGTGCATCCCTGTTCGCATGTCGCAGAAATGCGCCCACGATGAAGCCGGCGCCCTTTTGTCTCGAGACCACTCCGATGACGCTGAAAATGGTATGCCGGTCGACGTCCAGGTTCGGATGCGGAGGCCGATAGCCGCGAAAGCGGACGACACCGGACATGTCGATGGGATTGTTCAGCACGACGCCGGCACGGAGCGGCATGTTCCGGAACGGCTCACGCGTCGCCTCGTCTATGAAGATGACCCCCGCGGCCTGCTGGATGTTCGCGATCGCACGGGGATTGCTGCCGTCATAGATGTCGCGCATATGGAGAATGCAGCGCCGGCGCCGGGAGATGAGCTGATGCAGGACCAGGGAGTTCAGATGTATGAAATCATACTTGCCGGCCTGGATCGTCCGGGAAACTCTTTTACCGTCCCGGGACCGGCGCAGCAGTTCGTACCCCCGGTAGAGTACGCTCCAGGCTGCTCCCTTGCGGCCGTACTGGTAGCAGGGATCGAACGGCAGCCAGGCCTCGAGGATGTTCCGGACGTTCGGGCCGAACCGCGAACGAAGGTCCGCGTGGTCGATCCTTCCCGTGAAGGGCCGCTGCACCAGAAGGTCGGCTACCATATCCTTCGAACCGCGCAGGAGCAGTTGGAGGCTGCGCGACGCGCCATAGTGGGAAACATCATGAGTGATGAACAGTCCCTTCAACAATGACCCCCTGGTCAGTCGACCCTGCGGGCGACGATGATGATCTCCGAGGCGCAGTCAGGACGGAACAGCCTGCGCTCAAGGGCATAATGGATAAAACGGCAGGAACGGGAGAAGAGCGCGGCGTTCCATGCCGCACGGGGAAAAAGCTCCAGGATATGATGGAACCGGTATCCCCGGATATCCTCGATGCTGAACCCGGAGCGTGTGAAATGCTGACGCCAGCGGTCGACGCGCCATTCGGCCATCTCGTGCCGGACGTTCCGGTAATGCTGGCCGTGGGTCTGCGGCGTGAGGGAGAAGAGGAGGCGGTTGCAGGGCCCGCTGAAATGTTCGGCAGCGCAGGCCAGGAACTCGTCGATCGTGCTGCCGCCCTCGCGCGCGGCCTCTTCCATGACGATCCGGTTATATTCAGGGAAGAAGAGGAAATGGTAGAGTCTCGCATAGAGCCGCCGGATCCTATGGTCCCGGCACTCACCGGCCGGTACGGGATGCGGCGGGCGAGGGGAGACGGCCTGTATCCGGTCGTCGATCCGTGTGAGACGTTCGCGCGCCTTGTTCATCAGGACGGGTCCTGCGCCGGAACGGCGCAGCGCGGCAAGAGCCAACGACCGAAGCACTGGTGATTCGCGAAGCAGGGCCACGGCGGCATGCAAGGGCAGCCTGAGAAACCAGTGCGCGAAGAGGCGATAGCGGCAGAGCGTGGCCGTCCCCGTTATGGACAGGACGATGCCGCTCGGCTTCAGGACCCGATGCACCTCCCGATTGAACGCCGCAGCGTCGGGCACATGCTCGATCACGGAATTGTGGAACACGATGTCGAAGGAGGAATCCCTGAAGGGAAGGACCCGTCCGTCATTGAACGAGAATGCGACCGGTCCCTTCGCCAGGTCCTGAAAGACCTTGTCCCGTGCGGCGGCCACGTCGTGATCGGCGCCGACGAAGCTGCCGGGAGCGGTCAGGTCGGTCGCCGTCACGGGGCCGAAATGGCTGAGAAGAGCGCTGTGGATGCCGAGGCCGGCGCCGATCTCCAGGATGGATTCGTGGGGATGCGCGGCGACGAGGGGGGAGATGAAGTCGAAGATCGCGAGCTTCTGCAGCATGGTATGCGGAGCGACGATATCGGGATGCGAGCGGGAGAAGGAGAGATGCCGTTCTGCGACGTCACGGGCGATATGTGTGAACCGCGGGGCCCGCATGGGTTCAGCGGCTCCTCCGGCGGTGGGAGATGAGCTTTCGGTAGGGCCATGATTGGAACAGGTTGTTCCAGGTGCGATAGTCCTCGTAGCGTTTTTTCGGACGTTCCATGATCTCCTCGAACTCGACGGCCGTCAGCCCGAGCTTCTTGATGACGTACGTGCGGTCCTCCTGCTGAAGCGAGGAGGGATAGGGCTCCGTCCTCAGCTCGTCAAGGGCCTTCTCCCTGCTGATCTCGCCGGAGCAGATCAGACTGGAGAGATGGCTCCTTCGCTTGTCGAAGCCGAACTTCCGCGGAAGGATGTAGCCCTGATAGAACCGGGTATAGATGGACTCATAGTGCTTTCCGCCGTAGTACTGCCAGCCGAGCTCGCTCTCCAGGACGTTCATGGCATCCTGCTTGCAATAATCGAGATAGTTCAGGATGCTTACGACCGTATGGGTCAGGAGATACCAGTGGCATCGCCAGAACCCCATGTGAGGATAGGTCGTCAGCCTCCGGGAGCCGAACCGGCGGTGGACCTCCCTGATGTACGCATAGTCGAGATACCCCTGCGACCACGCCCAGGGGAGATGACTTTCGGTCCGGACATTGAAGCCGGCAATGATATGGCCGACGCCGGTCTTCCGGGCCATCTGGTGCATCAGCGCCAGGATCGCATGGTCTGTCGGGATCTCGGAGTCCGGCGTCGATGCGCGGAGGAACGCAAGCTGCAGGTCCTTGAACTCCTCCCAGTCGATGACATGGGTGTGCAGGTCGATGTTAAGCGTCTTGAGCACATTCTCGATGTTCTTGACCGCCAGCTCCGAATCCCAGCCGTTGTCGAGGTGCACGGCGAGGGGCCGCAACCCGAGCTGCCTGACGGAATAAGCGACGTAGGTGCTGTCCACTCCGCCGCTCACGCCGATTACGCAGTCATAGTCCCTGCCGCGGCCGTCCCTGCGGATGCGGGCTACGAGGCGGTCCATCTCCCGGTCGCGGTGAGACGGCTGCACGATCAGCCGCGCGGCAAGCCGGTCGTAGCGGTGACAGTGATGGCAGACCCCGGCCGCATCGAAGGTGATGTCGGGATCCGAGGTGTCCATGACGCAGCGTCTGCAGATCCGATAGCCCTGGGTCATAGTGATCTGGTCCTTTCCCGAACACGCGCGTTACGCAAAGGTCCTGGCAAGCTCCTGCTGACCGGGGTAGCTGATGAGCACGGCGCGGTGCTTGCCGTGGAACACGAACATGCTCCCGGCAGAGACGGCCGATACCCCGCCCTCGCGCACGGCATCGCGGAAGTGCGAGAGCGCGCCGGCGCCGCCGCAGGCGATGACCGGTATCCCGACGGCGGAGGAGACCCGCCGCAACAGGTCCGTATCATACCCCTGCATGGCGCCGTCGCGGTCGATGGAGTTCAGGAATATCTCCCCGGCGCCGAGCCGTTCCATATGGACCGCGTGGGCAACGGGATCGATCCTGGCGTTGTTCCTTCCGCCGTTCGTAAAGACCTCGTATTTGCCGAAGAGCGAGCGTTTCACATCGATGGAGACCACGATGCTCTGGCTGCCGAAGATATCCGCGGCCTTCCTGAGGAACTGCGGATCGCTGACCGCACGCGTATTGATACAGACCTTCTCGACGCCGACGGAGAATATCTCCCGGATATCCTCGAT
>CAZTXN010000133.1:0-7291 GCA_964617655.1 uncultured Nitrospiraceae bacterium | reverse complement strand
GACAGGAGACAGGAGACAGGAGACAGGAGACAGGAGACGACACCTCCTTGAGTGCAGAACGTCCTTGATTGACGCACATCTCTTCCCGAAATGTCCAGACCCCTCATCATCGCTCATCGCGGCGATCCATCCCGCGCACTGGAGAACTCCCGCGCCGCGGTCCGGCTGGCCCTCTCCCTTCCGGCCGATATGATCGAGATCGACATCCGCATGAGCAGGGACCAGGTCCTGTATGTGATGCATGACGACCGGACCGGACGGACCTGCGAAGAGGACATCAATATCGAGCGGTCCCATTCCGGCGATATCGCGGCGGTCAGGCTGAGGAACGGGGAGACCGTCCCGACCCTTCAGGACATCCTGGAACTGGTCAGGGGTCGCGCAGTCCTGAACCTGGAGATCAAGAGCACCGGCGCCGGCGGGCCCGCCGCCCGGCAGGTCCTCCGTTCAAGGTACGATGGTGAGATCGTCATCTCCTCCTTCAGGGAACGCGAGGTCCTGGATGCCCGCGCTGTCATGCCGGAGGTGCTCTCCGGAAAGATATTCGATTCATTCTCACCCCGAAGCCTCTCTACCTACCGCGCGAAAGGACACCGCCTCATCAGTCTTAGACGGCGGACGGTCACCAAGAGGCTCGTTGAGGCATGCCGAGAGAAGGGCATCAGGGTCTTCGTCTGGACCGTGGATGACGAGAGGGAGATGCGGAAGCTCCTGAGATGGGGAGTGGATGGCATCTACAGCAACATACCGATTCTCTTAAGAAAAGTAATTATGGACGAATACACATGAATATGATATTCTTGGTGTATGAAGGAGGGCGACACATGTCTCGTACGAACATTGAACTGGATGACAAACTTGTCAAGGAAGGGCTGAAACTGTCGCGTCTTAAGACCAAGAAGGATCTCGTGCATCAGGCATTGGAGGACTTCGTGGCCAGGAAGAAGCGCAAAGGTCTGCTGAAACTGCAGGGCAAGGTGCAGTGGCAGGGCAACCTTGATGAAATGAGAACCAGCCGCGTATGATCCTCGTCGATTCAAGCGTCTGGATCGGCTTCCTTCGATCAGAAAGCACACCCTCCAGCAGGACCCTTCGAGCGCTCATCGAACAGGAAGAGGACCTCTGCGTGACCGGCATCGTCATCACCGAGATCCTGCAAGGGATCCGCGACGACCGCTTGAGCAAGGAAATGCAGCGGTATCTCCTCGGTTTTCCCCTCTACGAACCGCAAGGTGTATTAACGTATATCAAAGCGGCAGATATCTTCAAGGCTTGCGCACGGCAGGGGATGACGGTACGAAAAACCGTCGACTGTCTGATCGCGGCTGTTTGCATCGAGAACGGCCTGGCGTTGCTCCACAGCGACAGGGATTTTGAGAGCATCTCCGCCTGCACCGAGCTTGCCATCGTTGATCTCGGACCGTGAGGAGCTGAACATGCCGATGACCAAGCAGGGGCCGGTCAGGGGGTACGACCTCATCGTCGTGGGCGGAGGGATCACCGGCGCCGGCGTGGCGCGCGATGCGGCCCTGCGGGGGCTCAGGACCCTGCTGCTCGAGAAGCGGGACTTCTCCTCAGGCGTATCCTCCAAGACCACGCGGCTGGTCCATGGCGGGCTGCGCTACCTGGCCAACCTGGAGCTGGACCTCGTGGCCGAGGCGCTTCGCGAGCGTGCGGTCCTGCGGCGCCAGTGCCCCTACCTGATATCGCCCATGCCGATCCTGATCCCGATCTACCGGGGGGACCCGCACGGCAGGGCGGCCATCGCGGTCGGAATCCGGTTCTACGAACTCCTCTCCCGCGAGAAGGACATCCCGCACTACTTCACGACCAACGCGGACCGGACGCTCGCCCGGGAGCCGCGCCTGAACCCGGAGGGGTTGAAGGGCAGCGCCCTCTTCTACGACCATCAGATCCTCCTGCCCGAGCGCCTGGTGATCGAGAACATCATCGCGGCCCGCGAGGCCGGCGCCGCGGTGATGAACTACGCCGAGGCCGTGCGGATCGCCGAGCAGGGGGACGGGATCATCGTAACGGCAAAGGACCGGCTCTCCGGCGGCGCGCAGGAGTTCCGGGCCGCGGTCCTGGTGAATGCAGGCGGTCCCTGGGTTGACCGGGTGCGCAGGGCCGGAGGCATCGAAGGGCCGGCGATCATCCATCCCACCAAGGGCGTCCACCTGGTGCTGCCGAAGCTCACGGACCAGTCGCTCTTCGTCGCTTCCCGGGACGGGCGGATGTTCTTCATCGCGCCCTTCGGCGACCAGTCCCTGATCGGCGCCACGGACACGAGGTACGGCGACGACCTGGACGAGGTGCATGCGGAGAGCGGGGATGTGGACTATCTGCTGGCCGAGAGCAGGCGCATCCTGCCGGGGCTGGGGCTCGAACGGGGGGCCATCCGGTACACCTACGCGGGCGTCAGGCCCCTGGCCTTTGCCGGTGAGCGGGAGAGCCGGATCTCGCGCAAGCACCGCGTGGTGCGCGAGGGCAGGAACGGCAGGATCATCACGATAGCCGGAGGCAAGTATACCACCTACCGCCATATGGCCGAGGATGCGACGGACGCTGCCTGCCGGCTGCTGGGACGGAAGGAACCCTGCAGGACCGCCGGGGAGCCGCTCGCCGGAAGCCTGCCTGCAGGGCTCGGGGAATATCTTGCGGAAGAGGCGCCGCGGCTCGCGGAGCGCCACCGCGTCCCGGAGGCGACGGTCAGGCGCCTCGTCCAGGTCTACGGCTCCCGCGCAGGCAGGGTCCTGGAGATGGCGGACGATGCACCGGATGCTGCCGCACCGCTCGCGGCCGGGTGCGGGGACATCCCCGCCCAGGTGCTCTACAGCCTGCGGGAAGAGGGGGCGAGGACCCTCGGCGATATCGTGCTGCGGAGGATGCGGCTGGGCATCACCGCGGACCGGGGAGAGTCGGTGATCGGCAGGATCGCCGATGCCGCGGCGCGCGAGCTGGGATGGAGCGAGGAGGAGAAGCAGGCGCGCATCGATGAGTTCCTCGAGGAGCTGACAAAGGACCGCCGGTTCTGAGCATCCTCCTGCCGGGAAGTGCGCATCCTACTGCCGTTCACCAGCGCGATCGCCTGCATCGCCGCGCCGCGTGCTGCATGCTGCCTAACCTGCCGATTTACAGGCCTTTTCCGGGCATCAAGTTCCGAATTTATATTGACAATTCCTTCGCACTGTTTTAATATCAGCTTTACCTTTTCCCCCGTTCGTACCCAGCCGGGAATCGCTCTATTATCAAGAGGATAGGATGCCTTTCGAGTTCAACAGGATCAAGCGCCTTCCGCCCTATGTCTTCTCCATCGTCACGGGCATGAAGATCGAGGCGCGCCATCGGGGCGAGGACATCATCGACCTCGGCATGGGCAATCCCGACCAGGCCACGCCGCAGCATATCGTGCAGAAGATGATCGAGGCGACGAAGCTCGGCAGGAACCACCGCTATTCCGCGTCCAAGGGCATCACCAAGCTCCGCCATGCCGTCTGCGGCTGGTATCAGCGGCGGTACGGGGTGCAGCTCGACCCGGAGTCCGAGGCCGTGGTGACCATCGGATCCAAGGAGGGGCTCTCCCATCTTGCCCTTGCCACCGTGGGACCGGGCGACGTGGTGCTCACGACCACGCCGGCCTATCCCATCCATCCCTATGCCGTGATCATCGCGGGCGGCGAAGTGCGGTCCATCCCGCTCCGGAAGGAGAGCGACTTCTTCTCCGACATGACCGAGGCCTTCCGGAACACCTGGCCGCGGCCGAAGATGCTGATCATCAACTTCCCGAACAACCCGACGACGCAGGTGGTGGACCTCGACTTCTTCCAGCGCATCGCGGACTTCGCCCGGGAGAACAACATCATCGTGGTCCACGACCTGGCCTACGCGGACCTGAACTTCGACGGCTACCGGGCGCCGAGCTTCCTGCAGGCCAGGGGCGCCAAGGACGTGGGCGTGGAGTTCTTCAGTCTCACCAAGAGCTACAATATGCCGGGCTGGCGCGTGGGATTCTGCTGCGGGAACCCGGAGATCGTGGGCGCCCTGATCAAGATCAAGAGCTATCTCGACTACGGCATGTTCCAGCCCATCCAGATCGCGTCCATCATCGCGCTGAACGGGCCGCAGGACTGCGTCCGGGAGATCTCGGACATGTACCAGTCCCGCCGGGACGTGCTCCTGGACGGCCTGCGGAAGGCCGGGTGGGAGATCGAGAGGCCGAAGGCCACGATGTTCGTCTGGGCCGAGATCCCCGAGCCCTTCCGGGAGATGGGGTCCCTCGAGTTCTCCAAGCACCTCCTCCGGGAGGCGAAGGTCGCGGTCTCGCCGGGCGTCGGGTTCGGCCACGAGGGCGACCGCTTCGTCCGCTTCGCCCTGGTGGAGAACGAGCAGCGCATCAAGCAGGCGGTGAAGGGGATCAGACAGGCGCTGCAGAAGTAACAAGCATCAAATGACAAGCATCAAATCCCAGATAATATCCAAATGCAAAATTCCAATGTTTGAAACCGTGGAGTTTGGCGCTTGAAATTTATTCGGGATTTGAAATTTGATGAAGTCGTAAAAAGTCAAAAATCACACAAAATGTCATTCTGAGCGAAGCGAAGAATCTCGGTTTTCCAATATGTTGAGAGACCCTTCGCGTTGCTCAGGGTGACACGTTAGGACTTTTTACGAGACCGTCAAATTTGTGATTTGAGATTTCTCACACGTGGTGGAGTCGGCATGGCATCCGGAAAAAGCATCAATGTGGGCATCATCGGCTTCGGCACCGTCGGCGCGGGCACGGCCGGCATTCTGATCGAGAACGCGGATATCATCGAGCGGCGGCTCGGCGTTCCGGTGAAGCTCCGGAAGATCGCGGACCTGGACATCAAGCGCGACCGCGGGGTGAAGCTGGGCGACGTGGGGCTGACGAACGACGCAGCGGAGATCATCGGCGACCCGGAGATCGATGTGGTGGTGGAGCTCATCGGCGGGTACAATCCCGCGCGGGAGTTCCTGCTCGATGCGATCAGGCGGAAGAAGCACGTGGTCACGGCGAACAAGGCCCTGCTTGCCGTGCACGGCGAGGAGCTCTATGAGGCCGCGGAGCAGGCCGGGGTCACGATCGGCTTCGAGGCCGCGGTGGCGGGCGGCATCCCGATCCTCCGGTCGCTCAAGGACGGACTCGCCGCGAACCGCATCGAGTCCATCTACGGCATCGTGAACGGCACCTGCAACTACATCCTGACGCTCATGACGAACGAGGGCCGCAGGTTCGACGAGGTGCTGAAGGAGGCGCAGGCCAAGGGCTATGCGGAGGCGGACCCGACCTTCGACATCGAGGGCGTCGATTCGGCCCACAAGCTCGCGATCCTCGCGATGCTGGCCTTCGGCGCGCCGGTCCGGTTCGACGACATCTTCACCGAGGGCATCTCGCGGATCACTCCGCTGGACATCGAGTTCGCCCGGGACCTGGGGTTCAGGATCAAGCTGCTGGCCATCACCAAGATGGTGAACGGCGAGGTGGAGGTGCGGGTCCATCCGACCATGCTGCCCGAGTCCTTTCCCCTCGCGACCGTGGACGGCGTCTTCAACGCGCTCTTCGTGGTGGGCAACGCCGTGGGCAACACGCTCTTCTACGGACGGGGCGCGGGGGACCTGCCCACGGGCAGCGCGGTGGTGAGCGACATCATGGACATCGGCCGGGACATCCTGAGCGGCAGCAGCCGGCGCATGCCGGTCGCGGCCTTCCGGGAGCGCCGGCCGTTGAAGGTCCGGAAGATGGAGGACATCACGTCCTGCTACTATTTCCGGTTCGCGGCCATCGACAAGCCGGGCGTGCTCTCGAAGATATCGGGAGTCCTCGGCAGGAACAACATCAGCATCGAGTCGGTCATCCAGAAAGGGCGCGGCGCCGCCGCGGCGGTCCCGCTCGTGATGATGACCCATGAGGCGGTGGAGCGCGATGTGCGCCGGGCGCTCGGCGAGATCGACAAGCTGGACTGCGTTGACGGCCCGACCATGGTCATCCGGGTCGAGGGAAGCGCTGCCTGAGGCCGTCAGGCGTCAGGCGTAAGGCGAACGGAGCTGGTGTCCGCAGATCAAACCGAGTGTGATGATCCGCCAAGGAGGGGAGCATGGGGGAGGAGATCAAGGTTGACAGGACGGTCGATCTGAAGGGCCAGGTCTGCCCCTACACCTTCGTCCGGTCGAAGCTGGCCATCGAGAAGATGGCGCTCGGCGAAGTGCTGGAGGTCATCCTGGACCACAGGCCGGCGGTGGAGAACGTGCCGAAGAGCATGGAGAACGAGGGACAGAAGGTCCTGAAGATCGAGCAGACCGGCGAGAAGGAATGGCATCTCTTTGTCCGGAAGGACCGGGAGAAGCAGAAAAAATGATTGCGGAATGCGGATTGCGGAATGCGGACCGATACCGACAGCGCATTTCGTGATCCGAAATCCGAAATCCGCAATCCGAAATGGATACCATGGAATTCACCGAAGACCAGATACTGCGGTACAGCAGGCACATCCTTCTTCCCGAGGTGGGGGGCGACGGACAGGAGAAACTTCTGAACGCGAAGGTGGTGCTGGTGGGCGCCGGCGGGCTCGGGTCGCCGGTAGGCTACTACCTCGCCGCGGCGGGCGTCGGGACCATCGGCGTGATCGACAACGACCGCGTCGAGATGTCGAACCTGCAGCGCCAGATCGCGCACCACACGGGCCGCCTGGGCGTGTCCAAGGCCGACTCGGCCAAGGAGACCTACGAGACGCTGAACCACGACGTGAAGGTCGTGACGCACAAGGAGCGGCTCGCCTCGGCGAACATCAAGGAGATCATCCGGGACTACGACGTGGTCGTGGACGGCAGCGACAACTTCCCGACGCGCTACCTGGTGAACGACGCCTGCGTCATGCTCGGGAAGACCCTGATCAGCGCGGCCGTCTTCCGGTTCGAAGGCCAGGTCATGAGCATCTACCCGGGGCAGGGGCCGTGCTACCGCTGCCTCTTCGAGGCGCCGCCGCCGCCGGGCATGGTGCCGTCCTGCCAGGAGGCGGGCATTCTCGGCGTGGTCACCGGCGTCATCGGCACGCTCCAGGCCACCGAGGTGGTGAAGGCCATCCTCGGCATCGGCGATCCGCTCCGCGGCAGGCTGCTGCTCTGGAACGCCCTGGAGATGAGCTTCCGCACGGTGAAGGTTCCGCGGAACCGGGAATGCCCGATGTGCGGGGACAAGCCGACCATCACGGACCTGATCGACTACGAGTGGTTCTGCTCCATGAGCCACTGAAGAAATGCGGAGTGCGGAATG
>CAZTXN010000132.1:0-7437 GCA_964617655.1 uncultured Nitrospiraceae bacterium | reverse complement strand
TGCGGAATGGTTCTATTCTAGCCCGTCAAACTGATTAGTCAAGCCGTCAGATCGCGAGCGCATCGCGCTCGCCGCGGTCATAGCGCTGCGCGAGCAACAGGAGCCTGAGATGATACCGGTCGAGGCAGGGCACGAAGGAGCTCGTGGAGAGGGTCACGGAACGCGCTCCCGCGCCGCCGGCGAGCACTGCGGCCTCCGCGGCCGGTCTCCGTCCCGCGAGCAGGTCGATGCCCTGCTCCAGGTCCATTTCGACCAGGGCGTCCACCTCCTCCTGCTGCGGCGCCAGAACCGCCGGAGGGTCGTCCATCGGCAGGAGAAAGACATCCTGGATCTCGCACTCCTGCAGGCCCGGCGAGAAACAGAAGACGAAGACCCGCCGGCCGAGGGGCACCAGCCGCTCAAAGGGCACGGAGAGCCCCAGTTCCTCGCGCAGCTCGCGGGGCCCTGCGCTGTCCGCATCCTCGCCTGCCTCGTAATGCCCCCCGGCGCTCACATCGAAGCTGCCGGGTGCGATGCGCTTCGTGACGGAACGCTGCTGGAGCAGGACCGTGGCCCTTCCCTGCCGGGGATAGAGGAGCAGACAATGGAAAGCGCCATGCCATGCGCCGGTCGCATGAGCCGTCTCCCGGGTGATTACCCTTCCGGTCCTCCGTCCGGCACAATCGAGTTCGTCGAACCGTTCCTCGCTCATCGCTCCTCCCTGCTCCGGTCATGATACCCGAACGGTTTTTTCCTGACAACCCCGCGGGAACCCGCTATACTTATCGGTGAACAGCAGGGCCCGGTCCAGCCGGACCCTGCTGCGTACCGGGCGCGCGATGACCATTGCCTCGTTCTTCAACTCCTGGCCGGGCATGTACCTGGCCCAATCCTTCCTGCATTCGCTCATCGCGGCCCTGGTCGTGGATACGGCGCTCATCGCCTGGAAGATCGAGAACCCGGCGGTACGCCAGCGGTTCCGGCTCCTGGTCATCGTGCTGCCCATCGCATCCCTTCCCTTTTACCAACTGTTCGTCACCGAGCGGGGGTCCGCGCTCTTCAGGCTGGACGCGGTCTTCAACATCAACCGGTGGCTGCACCTCGAGCTCTGGGGCGCTGTTCCGCTCGGCGCCCTCTTCCTCCTCCTCCTGCTCTTTTCCTCCGCGGTCTTCATCCTGCAGGAGCTGCTGCCGATCATGCGCCACTCCTCCACACGCGGCCCCGAAGCGCAGGACCCTGCTCCGGGGTCGGCCATCGAGCAGGCGCTGGCCGGCCTCCCGGGCCCGCTGCCCCGCGTGCGGGTGCTGGACGACCAGGAGTTCATCATCTTCTCCTCCACCGGAAAGGATCCCTCGATCTATGTCTCCGAGGGTCTCCTCAGGACCTTCTCCCCCGGGGAGCTGCGCGCGGCGCTGGCGCATGAGATCGGCCATATCCGCAGGAGCAGGCGTCCGCTCATGGTGCTGGTCTTCCTGCTGAGGATGCTCATGTTCTACAACCCCGTCATCCTGATGGAGTTCCGCCGGATCGTCCAGGAAGAGGAGAAGATCTGCGACGACCTGGCGGTCGCCATGACCGGAGACCGCGCGGACATGGCCGGCGCGCTCTGCCGGTTCTACGGGGATGACGCCGCAACCCCGCCGTCCGGCGAGGCAGAGCGCTTCCAGGACCGGATCGAGGAATACAGCCACTCGCTCCTCATCGAGAGCAGGCTGACGCGGCTGCGGGAACCGGCGCCTCCCGATGCCGCCGGTCCGGGCGCCTTTTTGGTCGTGCTGGCGACGATACTGACGGTCAACTTCTACGTGGTGTAGGGAACGGAGGGATGCGCTGATGAGAACCATCGCCGGATTCGCGGTCTTCGGCATCATGGTCGTGATCCTCATCGGCATGCTGCAGCTCGCCAACTGGGTCCCCTCCGCCATCGACGAAGGCTCCTTGCGGCGCTACCGGAGCATCGAGGACGTCCGGTCCCATCTCAAGATCCATCCGGTCTATGAGCCGGTCTACTATCCGCGCTCCGTGCTCTGGCCGCCGCGGATCGTGGCGGCCCAGACCCATCCCTATGCCGCCGTGGCCCTGGAGTACCGGAAGCGCGATTCCGAGGAGACCGCGCTGACCATCACCCAGACGGCCCTGCCCCATCCGCCTCTGGCGGAGAGCATCCGCCTGGCATCGCTGCGGGCGCGCGCATCCTTCTCCCTGAAAGGCCGTACCGCGGTCCTGGAGTCAGGGGTCTGCCGGGGCAGCGATGAATGCAGCCGCCTGACCTGGGAGGACGGTCCCTTCCGGTTCTCGCTCGTCATGACCGAGGCGCCGCTCGAACTGGTGCGTCTGGCCGAGAGCATGCTCTCTGATGACGCTTCGCGCCGGAACGGGGCCGGCAGCCCCGCGCGATAATACCATGGTACTAGGAACTAATTCTGACGACTTTAGGGAGAAATCCCCATGGCAGAATTCCCTTTCCTTTGCTATAGTTGAGCCTGAAACGAGCCTCCGGGGAAAGGAGAGAACCCGTATGTCGGAGCGCACCGGACCCTGCCGCCGCATCGCTCTTCGGCTCCTGATCTGCCTCTGCATGACCGCCCTGGCCACCGCGGCCCGAGGTGCCGAGCTGCCCGAAGGCGCAGAATCATGCCTTGGCTGCCACGGCCAGCGGGGACTGCAGTACACCTTCAGGAGCGGCGAGACCATGGACGCATTCGTGGACGCCGCCAAATACGCCGCATCGATGCACGGCTCGCTGTCCTGCACGAGCTGCCACGAGGAGTTCTCGGACCAGGACCACCCGAAGCGCTCCTTCAGGAACCGGCAGCAGTACTCGACAAAGGCATCAACGGCCTGCCGCCGGTGCCATGCCGATGCACAGCTGAAACGTTCGCCTATCCATGCTTCGTTCCTCTCAACGCAGGCGGGCGCTCCGGCCTGCTCCAGCTGCCACAACCCCCATAACGTGACCTCGGGCATTCACGGCAAACAGACCGTCTCGGAAAACGACCACTGCCTCCGCTGCCACCGGCATGCCATGGGCATCACGCTCAGGAACGGGGAGCGCGTCTCCCTCAAGGTGGATGCCGCAGCGCTGGAGGGCTCGGTGCATGCGAAACTTGCCTGCTTCGACTGCCACTTCGGTTTCTCGAGCACCCAGCACCCCCGGCGCAACTTCGGCTCGATCCGCGACTTCTCCATCGCCCAGTCCGAGGCCTGCCGCCGCTGCCATTTCGACAAGTACACCAAGACCCTCGAGAGCATCCACTACTCGATCCTGAGCCAGGGGAACCTCAAGGCCCCGGTCTGCACCGACTGCCACGGAAGCCATACCGTGGTCCAGGCCCGGGCGGACAAGCTCCAGAGCTCGAAGCGGTGCGGCCGCTGTCACCAGGAGGTCTACCAGACCTACACCAGGAGCGTCCATGGGAGCGCGATGATCGAGGAGCACAACTTCGACGTGCCTATCTGCGCGGACTGCCATACGGCGCATACCGTCATCGGCGCCCATACCCAGGACTATACGGACCGCGTGCCGGAGATCTGCGGCAAGTGCCACAGCGACGCCGAGCTGATGAAGAAGTATGGGCTCTACCCGGGCGTCGTGACCTCGTACCTGCAGGACTTTCACGGCGTGACCCTCACGCTCTACCAGCGCCAGAAGGACGGGAACGGCGCATCTCTGTCCCGCAGGGCGATCGCCACCTGCGTGGACTGCCACGGCATTCATGACATCACGAAGGCGACCGGACCGGCATCGAACCTGGTGAAGGCGCGGCTGGTCAAACGATGCGAGAAATGCCATCCCGGCGCGTCCGCGGACTTTCCCGACGCATGGCTCTCCCATTACGAGCCGAGCCTGTCGAACGCGCCGCTCGTCTACCTGATCAACCTGGGATACCGGATCTTCATCCCCTTCATGCTTGCCGGGCTGGTCCTGCAGATCCTGCTGCATATCTGGCGGTACGCGGTGAACCGGTAGGCGGGCGCGGGCCCCATCACGGAAGGAGGACGGACCATGGCAACGGGACAGCAGGGACAGATCAAGCGGTTCGGCATCGGCCGGATCCTCGAACACCAGGCGAACGCCCTGGCCTTCACGGTCCTGGTGATCACCGGCCTGTCCCAGCGATTCCATGACTACCAGGCCTCGCACTGGATCATCGCGAAGCTGGGCGGGGTGGACTCGCTTCGCGTCGTCCACCGCTACACCGGCATGCTCTTCATCGTCCTGATCGCGGCCCATATCGCCGTGGCGCTCTACGGCCTCGTGATCAGGCGCTGGCCCGGGTCCATGCTGATCAACGGGAACGACTTCCGGAACGCAGTGGAGAACCTGAAGTACTATTTCGGCATCACCAGCCATCCCGCCCTCTGCGACCGCTATGATTACAAGCAGAAGTTCGAGTACTGGGGTGTCATCGCCGGCGGGTTCCTCATGATCGTCACGGGCCTCATCCTCTGGTTCCCGGTGGAGTTCGTCCGCTTCCTTCCCGGGGAGATCGTACCCGCGGCGAAGGCGGCCCATTCGAACGAGGCGCTCCTCGCGTTCCTGGTGATCATCATCTGGCATATCTACAACTCGGTCTTCAGCCCCGAGGTCTTCCCGCTTGACACCGCCATCTTCACCGGACGGATATCGCGCGAGCGGATGGTCCATGAGCATCCCCTGGAGCTGGCGCGGATCGAGGGTGTAGCCGTGGAGGAAATCGTGAAGCACCATCGCGCGGACCGGCCCCGGGATACCGCGTCATGAGCGGCATCCTGCGAGAACGGTTCGACTGCCGGGCGGATGTGTGCTATAGTTGCCCCAGTGGCCCGCCCCCCTCCGTCGTCCGCCGCGGGCCCTGACCTGCCATGCAGAAACGGATCATCGTATCCATCCTTCTGAGCATCTCCCTCATCCTCATCAGCCTTGGGATCGTCAGCTATTATCACATCGAGAAGAGCATCGAACGCTCCTACGAGGAGCGGCTCGATGAGGCCCGGATCATCGCCCTCTCCATCGACCACATCCTCGAGGAGAACCTCACGCGGCTCTACGACATCTCCCTGTCCGACAAGATCGACCTCACGGACCGGACCTGGCTGTCCGAGACCGAGGCGCTCAAGGAGGCCTACCACTACTCCCTCTTCTCGGACGGCGTATTCCTGCTGGACCGGATGGGCGGCGTGCTGCTGACCTATCCGCTCCGGGAAGACTGGTCCATCAACCTGCTCGGCGTCCCGCCGGTCAGCAAGGTGATCACCGAGATGCGGCCGGTCATCTCGAGCATCTTCACGATGGAACCTGCACGGCGCAAGGTCATCTTCGCGCTGGTCCCGCTCCGCGACCGGCGCGGCGAGATCGTCGGCGCGGCGGGAGGCCTGATCGATCCGACGACCCATCATTTTTCGCGCATCCTCGCCTCCATCACCTCGGAGCAGCGGATGAACATCGACCTCGTGGACAGCCACGGCATCGTCATCGCCTCGAACCGGCCTGCCAGCATCCTGACGGGCATCGACCACAACCGTTTCCTGAGCAAGCTCATCGCCGACCGCGCCAGCGCGCGGACGACCTGCCACCGGTGCCACGAGCCGGACGCCGGGGGGCGTCAGCGCAAGACCGTGGACCTCCTCGTCTTCACCCCCTTGAGCCTCGCCCCCTGGGGCGTGGCGCTGCGGATGCCGAAGGACCTCGTCTATGCTCCCTCGTCGGCCCTGCAGCGGGGATTCGTCTTGCTCGGGGTGGTCGCCCTCGGCGCCGCCTTCGTGCTTGCCCTGGGCATGAGCTGGAGCATCGTCAAGCCCGTGCAGCAGCTCATCCGCGCCTCGGACCGCATCGCCCGCGGCGATCTCGCCGCGCCGGTCGCCATCGAGAGCACGGACGAGATCAGGACCCTCTCGACCCATTTCGACGAGATGCGGACGAAGCTTGCCGACTCCATGGAGAACGTTCAACGGCAGAACCTCGCGTTGGAACAGCGTGTGCAGGAGCGGACCCGGCAGCTCCTGGAGAAGCAGGTCATCAACGAGACCCTGCTCCGGAAGCTCATCACCTCCCAGGAGGACGAACGGAAGCGCATCGCCCGGGAGCTCCATGACGAGTCCCTCCAGACCCTCGCGGCAGTGCTCATGAACATCGAGATGTGCCGTCTCCATCCCGAGCTCATAACGCCCGAGAAGGTGGCCATGATGAAAGACACGGTCTCCCAGGTCATCAGCGAGATGACCACGGTCATCCAGAACCTCCGGCCCACGGTCCTGGACGACCTGGGATTCGAGGCCGCGCTGCTCTGGCTCGTCGACCGCAACCTGCGGGAGAAGGGCGTCCGCTGCTCGATGAACCTCAACGGCCTGCAGGAGGACCGGCTGTCGCCGGAGCTTCAGATCACGCTCTTCCGGATCTTTCAGGAAGCGACCATGAACGTTGCGCGGCATGGGGAGGCCAGGAACGTCTACATCCACGCGCGAAGCGGCGGGGAGACCTTCACGATGAGCATCGAGGATGACGGGAAGGGCTTCGACACCGGTTCGGTGTTCGAGCATATGATGACTGGACGGGGACTGGGGATACTCGGCATGCAGGAGCGTGCGGCGCAGGTGAACGGGACCCTCACGGTCTGTTCCGTTCCCGGCCAGGGAACGACCCTTCTCTGCACCGTTCCCCTGCCGCGGGAGGCCTGATATGCCGCAGAGGACACGGATCCTTATCGCTGATGATCATGCCCTGGTCCGGCAGGGCATCGCCGCGTTCCTGAAGATGTCCGTGGAATGCGAGGTCGTCGGGGAGGCGGCGGACGGCGTAGAGGCAATCGAGGCGGTGCGGAAGCACCGGCCGGACATCGTGCTGATGGACATCTCCATGCCCCGCCTCGGCGGACTGGAAGCATCGCTCGAGATCAGGAAGAGCGAGCCGTCGGTCAAGATCATCGTACTGACCCAGTACGAGGACCCCGTGTACATCAAACGGTTCTTCAAGGCCGGCGCATCGGGGTATCTGCCGAAGAAAGCGGTGGGCGAGGACCTGCTGACCGCGATCCGCGTGGTCAACGAGGGAAAGGTGTACGTGCATGCATCGATTGCGTCAGGGGTCGTGAACGGCTACCTGGGGGCCCAGAAGGGTCCGCCGCAGGAGGATCCCTATGACCTGCTGACCGACCGGGAGAAGCAGGTGCTGAAGCTCATTGCCGAGGGTCATACGCACAAGGAGGCGGCCGACATCCTGAACATCAGCGTCAAGACCGTCATCGCCCATCAGACGAACATCACGGACAAGCTGAAGATCCACTCCCGGGCCGGCTTGATCAAGTTCGCGATCCAGAAAGGGATCATCCAGATCGAGCAGCCCTAGGAACGACGGGGTGGAGACGGTTCAGCCCCGGCCGTCCACCATCTCCCGCATCTCCTTGCCGGCCTTGAAGAACGGCACGCGCTTGGGAGGCACGGAGACGGTCTCCCCCGTTTTGGGATTCCTGCCTTCTTTTG
>CAZTXN010000131.1:0-7481 GCA_964617655.1 uncultured Nitrospiraceae bacterium | reverse complement strand
GCCGGCCGGGGAGCAGGTCGAAGAAGGCGAAATACTCCTTGACTTCTCGGCCCGAATAGTGGACTATATCCGTCAGAAGTTCCGGATGTTCTTGCAGAAGACCGCAAAGATCAGTCGACTTTGCGGTATTTTTTTGTCCAGGTCCGTAGCTTCAGTTCATCAAGAAGGAGGGAGACCACCATGGAAGAAGGTACGGTGAAGTGGTTCAATGACGCCAAAGGCTTCGGCTTCATTACCCGCGAATCCGGGTCCGACGTGTTCGTGCATTTCGGCGACATCCAGGACAGCGGATTCAAGACGCTGGCCGAAGGACAGCGGGTGCAGTTCGACGTTGTCGACTCGCCCAAGGGCGCCAAGGCCGCCAACGTCGTGAAGCTCTAGGCTCGCGACCGAACACCCTTGAGCAGGCTTCGTTCGACCGGGGCCTGCTCTTTTTTCTTTGCTCCCCATCCGGCCGCGGACCGTTCACGCGGCACCCGCGCTGATCCAGCGCCGCAGAGGAAGGATCGCCATGCGTTACCGGCAGAACTACCGTGAAAAGCGCGAGCAGGAACAGGCGGCACAAGCCGCCGCCGGCCTGATCTCGGAGCGCTACGCCGGGATCGCGGGCATCGAGTTCCATATGACCTATTATCACCGCTCGCGCGATCCGGTGCTGATGGAGCGGACGCTCCGCTTCTCGCCCTCCAGCTATGCCAGCTTTCACGTGAAATGCGAGCAGGACGGGTGCACGGGCGGGGGGTACGACCTGGAGCCGGTGGTCACGAGGCTCAGCCGGACGGGGAAAGGATCGGCCAGGGGAAGGCTCTATTGCCACGGATCTTACGGCCCCGTCGGCCATGGCAGTATCGCCTATGAGGTCATCATCCGGTATTGCCGGCAGGGCGCATAGCCGCGATCCGTTGCGCCGGGACCTGTCCGCGCTTCCGCGGTCAGGCAAAACACGGGAACGAACAAGGAGGCAACATGGCCAGGAAGCTCTATGTAGGGAACCTGTCATACAGCACGACCGAGGACGATCTGCGCGAAGCGTTCTCGAAGATCGGGGAGGTCGCGTCCGCCACGCTGATCATCGACCAGTCGAACGGACGGTCCAAGGGATTCGGGTTCGTGGAGATGGCGACCGATGAGGACGCGGCCAAGGCCATCAGCGCCCTGAACGGCACATCGCTGTTCGACCGCACGATCACGGTGAACGAGGCCCGTCCGAAGACCGAGCGCGGCGGCTCAGGGGGATACGGCGGCGGCAGGGGCGGCGACCGGGGCGGTTACGGCGGGGGAAGGGGCCGCTCGTGGAGGTAACGGTCCAGTCCCGGGACGTCGAGAAGGCGCTGCGCAGCCTGAAGAAGAAGCTCCAGCTCGACGGCCTCTTCGGGGAGCTGAAGAAACGGCGTCATTACGAAAAACCCTCGGTCAAGAAGAAGCGAAAGCAGCTGGAGGCGCAGAAGCGCAGGCGGAAGGCCCTGCGGCGGACCCGCCCTGCCGGCTCCTCGCGGCCGACCGGCGGCAGTCGGGGTGCGGCAGCCGGCGCACCGGCGGAAAGCGGAAGCGGCCCGCCCTGAGGGCCGGAGCGATCGTCGCTGCACCGAACGCACTATCTGATGCAGAGGCATCCTGTCAGCCCAGGATGCCTTTTCTTTTGCCCGGAATCAGCCCTTGCCGTGGATGTTCTTCCTCCTTGCTTTTTTCCGGGATTTTCAATACTCTCCTTCCATGAGCAAAACCGCCGGCCGTCCGGCCGCCACCTGCCCGCCCGAGGTTGTCGCCCTGGTCGAGAAGTTCGAGCAGCACCTCGACGCCTACCGCTCGGGCCGGTACAACGAGACCCAGCTCCGAAGGGAGTTCGTGGACCCCTTCTTCGAGGCCCTGGGCTGGGATATCGCGAACCGCGCCGGCCTGGCTGAGGCGTACAAGGACGTGGTGCACGAGGATGCCCTCCGGATCGAGCAGTCGGTCAAGGCGCCGGACTACTCCTTCCGCGTCGGCGGCACGCGCAAGTTCTTCCTGGAGACGAAGAAGCCCTCGGTCTTCATCAAGGAGGAGGTTCCCCCGGCCTTCCAACTCCGCCGCTACGCCTGGTCCGCCAAGCTGCCGCTCTCCCTGCTCACCGATTTCGAGGAGTTCGCGGTTTACGACACCCGCATCAAGCCGAACCGGACGGACAAGGCCGCAGTCGCCCGCATCCAGTACCTCACCTTCCGGGACTACCCCGAGAAATGGCAGGAGATCGCGTCGGTCTTCTCCAAGGACGCGGTGCTGAAGGGCTCTTTCGACCGGTACGCCGGGTCCGCGCGGCTCAAGAAGGGCGCCGCCACGGTGGACGACGCGTTCCTGGCCGAGATCGAGGACTGGCGCGGCCTGCTGGCGCGGAACATCGCCCTGCGGAACCCGAAGCTCACCCAGCGGGAGCTGAACTTCTGCGTCCAGCGCACCATCGACCGCATCGTCTTCCTTCGCATCTGCGAGGACCGGGGCATCGAGGAGTACGGCAGGCTCCAGGCCCAGCTGAACGGCGCGAACGTCTACCCGCGGCTGGTCCGGCTCTTTTTCGAGGCAGACGACCGGTACAACTCCGGCCTCTTCCACTTCCAGCGGGAGAAGGACCGGCACGAGGAACCGGACGGCCTGACCCTGAAGATCGCCATCGACGACAAGCCGCTGAAGGAGATCATCAGCCGGCTCTACTATCCCGAGAGCCCCTATGAGTTCTCAGTGCTCTCGGCCGACATCCTGGGCCAGGTGTATGAGCAGTTCCTGGGCAAGGTCATCCGGCTCACCGCCGGGCATCAGGCGAAGGTGGAGGAGAAGCCCGAGGTCCGGAAGGCGGGCGGCGTCTATTACACGCCGAAGTACATCGTTGATTACATCGTGGAGAACACCGTGGGGGCGCTCGTAGGGGCGGCCCTGCGTGGCCGCCCGGAAGAAGGGCAACCACAGAGGGTTGCCCCTACGAAGATCACGCCGAAAGAAGCCTCCAAGCTCCGCATCCTCGATCCTGCCTGCGGGTCCGGCTCGTTCCTGCTCGGCGCGTACCAGTATCTCCTGGACTGGCACCGGGACTGGTATCTGCATGACGACCGGACGAAGTGGAGCACAGGCAAGAGCCCGACGATCTACCAGGCACGGGGCGACGACTGGCGGCTGACCACGGCGGAGAAGAAGCGCATCCTGCTGAACAACATCTACGGCGTGGACATTGACTCCCAGGCCGTGGAGGTTACGAAGCTCTCGCTGCTGCTCAAGGTGCTGGAAGGGGAGAACAACCAGACCCTGAACACCCAGTTCCGGCTACTCCACCAGCGCGCCCTGCCGGACCTTGGCGACAACATCAAGTGCGGCAACTCGCTCATCGGGCCGGATTTTTATGAAAATGATCTGTTCGTAGGGGCGGCCCTGCGTGGCCGCCCGGAGAAAGGGCAGCCACATGGGGCTGCCCCTACAGGTGACGCCGAAGAACGCCTCCGCATCAATGCGTTCGACTGGAACGCCGAGTTTCCGCAGGTCTTTTCACCCTCACCCCGCGCGGGAGAGGGCCGGGGTGAGGGGGGATTCGATGCGGTCATCGGGAATCCGCCGTATGGGGCTTCGTTCGGCGATAAAGAAGCAGAACACTTCAAGAACAACTATAAAGTTTTCAGCGGCGTGAAGGATGTGTATACGTGTTTTATCGAGCGAAGCCTATCTCTCCTGGGCAAAGGTGGCAGGCACTCCTTCATTGTCCCCTCAGCATGGCTGGGTGGACCGGAATACAAAAAGCTTCGAGAACTGATTCTCCCTCATCAGATCGATTCTGTGGTTCTGCTGCCTTTTGATGTGTTCAAAGATGCTTATGTTGACACAACTGTCTTTGTCATCGCAAACCAGCCAGACGGACCGGACCATAAAGTTCAAACGCATGTCTATCCAAAAAGAGAAAAACTCGCAAAAATCGATCTGAACCATGATCACTATAAGCGTATTCTTCAGAGTGAGTGGGTGAGTTCTGAGGATAAGAAATTTGTTCTCGATCCCGGCACGGTTCATCTGCTCGACAGAATTCGCAAGCATATTCCCGGCACGTTCGGTGACGTGATTCAAGTCAAGCGAGGAGTTCTGTTTGATAAGGCACTTCTTGCGAAGAAAAAGACCAGCTCGAATAGCTACAGATACTTTGAGGGCGACGTATACCGCTATCAGCTCAATCTTGTAGCGGATCAATGGATCGAATTTGACGATAAGATGAAGGAAAGGCCCAAGGAAGTCATTTGGTTTGAAGGGGAGAGGCTTTTGCTGAGGCGTTTAGTGAATAGACGTCAGCGAATGATGGCAACATTGGCAACCGACGCGTTTATTACCAATAAGAACCTGTATAGTGTATTAATGAAAGAAGCGTCTTTGAATATCCGCGCGATACTCGGGGTGCTGAACAGCCGTCTGATATCCTACCTGTATATCAATCAAGTTACCCAAGCGACAAAAGATGACTTTCCTCAGGTTACGATTAAAGACGTTCTTTCGCTGCCATTTTCACCACTTGATGCCGACAAATCCCGCCACGGCAAAATGGTCTCTCTCGTCGACCAGATGCTTTCCCTCAACAAGCAGCTCCCCGCCGCGAAGACCGACCACGAGAAGACCGCCCTCCAGCGCCGGATCGACGCCACGGACAAGCAGATCGATCAGCTTGTGTACGAGCTGTACGGGTTGACGGAGGAGGAGATCAGGATTGTGGAAGGAGAGTGAGTTCTTTTCCTATTTCCGAAAGAAGGCTGAATTGCTATAATTCACTTGTAATGTAACTGTCCGGCGTGAGGGCTTCTGACAATGACAACAATTGAAAAACGCATTCTTGATAATTTTAAGTCGCGCGTTACGGAACGGATCAAGGTGTACCGGATGCTGTTGTTCGGTTCCCGCGCGAGGGGAGATTCCTCGCCGGCTTCCGACATGGACGTGCTGATCGTGACCGAAGGCCCGGTCACTGACAAGGATGCGGATCACATCAGTGACTGCGCCTGGGAGGCCGGTTTTGAGCGGGGAATTGTCGTGGTTCCCATCGCTGTCTCCCGGGATGAGTGGGAGAACGGCCCCGAGCGGCACTCGCTTCTCGCTCGCGCCGTGGAGATGGATGGAGTTCCGGTATGAAAAACGACGATATTGCCGCGCTTATTGCTCATCGAATTGGGCAAGCGCAGGCGGCGCTCGATGATGCCCGGTACCTGGCTGCAGGCAGCCGGAGCACTCAAGGAATCATCAACCGGGCCTACTACGCCATGTTCTATGCTGTACTTGCGCTGCTCCAGCGAGCCGGAACAGTTCCTTCGAAGCATTCCGGCGTGATATCGCTCTTCGATACCGAATTTGCCGCCAAGGAAATATTCTCCAAGGTGCTTTCACGCGACTTGCACAAGATATTCGAATTGCGCCAGCGCAGCGATTATCGTGCCGTGGATTCGATACCGCCGGAAAAGGCCAAAGAGGTTATTGCGCAGGCGGAGCGATTTGTTGAAGCAATCAGGAAGCATTTGAGCGGCTAACGATGCAAGGGGGAGAAGCTATGGCCCGGCATGTAAAGATATGGTATGACCCCGAAGGGGATTTCCTGAAAGTATTGTTCTCTGACAACAGCCGGCTACATGAAAGAAACCAATAATGACGCTGTCATGGAGCGCGTTGATGACCAGGGCAATGTTCTTGGTTTCACGGTGATGGGTGTAAGCCGCCTGGCAAAAGAAAAGCCGCTTAGTGCTGATCTCATCTCCGCGTAAGACGCTCGTCGCCCGGATGCTTTCCCTTCACAAGCAGCTTCCTACGGCCAAGACCGACCACGAAAAGACCGCCCTCCAGCGCCGGATCGACGCCACGGACAAGCAGATCGATCAGCTTGTGTACGAGCTGTACGGGTTGACGGAGGAGGAGATTAAGATAGTTGAGGGTCAGGCAAAAATGCTATAATGCCGGTAGTCGGATGTGGAGTGAACCGGGAGGAAAGAAATGGACACGGTAAAAGAAGAGGCGAAGCGGTTGATCGAGAAGATGCCCAACACGGCCACGTGGGATGATATCATGTACGAGCTGTACGTGAAGAAGAAGATCGCCGCAGGCCTGCAGGCCGCGGACGAGGGCCGCGTCGTTTCCCATGAAGAGGCGAAGAAGAGGCTGCTGAGCAAATGAAGCTCGAATGGACGGAGCCTTCCATTCTTGATCTGGAGAATACCCGGCAGTATATTGCGAAGGATTCGGAATACTACGCTGCTCGATTCGTTGCTCGAATTCTCGAAGCAGCGGAAACCCTGCCGCACCATCCCTTCATCGGCCGCGCTGTTCCCGAGGCGGACAGCGACGCCATCCGCGAACTGCTTTTCCAGAACTACCGGATCATCTACCGTTCAGAACCGGAGCGCATTGCGATCCTGACGGTGATCCACGGCAGCCGCGACCTGAGCCGATTCGAACCCAAGCCCTGGGATGTGTTGTAAAGAGCGTGACGGGCGAACCCTGGCCACCGCCGGTGCGTATCAGGTGCTCCGCGGACAGGTCGATTAGCTGGTCTCTGCAGCGGGGTACGGGTTGACTGAGGAGGAGAGCAGGACCGTGGGGGGCGGGAAATAATGGGTTGTGTTTGCCGGTATTTCTCGGTAGAATTTTGCTGTTGGCGCAGGAGCGCAGGGCGCAAATGGACAAACAAGCTTTAGATACAATAATCGGCGAGATCCTTCAAAGAATTCTGGCGGTTGCGCAGCCGGTCAAAGTGGTCTTGTTCGGTTCCGCGGCGCGTGGTGAAATGGGAACGGACAGCGATATCGATCTTCTCGTCGTTGTTCCGTCAGACAGGCATCGCCGCCGGACCGCGCAAACGATTTATCGAAATATGATCGGGGTCGGTTTTGCCGCCGACATTGTCGTTGTCACCGAGGAGGACATTGAGCGGTATCGGGACATGCCGGGCGTCGTGATCATGCCTGCGATGGAAGAGGGGAGGGTCCTCTATGACGCCGCGTGAGCTGGGTGCGCCCGAAGAATGGCTTCGGCGGGCAAAGAGCAACCTTGCCATAGCCCGCCAATCAGGATCGCAGGACATTTACCCGGAGGATCTGTGTTTCGAGGCGCAGCAAGCGGCGGAGAAGGCCTTGAAAGCGGTGCTGATCAGCCGCAGGGTCCCCTTCCGATTCGTACACGATATCGCGGAGCTGCTAACGCTGCTGGAGAAGAGCGGCCTCACCTTGCCGGACGATATACGCGCAGCCGCCGGTTTGACCGATTACGCGGTCGAATCGCGTTATCCCGGCCCCTTCGAGCCGGTGTCTGCGCAGGAATACCAAGATGCTCTGCGCATCGCCGATGCAGTGGTCGGCTGGGCTGAATTGCTCATTTCGAAGCGCTGATCTTCCCTTCGCCGGTATCCTCATCTCTGAAGCAGACCGCTTCCTAGCTGCCTGCCTGTGTTTCCCGCTTGAACTCCGAGGTGTAGTGGAACCGGATGGCCGGGTAGTCGGCCTGGA
>CAZTXN010000130.1:0-7640 GCA_964617655.1 uncultured Nitrospiraceae bacterium | reverse complement strand
GACCATGTCTATCTCGACGTTACCCATATGTTCGATAAATACCTGATGTGGCGGTTCCCCCGCATCTTCCGCACCTGCAAAGAGCACGGCATCGACATCTCCCGGCAGCAGATCCCGGTCTCTCCCGCGGCCCATTATCTCATGGGCGGCGTGCGGACGGACCTCTGGGGCGCAACCTCGGTCCCGGGGTTGTTCGCGGCCGGCGAGGCCGCCTGCGCGGGCGTGCATGGCGCGAACCGTCTGGCGAGCAACTCGCTGCTCGAGGGGCTTGTCTACGGCGAGCGCGCCGGCCTGGGCGCCGCGCGCTATGCCGCCCGGCGCGGCCGTCCCCCGGCGCCGTCAGGCCGCACGCTGGCCTCCCTGGGCGGAAAGCGCCGGGCGGTCACCGCGACGGACCTGGACCATGTCCGGACAGCGCTCCAGAAGGTGATGTGGGAGAAGGCGGGGATCGTGCGGAGCAGGAAGGGGCTGGCCGCTGCCCTGCGCAGGCTGCGGGAATGGGACCGCATGCTCCGGCGGCCGCCGCTCGACCGCGCGGCGCTGGAGCTCAGGAACATGATCACCGCAGCGACGCTGATCGCGCGCTCGGCCCTGCTGCGCGAGAACAGCGTAGGCGCCCATTTCCGGAGCGATCACCCGGCCAAGGGCAGGACCTGGCGGAAGCGGACGGTGCTCAGCCGGTAACCGGGACGGCCGCGGCGGTCATCCTACCACGGCGGAGGCGGCCAGTAGGGGCCGGGATAGGGCCGCCACCAGGGGTCGTAGGGATAGGGGTGATAAGGATAGGCGTAGGGCCAGTAGGGATGCCGGTAGTACGGGTAGAGGGCGTACCCGCGGAACTCCTCCCAGAGATGGATCTGCCGCACCTGAAATACCGGATAGGCCACCTCCATCTCGTCGATCTTCCCCTTCCGCACCTCCACGAAATCCGCTGCCAGGGTGATCTCCCGGCCCTTCTTGTAGATCAGGGGGTCCAGCAGGCCCCGGGACCGGGGGTAGAGCGCCAGGAACCTTCCCTGGTACCGAGACGGCTCGCGCAGGTTGCCCCAGCGGTCCACGGGCGCCAGCAGGGCCTCGATCTGGGAGCCTGCTTCGGTCAGCCGGGTCTCGATGATGATGCCGCCGAAGATGAATAGGCTGTCCCGGAAGACCTCGGGCGTGGTGAGGAGATGGCGCGGGTCGAACTCCCGGGCCCCTTCCCGCATCAGCTCCCGGTTCAGCACGGGCGAGCAGGCCGCCAGGGCCATGGCCATGAGCAGGATGACGAGCGCTCTCTTCATGCAGATATTGTCGCACCGCGCAGCGCGCCTGTCAAGGCGACGGAGCGGGCCAAAGGCGTTGCACGGCCTCGCTCTCCCATGGTATAGTGTCGGTCATATTGTACGGAAGGAGGCACGGGCATGGCGACGAAGCGGAAGATCAGGCTCTTCACCCTCAGCACCTGCTCGCACTGCATCCGGACCAAGAAGTTCTTCCGGGACCAGGGGATCGATGTGGATTTCACGGACGTGGACCTGCTGGACGGCGCGGAGCGCGAGCAGGTGATGGACGAGGTCCGGAAGCTGAACCCGGACTGCAGCTTCCCGACGATCTGCATCGATGAGCACGTGGTCGTGGGCTTCAACGAAGAGCGCATCCGCAAGGCCCTGGGGGAGTGAGCCGTGACGCCGGAAGCGCTCTACGATATCCTCTCCACGTTCGCCGAATCCCAGGGCATCCGCCTGAACAGGGACCGGGAGTTCGTCCTGGACATCATGCGCGGCCTGCTCACCAACGAGCAGCGCTACGGCTACCGCTCCTGCCCCTGCCGCCTGGCCTGGGGCGACAGGGAGAAGGACAAGGACATCCTCTGCCCCTGCGTCTACCGCGACCCGGACATCAAGGAGTACGGCAGCTGCTACTGCGAGCTCTACGTCTCCGTGGACTGGAACGAGGACCGGATCCCGCACCGCCAGGTGCCGGAACGGCGGCCGAAAGAGAAGAGGAAGATGCTGTAGATACCAGCAAGCACCAGGTCCCAAACACCAAATAACAAATAAGCACCAGGCTCAAATGATCGTTGTTGGAAATTGGTATTTGGACATTGTTGTTTGGAATTTACCTCAGAAGGACGCATATGAAGAAGAAAAAGGACCAGAAGAAAGGGCAGATGCCCGAGTTCAGCATCAAGGAGTTCACCGCCGAAGAGGACAGAATCTACGGGGACGCGGTGAACGCCTACCGCGCCGCCCTGGCCGGGGGCAAGAAGCTGAAGGAAGCGTACGCGGCCCATGAGATCGCCGACGAGGAGCTGCGCTCCATCGTCCAGGCCGATTTCCTGAAGATCCTGATCGCCGAACGCCATTTCGGGAAGCGCGAGACGCTTGAGGCCCTCGGCAGGGAGCTGGACGTTCCGCTCGAGGTGATGCAGCAGACGCTCGCCCGCATGCTGCAGGAGGTCGGCGTCACCCAGGCCGGCCAGTTCGTGGCAGAGACCGGCGGCATCACGCCGAAGACCGACGACTGATGCCGCCCCACCGTCCCTCCCTTGCTCGTGCCCATCCCGGTCCCTCCGTGACCGCAGCCGTTCCATGAACCTCCTGGTCGGCCTCCTCGCGGGGCTCTTCGGCGGACTCGTGGGCCTCGGCGGCGGGGTCGTCATGATCCCGCTCCTCGTGAGGCTCCGGAAGCTGGGCCAGCACCAGGCCCACGGCACAAGCCTCGTTGCCCTCGTCTTCACCGGACTTGCCGGGGCCCTGGCCTACGGCCTCCAGGGTACCGTGGACCTTGCCGCAGCGGCGCTGATCGCCGCGACTGCCGTGGTGACCGCCCGCTGGGGCGCGCAGTATGCCCATTCCCTGCCGGAATGGATGCTGAAGCGCGCCTTCGGGGGCTTCCTGCTCGCGGTCTCCCTTTTGATGCTGAGCAAGCCCTATCTGCCTACGGTGGCCGGAACGGCCCAGGGCTGGCAGAATATCGCGGTGCTGCTGCTGACCGGCACGGCCGCCGGGTTCCTCTCGGGAATGATGGGCGTGGGCGGCGGGACGATCATGGTGCCGGCCATGGTCCTGCTGGCGGGGTTCAGCCAGCACCTGGCGCAGGGCAGCGCCCTGCTCGCCATGGTCCCGGCGGGCGGCGCCGGCGCCTGGACCCACGGGCGGCTCGGGAACGTGCGGCTGGACCTCCTCCGCGGCCTCGTCCCCGGCATCCTCGCAGGCGCCTATCTCGGCGGGACGCTCGCGCACCGGTTCACCGACCGCGGCCTGCGCATGGTCTTCGCCGCGGTGCTCATCTGGACCGGCCTGCGGTACCTGAGAACGAAACAGCCTGCTCATCCCTGAGCAGGCCGCCATCAGTTCATTTCACTTTCCCGAATCTTTTCGCGCCCGGGACAATCCCGCTGGTCATCCCCGCATTAAGCGGTCCCGCCTCTCATTCCGCAATCCGCATTCCGAAATCCGCAATCTGCTTTCCGCACTCCGCACTCCGCACTCGGGTCATTCCCACTCGATCGTGCTCGGCGGCTTGGAGGAGATGTCGAAAACCACGCGGTTCACGCCCTTCACCTCGTTGATGATGCGGTTCGAGAGCAGGCCGAGCAGGTCGTAGGGAAGCTTCACCCAGTCCGCTGTCATGCCGTCCTGGCTCGTCACCGCCCGGATGGCCACCACGTTCTCGTAGGTCCGCTCGTCTCCCATCACGCCCACGGTCTTGACCGGCAGCAGCACGGCGAAGGACTGCCAGATCTCCCGGTAGAGGCCGGCCTTCTTGATCTCCTGCAGCACGATATGGTCCGCCTCGCGCAGGATGGCCAGACGCTGCTCCGTCACCTCGCCCAGGATGCGGATGGCCAGCCCGGGCCCGGGGAAGGGCTGGCGGTCGATGACCTCGTCCGGCATGCCCATCTCCCGGCCGATGGCCCGCACCTCGTCCTTGAAGAGCTCCCGCAGGGGCTCCACGAGCTTGAGCTTCATCTTCTCCGGCAGCCCGCCGACATTATGATGGGACTTGATCACCGCCGACGGCCCCTTGAAGGAGACGCTCTCGATCACGTCGGGATAGAGCGTGCCCTGGACCAGGAACCCGGCATTGCCCGCGTCCGCGGCCGCCTGCTCGAAGACCTCGATGAAGGTGTTCCCGATGATCTTGCGCTTCTTCTCCGGGTCCTCGACGCCAACGAGCCGGGAGAGGAACTGCTGCGACGCGTCCACGTACCGCAGGTTCAGCCCCATGTCCTTGAACATCTGCTGCACCCGCTCGGCCTCGTTCTTCCGGAGCACGCCGTTGTTCACGAAGATGGAGGTGAGCTGACTGCCCACGGCCTTGTTCACCAGCACCGCGGCCACGGAGGAGTCCACGCCGCCCGAGAGCGCGCAGATGACCTTCCGGTCGCCCACGGCCTTCCGGATCCCGCCCACGGCGAAGTCCACGAAGGACGCCATGGTCCAGGAGGGCCGGCAGCCGCAGACGTCGTAGACGAAGTTCCGCAGGACCTGGGCGCCTTCCGGCGTGTGCACCACCTCGGGATGGAACTGGACGCCGAAGAACCGCTTCTCCTCATTCGCCATGGCGGCGGTCGGCGAGTTGTCCGTATGGGCGATGGCGCTGAACCCGCCGGGCATGGCCTCGATGCGGTCCCCGTGGCTCATCCAGACCAGCGTGCTGCGCTCCCGCCCCACGCCGGAAAAGAGCCCGCCGGGACGGTCGATGCGCAGGTCCGCGCGGCCGTACTCCCGCTTCTGCGAACGGGCGACCGAGCCGCCGAGCATATGGGTCAGGAGCTGCATGCCGTAGCAGATGCCGAGCACCGGGACGCCCAGCTCCAGGTGCGCCATGTCGATGAGCGGCGCGCCGGCGTCATAGACGCTCGACGGCCCGCCGGAGAGGATCAGGCCCTTGGGCCGGAAGGCCCGGACCTTCTCGAGCCCCGCGTTGAAGGGATAGATCTCGCAGTAGACCTTGGCCTCGCGCACCCGCCGCGCGATGAGCTGGGTGTACTGGGAACCGAAATCGAGGATCAGGATCCGTTCACTATGGATATCGGACACGAACCGCTCCTTTCCTGCTCAGGATCAGGCGGAAATAGTACCGCAGGGAGGGGAACAAGTCAATTGAACAGTTGGGACAGCACGTCTCCGGCCGGGCCCGAGGACCGTATTCCCCTTCTGTATCCTTAGTAACGGCGAGGCGACCACCGCTCCTCCCGAGGGGTTGACAATCTGCCGCATCACCCCTTACTATGGGGCCGATGAAGGACACGCTCTACAGCCGGCTCCAGGACCTGTCTCGCCGGATAGCTGCAAAGCTCCCGAAAGCCGTGTTCTACAGCGCTCATGCGGACGCGGTCCGGCGCTCGGAAACCCTGCTCACTGACCACGACCTGGTGCGCCGGTGCCGCGGTCAACTGGATGAGTCCCTGCTCGAATGCGCCCACGGCATCTGCCACTGCGAGGCCGTTGCGCGCGACGCCGGAGCGCTCGTGCTGATCGAGGCCGCAGCGCGCTCCTATCCCGCGGCGGAGACCGGCCTGCTCTCCGAGGCGGCGGTCATCGCCGGGCTGCTGCACGATATCAAGCGCCGCGAGGAGGACCACGCTGTCCGGGGCAGCATCGAGGCGGACCGCATCCTGGCGGCGCTGGGGATGGACGACCGCCGCAGGAACTACATCACCTATGCGATCAGGAACCACGAGGCCTTCAAGGCGGTATGCGACCTGGGGGATGAGGCGGGCTGCCTGGTGAGCGACGCCCTCTATGACGCGGACAAGTTCCGTTGGGGTCCCGAGAACTTTACCACCACGGTCTGGATCATGCTGCGGGACCGGGGAACGACCCCCGCACGGCTGTATGAGGTGTTCCCCGAGAAAATGCGGGGGATCTCAGCGATCAAGGAGACCTTCCGGACCGGGACGGGCAGGAAGTACGGCCCGGAGATCATCGACCAGGGCCTCAAGATCGGCAGCGCCATCTATGCCGAGCTGACGGTATTGCTCAAAGACCGCTTGTAGGGAGGGAGTTCCTGACTCCTGACCCCTGTTCCTTACTCCAGCTCCCCGATGGACCCCTTCGGCTTGTCGCCATAGACCTTCTTCATGGTCGCGTCCGCACGGGCCTTCCGCTTCTCCAGCACCCCTTCCTTGAACTTCAGCGTCTCCTCGGCGAAGATCGCCTGCCGGAGCCACTCGTAGGAGAGCCGCAGCAGCTCGGTGTCGTCGGTCCGGACCTTCTCGATCCGCTCCGCCGGGATGTCGTAGATCTCCAGGAACGTGCTGTTGAACACGAAAGCCCGGAAGTAGTCGGAATCGAAGCTCATCTTGAAGAACATCTCGTTCTTGATCTCCGGGAACGGCTTCCCCTGGCCGTGGGACTTCTTCTTGATCAGGATCTCCATCCAGCCGCGGTTCATCTCGTCATAGAGGTCCGCGCCCTGGTCGGCCCGCCACTCGGCGATGGTCCACTCCTTCTCCTCCTCGAAGCCCTTGCAGTGGTCCTCTCTGGTCATGAAGTAGAACTCGTCCTTGCCGCCCTCGGCGTCCAGCTTCCGCAGGGTCGCCATGCCCACGGGATAGTACCGGCAGATGTTCGGCCGGTCCTCGTAGACCGTGCAGCCCCGCGGCGTCACGAAGGGACAGCTCTTCTTCTCATCGTCCCGCATCCTGAGCGTCACCACCGGGAAGAGCGTCTTGTCCAGGACCTGGATCTCGCCGTATTGCTTGATGAACTCCTCGGCCGTCAGGCCGAGCCGCCGCCGGAGGCGGAGCAGGTCGTAGGGCGGCAGGGCGATGTTCACGTTGCTGCAGCAGGCGGTGAAGCATCGCACCTGGGGATGGCAGCGGAACTTGAAGCGGCTCTGCCCCGTCAGTTTGACAGGGATCACCTTGTCGCTCTTCTTGGCCCGCGACAGGACCTCGATCTCCTCGGGCTGCTCCTCGCTCTTCTTCTTGCTCATTACCTGCACTCCTTTTTACGCAGGCTGAAGCCTGCGGCTACCGTCCTGTTTCAATTCCGCACTCCGAGATCCGCACTCCGCACTGCATCACCTCAGCCAGCTCTGGATTTCCTCATGCTGCCTGCGAAACAACCCGATGCCCTCGTGCTCCGGCCCCAGGATCGCCACGAGCCGTTCCAGGGCCTCGTCGAAGCCCATGGGCTCCGCTCCCTTGGTAAGGTTGTCGGCGTAAGAGACGATCTTCTCCTCCGGCGTGACCGGCAGGTAGTCCTTTGCCGGAAGCCCCAGCCGCGCCGCCTCGGCAGCGGTGATCCCCGCGCCGATATGCCGTTCGATGATGTCCAGGAGTGCCTGCGGAAACCCGCGCTCCCGGCCGATCTCCACGCCCGCCAGGGCATGACCGATGCCCGCGGTCCTGCCGCGGCCGATGTCATGCAGCAGGCCGCCGAGCCGGACCAGCTCGCGGTCCACTCGCCTCCGCCGGACCCGCGCGGCCAGGTCTGCCGCGGCCCGTGAGACCGCCCGGCAGTGCGCAACCACGCCCGGCGGGCACCCGGCCTCGATCAGCACCTGCTCGTCCCACATCGGACGGGCATATTACCACTACAAGGTCGAAGAATCAAAACCTAATGGGACACGGATCACTTCTGATGAACGCGGATCAAAGCCAAAGCAATGCCTCAATTCTTCCTGCCCTTCGTCGTATCCGCGTC
>CAZTXN010000129.1:0-7655 GCA_964617655.1 uncultured Nitrospiraceae bacterium | reverse complement strand
CTCGAGCTGATCATCTACCCGGCCATCTACGTGATCTGGCGGGAGCGGGAGCTGAAGAAGGCAGCGAAGGCCTGAGGGGTGAGGGGTGAGGGGTGAGGGGTGAGGCAAACACCACCCCGGCAGCATGCAGCCGGATCTCAATAGAAAGTCAGAAGATCGCTCGGATACCTCGAACAAACAAGAGGGAAGCGAGGCCTGCAGCGTATGGGCAGGACGAACTTCACGTAATAGGACAGACTGAGGCAGCCTTTCGGCTGCCTTTCTTCTTTTCTTCTGACTCCTGTCCCCTTCTTTTTACTTCTTCTGCGGGTTCACCACTCCCTCGTACCGCTTCATATATTCGTTCACGATGCGGTCCGGCTCGTAGGCCAGCGCCTTGGCGTACTGGGCCAGGAACCCCCGCAGGTACGGCCGGGCGGGGAGCTTGGCGAAGTTCTCGTGCTCGATCCCATCGAGGTACCGGGAGCTGATCTTCGTGACATCTGCCAGGTTCTGGAGCGTGAGCTTCCGCTGCTCACGCAGCGCGCGCAGGACGGCGCCGGTGCATTCGCTGATATGGGGCGGCACAGGCTCGGGCGCGGAGGGGACCGCGGGCGTGGGCGGGGCATGGGGCACCTCGCGCGGCTCGTGCAGGCGTGCCGGGAGCGGCGTCGCGGAAGGCGCCGCAGGTGGCGGGACCTGCTCCCGCTGGACAAAGGATTGCGGCGGGGGTGTGCGCGGCGGCGCGGCTGCGGGCTCGGGCGGCTCGATGTAGGCGCGGAGGGTCAGGTCGTAGTCGCGCCGGTACTCATCATAGACCAGCGTGCGGTAGGCCTCCTCGATGCGCGCACGGATCTTCTCGGTCTCCTCGGGCGTGAAGAGGGAATAGAGGGCGATGGAGTTGGGGTCGTAGATCTTCCGGATGCGCTCGTAGGCCTTGTGGATCTCCTGGGCCGTGGCCCGCGGGCTCACCTCCAGGAGCTCATAGTGGTTCATGTCCTCGATCTTTTTCAGCATCGCAGCACCTCGAAGCTCCAAATCGAAAAATACAAATCTCAAATAATTACCAATGACCAAGTCCCCATGTCCAACTGTTTGGCATTTGGCGATCTGGATATTGGTGCTTATTTGTGATTTAGTGCTTGGTATCTGGTGCTTGCCCTCAATACAGCATGCTGAGCGTCAGCTGCTCCTTGCGGAGCAGGTTGTGCACGATCCGCTCGATGCAGCGCGCCGGCCGGGAGTAGGGGTACTCGATGACCAGCGGCCGCTTGCTCCGGATGGACTGCCAGACGCAGTCGTCGTACTCCACGTAGCCCAGGTAGTCCAGGTTGATGCCGAAGTACTTCTGGCAGGCGCTCTTCATGGAGAAGCCGATCTGGACGTCGTTCTTGGTCCGGACCTGGTTCACCACCAGCTTGGGCCGGAACTTGAGCACCTCCATCTCGAGGATCTCCCCGACCTCCCGCTCCATACCCTTCACGCGTTCGATGAGGTCGAAGGGCGTCCGGATGCCCATGGCGTTCTTCTGGTCCATGGCGGCGTCTATCAGGTCCTTGATGTCCTGGTTCGACACCACCTTCTTGAACCGGCGGTAGAACGCGCTCTTGATGAAGCGGTAGGCGTTCTCGATCGCCGTGGGCTCGGGCAGGACCACCAGGATGCCGTGGTCCGAGAAGAGGAAGAAGTCGAGGATGTTGAAGGAGGTGCCGGCCCCGAGGTCCAGCAGGATGTAGTCCGCGTCGAGCGTCTCGAGGTGGCGGAGGAGGCGCGTCTTCTGGGCGAAGTTCGGGTTGGCCGCGTCGAGGAAGTCCTGGGCGCCGCTGATGAGCCGCAGGTTCGGGATGGAGGTCCTGATGATGACGTCGTTGATGTTCTCCGCGCGGCGGTTCAGGAAGTCGGACAGGGTCATCTCCGGCACGCCGATGCCGAGCGTGGTATGGAGATTCGCGCCGCCGAGGTCCGCGTCGACCAGCAGCACCTTCTTCTTGAGCCGGGCGAGGGTGATGCCGATGTTGCCGGTGATCAGGCTCTTGCCGATCCCGCCCTTGCCGCCGCCGACGGCCCAGATCTCCTTCTTGCCGAGCGCTTCCTGGAGCTCTATCATCTCTGCTCCGACGCCTCCGTTGTCACTGCCGGCTCCTGCTCTTCGTCCGCGGGAACGCTCTCCCCGCCGGTCTCCCCGGAGCCTTCTGCCTGCTCAGCGCCAGCCCCGTCCTCGCCGCCGGCGGAAGCCTCGTCCTCCGGGCCGGGGGGGACCAGCGCCTCCTCGCCCGGCTCGAGCTCCTGGAACTCCTTGAGCGTGGGCAGGGACGAGAGGTCCTTCAGGCCGAAGTACTGCAGGAACTCGGCCGAGGTGCCGTAGAGCATGGGCCTGCCGGGCACGTCCTTTTTGCCCACGATCTTGACGAGCCGGCGCTCCATGAGGTTCCGGACGATGCCGCCGATGTTCACGCCCCGGATGGCCTCGATCTCGGGCCGCGTCACCGGCTGCTTGTAGGCGATGATGGCCAGGGTCTCGAGCGCCGGCCGGGAGAGGCGCGTCGAGGCCTTGACGGTCCGGAGCCTGCGGACCCAGGCCGCCTGGTCGGCGCAGGAGGCGAGCTGCCAGCCGTTCGCCACCTCCACGAGCATGATGCCCGCACCGCGGGCCTGGTACTCCTCCTGCAGGGTCCGGAGCTGCTGCTCGATGCGGTCCTTGGGCTCCTCCTCGAAGATCCCCTTCAGACGGTCGACGGAGAGCGGGCTGCCGGAGATGAAGAGGAGCGCTTCGAGCGATGCTTTCAATTGCTGATCTTCCAAATCGATACCTCACGAGACAGGAATAAGGAACCACAGCTGAACAGAACTACAGGCGAAAGGACCTTGACACGAATTTCACGAATGGACGAATGTCACGAATGAGGGGAAAAGGATTAAGGAACGGGTCTTATTCGTGCGATTCGTATATTCGTGCCATTCGTGTTCTGTCGTTGACGTTCCTCTCAGAAAGGCTCTCCCGCGCCATCCTAGAGCGCCGCGGGGTCGCCGAGCCTTCCCAGGGCCACCTTGGCGTTCATCTTCACGTCCAGGTCCGTGCTCTCCAGGTGCTTCCGGATCCTCGGCACCGCGTCCTGCACCAGCTCGCGGTTCGAGCTGCCGATGTTCCCCAGCGCCGCGATGGCGTTCTTGACCGCGTTGGGATGGCCGCTGTCGAGGTACTGGACCAGCTTCGGCACCAGTTTCGCCACCTCCTGGGGATAGTGGAGGCCGATGGCGCCGAGGGCGAAGAGCACGCCGCCGCAGGTGGCCTCCTTCGAGAACTCCAGCACCTCGATGAGCTTCGGCAGGATGCCGCGGATGAGCCGGGGCTCGATGATCCCCACCTTGCCCAGCGCGTGCGCCGCCGCCTCGCGCTCGTCGTCGTCGCCCTGCTCCAGCATGGTCACGAGCCGCGGGACCAGGTCCTGTACGAGATGGACGAAGGAGAAGCCGATGTTCCCCAGCGCGTAGGCCGCCTCCTGCCGCACCAGGCTCTGCGCATGGTCCAGCAGGCCGCGGAGCTTCGGCGCCGCCTTCCTCGAGGCATCCTCGTACCGGTAGGCCAGATTGCCCACGGCGTTGGCTGCATCGATCTGGACGAAGGGGTCACCGTCATCCAGCAGCGCCGTCAGGCGGTCCAGGTAGGGCCGGGTGTCCGCGGGATGGTCGAAGCCGACGCGGGAAAGGACGTTCAGCACGCCGGTCCGCACATCGCCGTCCCGTTCGGCCAGGAGGTCCACCAGCCGGCCGATGAGCTTCCGGTCGGCATAGACGGCGTTCTCGACCTCGCCGAACCGCTTTTCCCTCGCCAGGGCCTGGATGTCAGCGGTCATAGGGGCTCCCCATGCGCGATTGCATTCGTAGGGGCAACCCTGTGTGGTTGCCCTGCTCGGGCGGCCACGCAGGGCCGCCCCTACATACCGTCTAGGAAGCTCAGGCTCACAGGCCCTTCGTTCACCGACTTCATCAGCCGGATGGCGCCGAACTGCTCGATCTGAACCGCCCGGACGATGCGGTTCTTCATGAGCTCCAGGAGGGCCATGAAGGTGGCGATGACATGGGCCTTCGTCGTGTTCTGGTCGAAGAGCTCGGCGAAGAGCACGCTGTCCGTGTTCTCGAGCCGGCTCAGGATATGGGATATCTTCTCGGTGATCGAGACCGCCTCGGCCGTGATCTCGATGCCCGCGTCCGGCGCCCGGTTCAGCACCTCCCTGAGCGCGGCCAGGAGGTCGAAGAGATGAAAATCGAAGAGCAGCGGCTGGTCGTCCGGCGGGAGCTCCGGCGCGGCCTCGGCCTCGCGGGTGAAGACCCGGGACCAGTCGTGCTCCTTCTGCTCCAGCGAGGCCGCCGCGTCCTTGAAGCGCTTGTACTCCAGCAGCCTCCGGATGAGCTCGGCCCGCGGGTCCGTGCCGTCCTCGTCCGCCTCGGGGTGCTCGGGCGGCGGCAGGAGCATGCGCGACTTGATATGCGTCAGCGTCGCGGCCATGACCAGGAAATCGCCGGCGATCTCCATGTCCAGGCTCTTCATCAGCTCGAGGTACTCGAGGTACTGCTGGGTGATGGGCGCGATGGGGATGTCGTAGATGTCCAGCTCATGCTTCTTGATGAGATGGAGCAGGAGGTCCAGGGGACCTTCGAAGATCTCGAGCTTCACGTGATAGGACATGCGGCGCGCCTCTCTGCGGACTGATGACGGATACGGGAACTTAGCGTTATTTCGCTGAAAAGTCAAGGGAAAACATGGGTGTACGCCTCCGGGCGGCGACCGAAGAGGTATAATGAGAACGAAAGGCGCTGCCATGGAATATACGGAACAGGAGCTCCGGCAGATGGTCCGGCGATGGCTGCCCCGCGACCGGGCGCCGAAGCGGATCGCGGTCAAGGACACCTCCGACTTCTTCCGCGTGGACTATGACGACGCGGTCGTGCTCAACGGCGTACCGTACCTGGTGCGGAACAACGAGCGGGAGGGCAGGTTCGGGCTGGACGACGAGCCCAAGTTCTGGGTCAAGCGCTCGATCGACCTCCTGACCGGCCAGACCAAGGTCCTGAAATGGGTCTTCAAGGAGTACTTTCATGCCCGCATCGGGACCCTGGTCTTCGAGTGCGTCCGGAGCCCCCAGAAGGAGGCGCGCATCCTGGATCTGGTGCGGGGCCGGGAGGACTTCATGCAGGGCGTCACGGTGGAGGACTCCGCCGGCCAGCCGCTCCGGGTCCTGGACTATATCCGCGGCAGGACGCTCTCCCGGGCCGTGGCGGAGATCGACGCGGACCACGAGGAGTACTTCTTCGTCCATTTCCCGGTGCTCTTCGAGGAGTTCCTTGCGGCCACCGGGGCCATCCGGTTCCTGCATGAGCAGGGGGAGAAGCACGGCGACATCCGGCGCGACCACCTGATCAAGGACGAGCGCACCGGCCGGTACCGCTGGATCGACTATGACTTCAACTACCGCCACGGCGAGAGCCGGTTCGCCTACGACCTCTTCGGCCTCGGGAACATCCTGGTCTTCCTGACCGGCAGGGGGGACCTCACGACCCAGCGGCTCCTGCAGGACGACCCGGACACCCTGGAGCGCCTGACGCCCGACGATGTGAACATCGTCTTTCACAACCGGGTGGCGAACCTTCGGAAGGTCTATCCCTACATCCCGGAGTCCCTGAACCGGGTATTGATGCACTTCTCCGCCGGCGCGCAGGTCTACTACGAGACGACGACGGAGTTCATCGAGGACCTCGGCGCCGCGCGGGCGGACCTGGAGCGGTAGGAGCGGACCCGAGCGCGGGGGCGACGGCAGCGTCATCGGACAGGAGCCCCGCAGGGGACCGGGGAGCAAAGGAGCATGGCCATGAAGACCCGGAACGAAGGGCAGCCGAAGGACAAGCATTTCCTCATCGCCGTGGACGGGTCGGAGAGCTCGAAGCGCGCGGTGCTCTACGTGGCCGACATGGTGGGCGGGTTCCCGGGGTTCACGGTCACGATCCTCTCGATCATCCCGGCCCCGGAGGAGGATTTCTTCGACTCCGGGGAGGACGAGGCCGCCTGGACCCGGGAGAAGATGGCCGCCGCGAACCGCATGCTCGAGAACTACCGCCAGATCATGCTCCAGGCGGGATTCCCGCCGGAGAAGGTGCGGGTGCGGGCCTGCGTGGCCGAGGAGCGGTCCTTCGCCGAGGCCATCCTCGAGATGCGGTGCGACCTCAGCTGCTGCACCGTGGTGGTGGGCCGCCATCACAAGTCGAAGACCGAGGAGTTCCTGCTCGGCAGCACCTCGACCAAGCTCATCCGCGAGGCCAAGAACTGCGCGGTCTGGGTGGTGGAATGAACAGGAGGGGCGATGCGGAATCGCGGAGTGCCGGCTCATCGCCCCCGACAGGCATATCCGGACGTTCCGTTGGCCTGCGAGGAAAGGCACCCCGCCTGTCCTCCCCTTGGCAAGGGGAGGGACGGGGAGGGCCGCCACGCAGGGCGGCCCCTACTCTGTAACGCTCAAATCCTCATTTTGCTTTCTCGCAAATTCCATTCTCCGTTTGACAGGCCGGGGGAACGCTGTTTATCATTTTTTCATCACCCTGCATCCTGCAGTCCGGCCCCGCGGTTGTTCGGGAGCAGGGAGGGAGCGCCCCATGACGACCGATGACCGTTCCTGCGACCGCGCCGCACTTGCCGCCCTGCTGGTCCCGGCGGTGCTGCTGCCTTCCTCCGCCCATGCGGTCCAGGTGGGCTGCTTCTTCACCGCCGTCTTTCTCGGCATGATGTTCCTGGTCTGCCTGGGGCTGACCGCGGTCACGAAGCATCTGCTGGCCCGCTACTGCTGGAAGGTCCCGCGGACCCCCTGGCTCCGGTTCTTCGGCCTGACCTGGATCGAGCTGCTGATCGGCATCATCGTCTTCGCCACCGTCCGGACCGGCTTCTGGACGACCGTGGCGATCTACCTTCCCATTGCCATGGTGGTCAATATGCGGCTGCTGGACCGAATCCGGCAGGCCGCTCCGGCGGCCGGGAGCGCGGTGCGGCGCTACGGCATCTTCCTGCTGCTGCCCGCCGTCCTGCCGCTGTCCCTGCAGGTATCCGGGTTGCTGTGGCGGACCGTAACGAATTCCATCACCTTCACAGAGCTGCATTGAAGATCTCCTCCCGCCGGCTTCGCTCCTGATCAGGAGGATGCCTTCCTGTTCATGCCGGACCGTGTTTTTCCGAGGCCGGTTGTTTTCAGCCGTGTTTCATGCGCCTTTCGGGCGCTTTTCTGCAGAAGACCCGCATGAAAACTGACTAAATGTAGTGTGAGAATTGGCTTGACAACACTATATCTTGTGGGTATACTTGGTTTCGATAATTTCGGTTTTTCGGCATCTTAGCTCCTGAGTCCTGTACCGATCCTCTCGCAGCACTTCCGGTCCTCCAGACAGCAGCAGGAAAGCGGCGCATGATGGCCAACGCGAACAGGACAAAACTGCATGCGGTGATCAGGGAAGCGGTGTTCCGCCCGATCTCAGCGAACTGACCGTATCCGGGACGGCCGATAAGGCCGTCCCGGATCTTTTTTCATCATTACCTTGAGGGGGGCTTTACGTTATGAAGAGCGCTGTTTCCGCAGAAGAGGCGGTGTCCGGGAGCGGAGCGGGTCTCAGCCTGTCCGCGAACAGCATCAAGGTCC
>CAZTXN010000128.1:4339-7696 GCA_964617655.1 uncultured Nitrospiraceae bacterium | reverse complement strand
GCATCTAAGCGGGAAACCCACCTCAAGACGAGATCTCCCGGGGAGCAATCCCCCTGAAGGCCCCCGGTAGACTACCGGGTTGATAGGCTGGGCGTGTAAGGGTGGTAACATCCTGAGCTAACCAGTACTAATAGGCCGTGCGGCTTAACCACTATTATTATCTGCTTCTGGCAGATCCGGCTTTTCTGGATATTCCTTGCTTATTCGTTGTCGAAGCTCTTTGTCACACGGATTTTCGGTGGCTATACCGGAGAGGTCACACCCGTTCCCATCCCGAACACGGAAGTTAAGCTCTCCTGGGCCGATGATACTATGACCGCGAGGTCATGGGAAAGTAGGACGTCGCCGGAATATTTATAAAGCCCGTCAGCTTTTGCTGACGGGCTTTTCTTTTGGTGTGCCGAGCATGTTCGACAGCTTGGAGGCGGAAGTCCTCTCCCCAGCCTGATGAAGGCGAAGGGGTAGCGAAGCGCAAGGGCGTCGCCGTGAGGCTATGTCCGAAAGAAGCGCGGAACAAACGCGCGAGCCGATGAACAAGAACCGGATATGAGGCGGGTTGCACCGGACGAGCGGGCCAATGACCGCGAAGTCCTTGGGAAAGATATCTCCAGGGTTTCAGCGAAAGTGTGTACATGTTTCCCGCACGTGCGGGGATGAACCAATTACGCTATGGATGTCATTCAGATTAGGCGGTTGAAGCGGCGGAGTATGGCCACGGGTCCATAGCGCTCGTCCGGCCCAGGTCCGGACGGTCCGGAGCCGCTTCTTATGCCGCCGGAAGACCTGGCGAAAGTGGAACCCGTAGATCGAGAGGGTGATGGCGAGCGGAAAGAGCCGCGGCCCTCTGAAGGGCATCAGTGGCGGGTTGATGCCGGTGCGGCGGGGGCGAGTGGATTACCACTCGGCCCGGACGGGATATCTGGTAATGCGCGGGTCGGGTGTGAGGATGGCCATGCCGCCCGCTATTGCCTGGCAGACGAGGATCCTGTCAAAAGGGTCCTTGTGATAATCGGGGAGGCGGGAGAGCTGCAATACTGCGGCTTCGTCCAGAGACAACGAGTCGATCTCATGGCGGATGCGCCACTTCTTGATGAAATCGTGCGGCGGTTCCGGGAGCGGCAGCTTGCCGAGCCGATGCTTGACAATAATCTCCCACGCGGAAACGACGCTCAGGTAGACTTCATTGCCGGGATCGGAGAAGAGGCGGCGGGCCGTGTCGGACAGCTCGCTGCTGCCCGACACGATCCAGAGAAAGGTGCAGGTGTCCAAAAGAACGTTCATGCCTCCTCACCATGGAACGCGGCGAGGACGTCCTCCGGCAGTTCCTGGAAGAACGAGTCAGGCGCCGTGAACTTGCCCTTTGCCAGGCCGATGACCCTGGGCTTATGCCGGTGTGCGGACAGCGGCCGGATCTCCGCGACCGGCTGGTTTCGTCGGCATACCACGACGGTCTCTCCCTGTTCAACCGCTTCGATGTAGTGCGAGAGATGGGTCTTGGCCTCGTGGATATTGATCTTTTTCATGGTCAAATATTAAACCAACTACTTGACTAAGTCAAGGGGGATTTTCAGTCGAGCCGACCTGCTGGAAATACCGCTGTGCTGACCAGGAGAAAAGATGATCGAACCTGTTCTTTTTCCTCTCAAACCCGCTTACCCGGGATTGAACCGGATGGCGTGCTCCTGGACTGGGAAGGAGAGCCTATTCTACGCGTACGCAGGGATATGATCCGATCACACCAAGAAAGTCTTTCAGACTGCGCGGGTAAAACAGCGAGGTGCAGCCACGGGTCTTGAAGTGTCAGGTCCGGGCGGTCCGGAGCCGCTTCTCATGCCGCCGGAAGACCTGGCGGAAGTGGAACCCGTAGATCGAGAGGGTGATGGCGAGCGGAAAGAGCCGCGGTCTGCGCAGCAGGGACCAGAAGAAGAGCTTCCAGTAGTGGAACCGCTCCCTGCCGATGATGCCGAGCTGCACCACGGACCGGGCCACGGCCCGGATATGCATGAACCGCAGGCGCGCCCGCTTTTCCCGCGGCGGCCGGAACTCCTTCAGGAACTTCCGCACCCGCGCATAGTAGTGCTTCGGCGCATAGATGGTCCCCAGGATCCTGCGGTAGCCGTTCACCAGCGTCTCGGCGCTCATCTTGGGGATGAAGTTGATCGAGAAGTCGGTGTTGTCCCCGGTCGCCGCGGTCACGATCCGGCCCTCCTGCTCCAGGCGGCGGTGCAGCTTCGTGCCGGCCGGGGCGTTCAGCAGCCCCACCATGGCGGTCGCGATGCCGCTCTCCTGGATGAAGGCGATGAGTCGTTCGAAGATCGAGGCCGGGTCCTTGTCGAATCCCACGATGAATCCCGCCTGGACCTCGAGCCCGGCATGCTGGATCTTCCGGACGCTGGCGATCAGGTCCCGGTTCCGGTTCTGGAACTTGCTGCACTCCGCCAGGCTCTCCTCGTTCGGCGACTCGATGCCCACGAACACCTGGTCGAACCCGGCCCGGACCATGAGCGCCATCAGCTCCTCATCGTCCGCCAGGTTGATCGAGACCTCGGTTGCAAGCTTGAAGGGATGGCGCCGCCGCTCCATCCAGGCGATGAGGGAGGGCAGCACCTCCCGCCGGAGCTTCGCCTTGTTCCCGATGAAGTTGTCGTCCACGATGAAGACGTTGCCCTTCCAGCCCCGCCGGTGGAGCGCCTCGAGCTCGGCCACGACCTGGTCCGCGTTCTTGGTCCGCGGCAGCCGTCCGAAGAGCACCGTGATGTTGCAGAAGTCGCAGTCAAAGGGGCATCCGCGGGAGTACTGGATGTTCATGGAGGCGTAGTGCCGCAGGTCCAGGAGGTCGAACCGCGGCGCCGGGGTGCGCGTCAGGTCGGCCCAGCTTCCCGAGGTGTAGACCCGCTGCGGCCGGGCCTCCGCCAGGTCGGCGAGGAAGCGCGGCAGGGTGATCTCGGCCTCGTTCAGCACCAGGTGGTCCACGCTGCCGTAGTCCCCGGGATGGGCGGTGAAGAGCGGACCGCCGGCGATCACCTTCTTTCCGAGCCGCCGGCACCGCTCGATGACCGCGTCGGCCGAGGCTTTCTGGACCGACATGGCGGAGAGCAGCACATAGTCGGCCCAGCGAAGGTCACGGTCGGTCAGCTTCCCGGTGTTGAGGTCCACGAGGCGCTGGTCCCACTCCGCGGGCAGCAGGCCGGCCACGGTCAGCAGGCCCAGGGGCGGCAGGCTGGCCTTCTTGGCGATGAACTTGAGCGCGTACTTGAAGCTCCAGAAGGTGACGGGGTACTGGGGATAGACGAGAAGGATCTTCATCAGGGCCTCCCGGTCGATCGAGGTCTTCTCTGGTCAGATGCGCGGACGGCC
>CAZTXN010000128.1:2237-4239 GCA_964617655.1 uncultured Nitrospiraceae bacterium | reverse complement strand
CTTTCCCCTTGCTTTTTCCCTGCAGCTGTCTTACTGTAAGTACTCACTTACATTTCCATGCGCACGACCGTAACCAAAGAAAGGATCCTGGACGCGACCATGGCCCTCGTCTCCCGCCGGGGCTACCAGGGCGCCACGACGCGCGAGATCGCCCGAGCCGCGGGGGTCACCGAGCTGACGCTCTTCCGCCACTTCGGGTCGAAGGAGCGGCTCTTCGAGCAGTGCCTCTCCAGCCGGACCTTCCTGCCTGCGCTCCGGGAGCTGCTGCCGGAGCTCGAGGGCCTGGGATACGAGGACGGGCTCCGCATGATCGGCCGGAAGTTCCTGCTCTCGCTCAAGGAGCGGAAGGAGATGGTCATGATCATGCAGTCCGAGATGACGCGCTCCCCGGTCCGGATGCGTCGCATCTACGGCCAGTTCATGGACGAGATGCTCGGGGTCCTGGGCGCCTATTTCTGCGCGCTCCAGAAGCGCGGGGAGCTCCGGCGGTTCCCGTCGGAGCTCGCGGCCCGCATGTTCCTGGGCATGCTCTTCTCCTATTTCCGGACCGAGGAGATCATTCGCGGCATCGACATCACGAAGCAGGGCCGCATGGACCGGGCGGTCGCCGGGTTCGTGGACATCTTCGCGCACGGCACACTGCCCCTCGGCAACGGGCAGGGGACAGGGAGGAGCCTATGAGGCCTTTCAGCATGATCTTCGCCGCCGCAGCGGTCCTGCTGCTGGCCCTGCAGCCGGGGAGGGCGCAGGAGGCGCCGCTTCCCGCCGGACCGCCGGATGCTCCTCCCCCGGCCGTGAACGCCGTCACGCCCGGCGAGCGGCTCTCCCTGGACCGGTGCGTCGAGATCGCCCTGCACCGCAGCCCAGCCATCCGCGCGGCAGCGGGCGGCGTCACGGCCAGCGCGGGCCGCATCGGCCAGGCGCGGTCCGCCTGGTATCCCCAGGTCTCGGCCTCGGGAGGATACAGCAGGTACTCCCTGGTCACGGACCCCACGGACGCGACGCTGGAGCAGTACACCGCCGGCGCCACGCTCTCCCAGACGCTCTTCGACTTCGGCAGGACCTGGAGCGCCGTGACGGTGCAGCAGCAGGGCGCCGCTGCGGCGGGAGAGGACCTGCGCGAGACCAGGGCGCGGGTGGTGCTGAACGTGAAGCGGTCCTACTACGGCCTGCTGCGGGCCGGGAAGAACCGCGACGTGTTGCAGGAGACCGTCCGGCTCTTCGAGCAGCACCTGGCCCAGGCGAAGGGATTCTTCGAGGCCGGCGTCAAGTCCCGGTTCGACGTGACCAAGGCCGAGGTGGACCTGAGCACGGCGCGGCTGAACCTGATCCGGGCGGAGAACGCGCTCCGGATCGCGCGGGTGACGCTGAACAACGCCATGGGCCTGGCCGACCCGCCGGCCTACGAGATCGCCGACGACCTCTCGTTCCAGAAGGTCTCGCTGACGCTGGACGAGGCGCGGGAGAAGGCATTCCTGGACCGGCCGGACGTCCGCGCCTCGGCGGCGAGGCGGCAGGCGGCCGAGGCTTCGCTCTCCCTGGCGCGGCGGGGGCACTTTCCGACCCTGACCGGCAGCGCGACCTACACCCGGACCGAAGCTGACTTTCCGCCCGAGCCGGACGGCTGGAGCGCCGGCGTGACCCTCACGGTCCCGCTTTTCAGCGGATTCCTGACGAGCAGCCAGGTGAAGGAGGCGAAGGGGAACCTCTACGCCGCCCGGGCGAACGAGGAGACGCTGCGCCAGGACGTGCTGCTGGACGTGCAGCAGTCCTACCTGAACCTGCTGGAGGCCGAGGAGCGCGTGGACCTGGCCGAGCTCACGGTGAAGCAGGCCGAGGAGAACTATGCCATCGCCAAGGGCAGGTACGAAGCGGGCGTGGGCAGCCCGATCGAGGAGACCGACGCGCTGGTGGCCCTCTCGAACGCCCGGGTCAACTACATCGCCGCGCTGGCGGACTACAAGGTCGCCGAGGCGGCGCTGCGCAAGGCAATGGGAGAGTA
>CAZTXN010000128.1:0-2137 GCA_964617655.1 uncultured Nitrospiraceae bacterium | reverse complement strand
CGCGGCCGGTGCCGGTGCTGGCGAAGGCGGCGGAGAAGCGCGACGTGCCGCTCCAGGTCACGGCCATCGGCAGCGTGGAGCCTTTCTCCGCGGTCGCGGTCCGGTCCCAGGTGGCCGGGGAGGTGAGCGAGGTCCATTTCCGCGAGGGCCAGAACGTGCGGAAGGGCGACCTGCTCTTCACCATCGACCCCCGTCCCTTCGAGGCCGCGCTGCGCCAGGCCGAGTCCGCGCTGGCGCGCGACCGGGCCCAGGCCGCGAACGCGTCCGAGGAGGCGCGGCGGTACGAGTCGCTCGCCGAGAAGGGCTATGTCTCGCGCCAGGAATACGACCGGCTGCGCACCAGCGCCGCGGCGCTCGAGGCGGTCGTGCGAGCCGATGAGGCTGCGGTGGAGCATGCGCGGCTGCAGCTCGCCTACACCGCCATCCGGTCGCCTCTGAGCGGCAGGACCGGCGCGGTCCAGGTCCAGGCGGGCAACGTGGTGAAGGCGAGCGAGGCGGTGCTGGTGACGATCAACCAGATCGCGCCTGTCCAGGTGGCCTTCTCGGTGCCGGAGCAGGAGCTCGCCGAGGTCCGGAAGCGGGCCGCCTCAGGCCGGCTCCGCGTCGAGGCCGCTCCGGCCGGCGGCACGGCGCGGCCCCTGGCCGGCAGTCTCGCCTTCATCGACAACAAGGTGAACACCCAGACCGGGACCATCCTGCTCAAGGCGACCTTCCCGAACCGGGACGGCGCGCTCTGGCCCGGACAGTTCGTGGACGTGGTGGTCGTGCTGGCGACGGAGCGGGACCGCACGGTCGTGCCGCGGTCCGCGGTCCAGACCGGCCAGCAGGGCCGGTACGTCTATGTCATCAAGGATGACGGGACCGCGGAGCTCCGGACGGTGGAGGTGGCCCGCAGCTTCGGGGACCAGGCGGTGATCGGGAAGGGCGTGGCCCCCGGCGAGACGGTCGTGACCGAGGGCCAGCTCCGGCTCGTGCCGGGCGCGAAGGTAGAGATAAAGCCTTCGGCCGCAGGACAGGCCGAAGGAAAGCCCAAATCCCAGAGCACAAATACCAAATAAACGCCAAGATCCAGAAGTGAATATCCCAGACATTTGGAACTTGGACCTTGGTGCTTGTCATTTGGAGTTTGTCATTCCATGAACCTCTCCGAGATCTGGATACGCCGGCCGGTCATGACCACGCTGGTCATGCTCTCGATCGTCTTCCTCGGCATCGCCGGGTACCGGCAGCTGCCGGTGAGCGACCTGCCGAACGTGGACTTCCCCACGATCCTCGTCTCCGCGAGCGTGCCGGGCGCGTCGCCCGAGACCATGGCCTCCGCCGTGGCCACGCCGCTGGAGAAGCAGTTCTCCACGATCGCGGGGATCGATTCCATGACCTCGACGAACGGCCAGGGGGTCACCCAGATCACGATCCAGTTCAACCTGGACCGGAACATCGACGCGGCGGCCCAGGACGTCCAGGCCGCCATCGCCGCGGCCCAGCGCCAGCTGCCGCAGGACATGCCGAGCCCGCCGTCGTACCGCAAGGTGAACCCCGCGGACCAGCCGATCCTCCATCTCGCGCTGAGCTCTCCCACCCTGCCGCTCTCGCAGGTGGACGACTATGCCCAGACCCTGATCGCCCAGCGCATCTCCATGCTCGCCGGCGTGGCGCAGGTGCAGGTCTTCGGCTCCCAGAAGTACGCGGTGCGGGTCCAGCTCGATCCGCGAACGCTCGCGGGCCGCGGCATCGGCATCGACGAGGTGGCGGCGGCCGTCCGGGCGGGCAATGTGAACCTGCCGACCGGCGCGCTCCACGGCGCGGACCGGGCCTTCACGATCCAGGCCTCGGGCCGGCTGATGGACGCCGCGGCCTACCGTCCGCTCATCGTGGCCTACCGCGGCGGAGCGCCGGTGCGGCTGCAGGAGCTGGGCCGGGTCATCGACAGCGTGGAGAACGACAAGATCGCGAGCTGGTACAAGGACACCCGGGCCATCGTGCTGGCCATCCAGCGCCAGCCGGGCACGAACACCGTGCAGGTGGTGGACCGCATCCGGGAGCTGCTGCCGGCCTTCCGCGGCCAGATGCCGGCGTCCGTGGACCTGAACATCCTCTTCGACCGGTCGGCATCGATCCGCGAGTCGGTCCATGACGT
>CAZTXN010000127.1:0-7834 GCA_964617655.1 uncultured Nitrospiraceae bacterium | reverse complement strand
CGTCACGGTCTGACCAGCTCCGCGACCGCCTCGATATGGTAGGTCCAGGGGAACATATCCACCGGTTGGAGCCGGTCGAGCCGGAAGCCGAAGAGCCGGAAGAGCTGGAGGTCCCGGGCCAGCGTGGAGGGATTGCAGGAGACGTAGACGATCCTCCGCGGCACGAGGGCCAGGATGCGCTCGAGGGTTTTGCGCGTGGCGCCGGCCCGCGGCGGGTCCAGCACCACCACGTCGGTCCGAAGCTTCTTCCCGAGCAGGGGTTTCAGGCCCTTCTCCAGGTCAGCGGCCAGGAACTCCGCGTTCCTGATGCCGTTCGCTTCCGAATTCCTCCGGGCGTCCTCGATGGCCGAGAAGCCGGATTCGATGCCGATCACCTTTCCCGCCTTCCGCGCCAGGGGAAGGGCGAAGTTCCCGATGCCGCAGTAGAGGTCCAGGACCGTCTCGCCGCCCTGCAGGTCCGCGAACTCAAGGACGGTCCTGATCATGTTGCGGTTCTGCTCCCAGTTCACCTGGAAGAAGTTCCCCTCCGTGGCGCGGAACGAGAGCCCCCCGGCCTCCAGGGTGAGGTGGTCCCTGCCCAGGGACCAGGCCTTCCGCTTTCCCGCAAAGCCCGTGACGCCGACCACCGCGGGCGCCGCCTCCTGCAGCCGCCGGAGGAAGGACTCTCCCGCCGCAGCCGGGAATGTTGCGCCGCTCGCGAAGAGCAGCAGGTGCGCTTCGCCGGACGGACTTGCGTTGATATGGAGCTCCTCCAGGGGCGGCAGGAGCGAGGCGAGGGTCCGGGCCGCGGCCAGGGTGCGGTTGATGACGGGATCGAGCAGGAAGGCGTCCTCGACCTCGACGAGGTCATAGGACCCCCGGCGGAAGAACCCGAACCGCTGGCGTCCGTCCCGGCTCCTCACATTGAACTGGGTGCGCAGCCGGTAGTGGTCGAGCTTCGGAGAGGCGAGGATGGGCAGGGGCCGCAGAGGAACTGCGCCGCCCGTTCGCTGGAGCGTATCGGCCAGCATGGCCTCCTTCAGCCTGAGCTGGGCAGGATAGGCGATGAAGGGCCAGGTGGCGCCGGTGCACTGCAGGTCGCCGCCGCAGGGCGGCTCGATCCGGTCCGGCGACGGCGCCAGAAGCTCGACGACCGAGGCCTCGTAGACCCCCTTGCGCTTTCGGTCCAGGACGACCCGGACCCGCTCGCCGGGCAGGACGGAGCGAACAAAGACGGCCTTGCCGTTCTCCAGATGGGCAAGGCCGTCGCCGCCGTGCACGAGCTTCTCGATGGCGACCGTGTGCTGTTCCTTCATCCCAGGATCTTCTTGACCGCGTCGCGGAGGGTCTCCATGTCCGCGGATTTCACTATGTAGGCGTCCGAGCACCAGCTGCCGAAGTCCTGCTTGTACTCCTCGTAGGCAGAGGAGATGATGACCGGCAGGTCGGCGTCCTTGCTCTTCATTCGTCGGAGGGTCTCGATGCCGTCCATGCCCTTCATCCGCATATCGAGCGTCGCAAGGTCGAACTTGGCGCCGTCCATAGCCGCCAGCGCTGTGGGGCCGTCAGCGGCGGTGGTTACGGCATAGCCCATGTCCTCGAACTCCTCCTTGTAGAGGGTGCAGATGTTCTCTTCATCGTCCACGATCAGGATCCTCTTCTTCATGATGCGCTCCTCCTGCGCGGCTCCGCCGCTGCCGCGGGTAACGGGAATAAGTATAGCACAGGAGCGGCCGGACGGCTTCGCCGCCGGTCAGCCGATGTCCTCCGGCCAGGGGAGGGTCAGCGTGAAGAGCGCGCCGCCCTGCTCCCGGTTGCGGAATACGATCGTGCCGTTGTGGGCCCGGACGATCCGGAGCGTGATCGGGAGTCCCAGGCCCGTACCCCGCACCTTGGTGGTGTAATAGGGATTGAAGAGGTTCTGCATCGCCTCGGCCGGGATGCTGTGGCCCGTGTCACCGACCTCGATCACGGTCTCCCGCGAGGCGGGCCGCGCAGAGGTCCGGACCAGGAGCCGGCCGCCGGCCTCCATGGCCTCCATGGCGTTGGTCACGAGGTTCACCACGGCCTGCTTGATCTGGCCGGGATCGATGTCCAGGGCCGGAAGGTCCTTCCCGGCCACCCGCTCCAGGACGATGCCGCGCTGGCGCAGGTCGTCGTTGCAGACCTCCAGGACCTCGGTGATGACCGCGTCCAGGTCCGCCCGGACCGGCTGCAGGACCACGTTCCGGACGAAGGCCAGGTTGTCATGGATGATTCCCTCCAGCCGGCTCACCTCGCTCAGGATGACGTCGACGTACCGGGCCGTGTCCGGGTCATCGGCGCGCCTGGCCAGCCTCCGCGCGAACCCCCCGATCGAGACCAGGGGATTGCGGATCTCGTGGGTGATCTCGGCCATCATCGTCCCGAGGGCGGCCATCTTCTCGGAATGCGCCAGCTGCTCATGCATGGCCCGCATGTCGCGGTTCAGGGCCTCCATGTTGGAGTGGGTCATGGCGTTGTCGATGGCCTGAGCGGCCTGGTGGGCGAACATGGTCAGGAACCGGATATCATGGTCCGTGATCGGCCGGCCGGTGAAGAGATTGTCCACCAGGACCACGCCGACGACGCGGTCCTTGCTCACCAGGGGCACGGCGGCGAAGGCGTTGACCTTGAGCGCGTCGCGCAGCCGGGGCCTGACCAGGGGATCGGCCGCGGCGTTCGTGACATTGAACGGCCGCTTCTCGAGCACTGTCAGTGCCAGGACCCCCTCGCCGGGCGCCAGGGGGATGCGCAGGGACCGCGCGATGCTGTTGATCTCCGAGTCCCGGGGCTCAAAGAGCTCGCCGGTCCGGATCCATTCCATGAGGCTCCGGTGCTTCCGGCCCACCTCGGTCCAGGCGCGGTTCGCCTCGTCCCAGTTCGCGGGGCCTACGCCCAACATGCCCTGGAGCACGCCGGCCCGCTCGTTCGTCAGCAGCAGGATGGCGCGGTTGAATCCCAGGCCGCTGCCGCCCATGGTGGCCGCGGTCAGGATGATGCGCAGAAGCCGGTCCAGGTGGAGCGTCGTGCTCATCGCGGCGCCGATATCGTAGAGGATCGAGAACTCCTGGGCCCGCAGATGGGCTTCCTCGGCCATCCGCTCGAGCCGCTCGAACATGGCGGCGTTCTCGACCGCCACGGCCGCGCCGCTGGCGATGGTGGTCAGGAACTGCAGGTCCTCGTCACGGAACTCGCCGTCCTGCTTGTTGTAGACCGTGATGACGCCGATCGCCCGGTCATGGAAGAGCAGGGGTACGCTCAGGAGGGCCGCCGGCGGCGCATCGCCCGCCGCCCGCAGCTCCGGGTCCTGCGACGCATCGGGCACGAGGAGCGGACGCCGGTCGCGGACCGTCCGGGCCGTGACCGCATCGCCCAGCCGGGCGTCGAGCTCACGCACCGGGTCGCTGACATGACGGTCCGGCACGCCCGTCCTGCCCGTCATGATCGCCGGCAGGTCCACGAGCCGGATGGTGCAGCCCTGGGCCCTGAGGGCCTGCGTGGCGCTGCGCGCGATGAGAGCGAGCAGCTGGCCGAGGTCGCGGGTGGCCGAGAGGGCGATATTGATCTCGTTGATCGTGGCCAGCTCGGCAAGACGGTCCTGGATGCTCTGGAAGAGCCGGGTGCTCTTGATGACCCCGCTGATCTGGTTCGCCGCGGTCGTCAGGAGGGTGATGTCCGTCGTGGCGGCGCTCCAGGGCGTGATGGAGAGGACGAAGATCACGCCCTGGCAGCGGTCCTCGTCCATGATGGGCGCCGCGACCAGGGACTTGAACCGCTCGATGCCCGTCTCGGGCACGTACTGGAACCGCGGGTCCGAGAATGGGTCGAGCAGGGCGAGCGGGACCTTCTGCTCGGCGACCCAGCCGGCGATGCCGCTTCCCAGGGGGAAGGTCAGCCTGCCCACGGACTCCTGCTTCAGTCCGGCCGCGGCCGCCAGCGTGACGTTTCTGCCCTCCCGGTCGAGCAGGAAGATGGATGCGCCGTCCCTGCCCATGCCCTGCATCACGATCTGGAGGATGCGGTCGAGCTTCCGGGTGAGGTCGGCGGCCGAGGTCGCGACGCGGCCGATCTCGCTCAGGATGGAGAGTTCTTGTTTCTCGAAGAAGTCCATGGGGTGAGCCCAGACGCCGGGAGTCAGGAGGAAGCAGATGGGCGCGACCCAGCTGCGCCGGAAGATCTTCCGGCCCCTGGCTCCCGGCTATTTTCGCGCAACGTTGCGGTAAACCTTCTCGTACTCCCGGGCCGAACGGTCCCAGGAGAAGTCCGTCCGCATTCCCGCCTGCTGCAGGCGGGACCATGCCCGCCGGTCCGCGTAGAGCCGGATCGCGCGGGCCACGCAGGCTGCCAGGGCCGCCGGTGTATAGTCATCGAAGAGGAAGCCGGTGCCCGCGCCGGTCCTGGCGTCGTGGTCCTGGACGGTGTCCGCGAGCCCGCCGGTCCTCCGCACCACGGGGACCGCGCCGTACCGGAGCGCGTGCATCTGCCCGAGCCCGCAGGGCTCGTAGTGCGACGGCATGAGGAAGATGTCCGCGCCGGCGTAGATGCGGCGGGCGAGCAGCTCGTCGTACCGGAGCAGGACGCGCATCCGGTCCGCGTAGGTGAGCGAGAGCCCCTCGAGCAGCCGGTGGTAGCGCTCGTCCCCGCTGCCCTGCACGATGAGCCGGACGCCAAGCTCCATGATCTCCGCCATGGCGTTCACGAAGATGTCCAGTCCCTTCTGGTCCGAGAGCCGCGTCACCATGCCGATGACCGGTCCGCCGGCCTCGGGAAGGCCCAGCTCCCGGAGCAGGGCCTTGCGGCAGACGGCCTTGCCGGCAGGATCCGCGGCGCTGTAGGGCCTGGCGATGGCAGGATCGGCAGCAGGGTCCCACTCGGCGGGGTCGATGCCGTTCACGATCCCGGAGAGGTCTTCCGCGCGGCTGCGAAGGACCCCGTCCAGCCCCCGGCCCTCCTCGGGCGTCTGGATCTCGCGGCTGTAGGTGCTGCTCACGGTGGTGATGGCGTCGGCGTAGACGATGCCGGCCTTGAGGAAGTTCATGCTGCCCCAGTACTCGATCCCGGCGGGCGTGAAGACGCCGCTGCCGAGCCCGGTGAGCGGCAGGTCCGAAGGGGGAAACACCCCCTGATACCCGAGATTATGGATCGTGAAGACCGCAGCGCATCGCTGGAAAGAAGCATCGCTGCGGTAGACCGTCTTCAGGTAGACAGGCACCAGGCCGGTCTGCCAGTCGTTGCAATGGATGACATCGGGCCGGAAGCGCAGTGCGCGGCAGAGTTCGGGGAGAGCTCGGGAAAAAAAAATGAACCGCTCGGCATTGTCAGGATAATCACCGAACTGTGTGCCGTAGAGCTCCGGCCGGTCAAAGAAGATGTCCTTCTGGACGAAATAGGCGGAGACGTTCTTTCCCAGCCGGCCTTCGAGCACATCGCATCGCTCCCGCCAGCTTCCGAGCGGCACCTGGAAGGAGGCCGCGCGCCTGAGCCCGAACCGCTTGCGGTCGATCCGGCCGTACCGGGGCAGGACCACCCGGACGTCATGGCCGAGGCCTGCAAGGGCGCGGGGCAGGCTGCCTGCAACGTCGGCCAGCCCGCCGGTCTTGGCGAAGGGCGCGACCTCGGAGGCGGCGAAGAGCACCCTCATGGCTTCAGGTCCCGCAGGAACGCAGCCGCCTCCTCGGGGGGCGTGGGGTTCATGTAGAACCCGGAGCCCCATTCGAAGCCCGCGACGTTCGTGAGCTTCGGCATGATCTCGATATGCCAGTGGTAGTACTCGTTCGCCTCGTCCCGGAAGGGCGAGGTGTGGATGACGAAGTTGTAGGGCGGACCGGAGAGGGCCCGGTCGATCCGCCGGAGCATGTCCTGCAGGAGCCGGGCGAGATCGTGGAAATCCTCGCGGGACGAGGCGGAGTAGCTCGAAAGATGGCGCTTCGGCAGGACCCAGGTCTCGAAGGGGAACCGGGGAGCGAAGGGCGCGAGGGCCAGGAAGAGCGGCGTCTCGGCAACGACCCGGGAGCGGCCCTGCATCTCCTGCCGGATCACGTCGCAGAAGATGCAGCGCTCCTTCAGGTCATAGTGCCTGCGGCTGCCCTCGAGCTCTTCCTGGACCAGGATCGGCACGATCGGGAGCGCGATGAGCTGGGAGTGGCCGTGCTCCAGCGTGGCGCCGGCAGCCTGGCCCTCGTTCTTGAAGATGAGCGTATACTGGAACCGCGGGTCGCGGCGGAGGTCCTCCATGCGCTCGCGGAAGGCCTCGAGGAGCTCCTCCACCGCCCGCTGCGGCAGGGTCGCGAGCGTGGCGTTGTGGTCCGGATGCTCGATGAAGACCTCGTGAGCGCCGATGCCGTGCATCTTGTCGAACATGCCCTCGCCCTGGCGGTTCAGTTCGCCCTCGATCTGGAGGGCCGGGAACTTGTTCGGCACCACGCGGAGCCGCCATCCCGGCGTGTTGGGTCCGCCGTTGTCGCGGTAGGCGAGGATCTCCCCCGGCGTGGTGCGCTCGTTCCCGGAGCAGAAGGGGCAGAACCCGCCCCGCTTCTTGGCGCGCTGGTCCGGGAAGTCCACGGGCTTCTTGCCCCGGTCGGACGAGATGATGACCCATCGTCCGGTGATGGGGTCCTTGCGCAGTTCAGGCATGGAACGCTCCTTCATGCCGGTCGAGCCGGCGAACGAGACCCATTATATCCCCGCGGCTCTGCGAAGTCAAAGCAACATCCCGTCTGCGGCGGCGCGAAGCCCTTGCATTTTCGGCGATCTGCGCTATGATGGCAGGCATGCACGGGGTCCGAACGGAAAGGAAATGACGATGCGGCAGAGACGGAAGGTGGAGCAGCTTTCCGCGACGATCGAGAAGCTCCTGGCGTCGCGGGGGCTCTCCTCCCGGCTGAAGGAGTACCGCGTGCTCGGCGTCTGGGAGCGCGCGGTGGGGGAGGGCATCGCCCGGCATGCCCGGCCCGCGATGGTGCGCGGGAAGAAGCTGACCGTGACCGTGGACAGCTCGGCCTGGATGCAGCAGCTCTCGCTGCTCAGGCCGGAGATCATCGCGAAGCTGAACAGCGCCATGGGCGCGGACGCGGTCGAGAGCATCACCCTGCGGCTCGGCGAGCTGCCCGCCTCCCCGCGGGCGCGGCAGCAGGGGCCGGCGCGGCCGCTGCCGCCGCTCGCGCCCGGAGAACGGGAGCGGATCGGGGAGCTGGCTGCCGCCATCGCGGACCCGGAGCTCCGGAGAGCCTTCGAGCATCTGGTCGAGACGGATCTTCGCGCACGGCGGTCGAGAAGGGCCTAACCGCCGTATATCTCCCGCAGCTCCCGCGTGTATGAGCCGTCAGGACCATTAAGGAGGAGCGGCGGCAGGACAGTCAGCCCCGTTCCGCCATCCCTGACCGCCTCGATGAGCGCCAGCGATGCCGGCTTCCCGGCTGCTGGATGCACCAGCCGGAGCCGCTTCGGTTCCAGCCGTTTATTCTGCATCAGAGCGAGCAGCTCCGCGAGCCTCCCAGCCGGGAATACCACAAAGAACCTTCCTCCCTGTTTCAGCGCCCTCCGGAGCTCCAGCCATTGCTCCAGAGAACCCGTCGCGTCCTGCCGCGCTGTGCGCCGGCCGGGATCAAGGCTGGTCCGTCCGGTCCCCGCGACCGTGTAGGGCGGGTTCATCACGATGATATCGAACGGTCTGGAGGACAGCAGGGGGCCGGGTTTGCGGATATCCCCCAGAAGGGGCACGAGGTTCGTCAAGCCATTATCCTCGATGTTCCGCATGCAGAGATTGTGAAGCTTCGCCTGGAGCTCCAGGGCGGAGAAATGCGAGCGATGATGCTTCTTTGCCAGGAGGAGGGAA
>CAZTXN010000126.1:0-7986 GCA_964617655.1 uncultured Nitrospiraceae bacterium | reverse complement strand
GAAGAAAAAGGGCCGGAAGGATGCTCCTTCCGGCCCTTGCGAAACAACGTTACCTGGTCTGCTGTCTTCAGACCGACTCGCCGTGCGGCGTGGCGAAGCTGCTGGCGCGCCTTGCTGCCATGTCCATGAGCACGCGCTCGGTGCCGAACCTGCCCGGCTCGTACTTCCGGAGCTTGAGCTTCTCGCGCGCCGCATCGATCATCTTGAGCGCCATCTCCAGGATCCTGCCCGGGTCCTCTTCGAAATAGAACCCTGCGCCCACCAGGTCCCACCACTTCTTCTCCATCAGCTCCTTCATGTACTTGCTCGCTCCGACCGGCGAACCGGCGCCGAAGATGATCGGCACGCCCGAGGCCACGAAGTAGGTGCCGATGGCGATCGCCTTCTCGCTCATCCATTCCGGCGCGATGCCTATGGCCGGCAGCCCGCCGATGTCGTCGCCCAGGCCGCCCTCCTCGGCGATGTGGGAGGCGATGGTCAGGATGCGCGAGTTGTCCACGCAGGCGCCCAGGTGGAGCGCCGGCGGTATGCCGATGGCCTCGCAGACCTCGCGCAGGCCCGGCCCGGCGTTCTCCAGCGCCATCTCGGGCGTCATGTAGCCGGCCTTGCCCGAGGCATGGGCCGAGCAACCCGTCTGGAGGACCAGCACGTCGTTCTTGATGAGCTCCCGGACCAGGAAGTTATGGATGCTGTCCTGGGAGATGCGGGGATTGTTGCAGCCGGCGATCCCGACCGCTCCGCGGATCCGGCCGGCGATGATCGCATCGTTCAGCGGTCGGTAGGAGCCGCGGAACCGTCCGCCCTGCATGTACTCAATGTACTCGTCCGAGAACCCGGCGATCACGTCCGCGGGCCGCACGTTCGCCCGCACCACCTTCTCCTTCTCGCGGTTCGGATAGTTGTCGATGGCGAACCGGATCAGCTTCTTAGCGATCTCGCCGGCATGGTGCTCGTCATACTCCATGTGCACGGCATCAACCATCTTGCCCTTCGGAGAAGTGGTGATGACCTTGGTATGGTACTGCTTCGAGATCTGCGTGATGGACGGCATGATGCACTGCACATCCACGACCATGGCCTCCACCAGGCCGGTCACGATGCCGAGCTCCTGCTGCAGGAAGCCGCCCGCCGTGGGTATGCCGTGGCGGATCAGGATCTCGTTGGCGGTGCAGCACATGCCCACGAGGTTCACGCCCTTGGCGCCCTTGGACTTGGCATAGGCCACCATCTCCGGGTCCTCGGTCATGCTGACCAGCACCTCGGCGAAGGTGGGCTCATGGCCGTGCACCACCAGGTTGACATGGTCCTCCTTGAAGACGTCGAGGCTCGCCTGGGACTTGACCGGGTGGGGCGTGCCGAAGAGGATGTCGGCGATATCCGTGCCGATCATGCAGCCGCCCCAGCCGTCGGCGAGGGCCGCGCGCATGGCGCCGAGCATGATGTTGTCCGGGTCCTGGTCCACGCCCACAGATGTGCGGTGGAGCATCTCGGTGCATTCGCGGTCGATGGCGCGGGGCGCGATGCCGAGCTTCTTCCAGATCTCCTGCCGCTTCTTCGGCGCCCGGGAGAGATAGGCGAGCACGCCGCGCTGCTGGCCGAACTGATCCAGGAACTTGAGCGCAACCTCCTCGGCGACCTTGTTGACCTCTTTGCCCTCGATATTGATGCCGAGATAGCCGGCCACGCGGTTCAGCTTCCGGACGTCCTTGATCTGGAAGTCCTTGGCCTCGCCCCGGGCGACCGCCAGCAGCGTATTGGCAAGGTCGCGGGCATGGTCCGAATGGGCCGCGGTCCCGGCAGCCACCATGCGGGCGAAGTTCCGCGCCGCGACGACCGGCAGGGTGGCGCCGCAGACGCCCTCGGCCTCCTCCTCCTTGCCCACGATGCGGCAGGGGCCCATGTGGCAGACCTTGCAGCACGCGCCGTGGTGGCCGATGGGGCAGGGCTTGAGATGCTCTGCGCGGTCGAAGGACACCGCGATCTTCTTCTCATGAGCGGCCTTCAGCAGGTTCTGGGCCGCCTGGTCAACGGTCTTCAGTTCTTCCCTCATGACATCGAGCTCCTTTCCACTCCGGAAAAGGGGGACAATTCCACCCCTGTTTACCGCTTCTTCATGCTACCCCTTGGGAAGGGGAAAATCATCAGGTTTTTTCCGGTCCTTGTCCTGCTACTTCTGGAGCACGGCGTCGCGCACCACCAGGACCTGGGAGACCGCGGACGCGGACAGCATGCCAAGGTTCGCTGCTGCGAGCACGTCCTTCGTCGATATGGCGGCCGGCTTCGCGGCCTTGGCCGGGACAGGCTTGAACGCTCCTGCCGTGGTCTTGCCGGCCTTGACCTTCCGGGCGCCTGCCGCGGCGTCCTTCTGCTTGAAGCCCTTGGTCTTGCTGATAGCAAGGGAGAGCTCCGCGGCGATCTCCGCGCCGTCCTTTGCAGCTCCCTGCGGTTCCACGGCAGCGGCAATGGACTTCTGCGTCCCGTAGGTGTTCACCACGGTCCCCTGCCGCTCATACAGAGCGGTCATGGGCAGCACCACGTCCGCCCGCTCCGCCAGCGGCGTCAGGTGGCTCGCCTGCACCACGAGGAAATCCGCCTTGAAGCCCGCGTCCGCGACGCTCCCGGCGGCATAGAGCGCCTTCATGCCGGTCCGCATCTCCCCGTAGCCCTTGCCCGCCTTCTTGGCCTTCGCGCCGCCCGGGCCGGCGTCAGGCAGGCAGCCCATCTGCATCACGCCCAGGGCGTTCGCCTCGGGCAGCAGCGGCAGCACGCCGGCATCCTTCAGCAGCGCCAGGTTCAGCGCCTGGAGACAGGCGTCCTTGTTCATGCTGATGCCGGCGCCGATCGCGACCACCGGATGCTTCGCAGCGGCAAAGGCCTTGGCCGCGGCGGCGATCTGCTCGGCCGCGACGCCCGATGCCGCTGCCGCTTCATCGACGCTCACCAGGGACTTCCTAAGGCCGTCGAGGCCCTTGGCGGACGGTTTCGCGCCCTCGGCGAGCGCGGCGGTCATGAGCCCCGCCAGGAGCGGCGCATCGGCGCCGGCCTTGAGCTGCAGCAGGATCGCGTTCTGATGGCCGGCAAGATCGGTCTTCTCGGTGCTGACCACGATGACCTTGGCGCCCGCCTGGGCCCGCCGGCGGATCATCACGTCCGCCTCCTGCAGGGTCTGCTTCTTCTGGGAGGGGTCCGCGCCGATGACCACCACGCAGTCGGCCGACCCGAGGTCCGCCCGGGACGCTGCCGCAGCCGCATCGCCGTGAACGGCCTGAAGCGCCTCGATCAGCCCGGCGGCATATGCCGACGCGGTGCTGTCCAGGTTGGCGCTTCCCACGGTCTTCCGCGCGAGCTCCTGCAGCGCATAGGCCTCCTCATTGGTGAGGGACCCCGCGGCGATGAACCCGGCGTTCGCGCCCGCCTTCTTGAGCCCCTCGGCTGCGGCCTTCAGGGCGTCGCCCCAGGAGGCCGGCGCCAGCCTGCCGCCCTTCCGGACCATCGGCGCGGTGACGCGGTTCGCCGCGGTGAGCGAATCGAACCCGAACCTGCCGATGACGCAGATATACCCGTGGTCGTCCTTTGCGTTCACCTTGATGACCTTGCCGTCCTTTTTGCTCACCGTCACGCTGCAGGCGGAGCCGCAGGCGGTGCAGCCCGCCTCGGCCTTCTCGAGCTCCCACTCCCGGCCGTGCTGCCAGCGGTCGCGCTCCATGATGGTGTTCACCGGACAGGCGTCGATGCAGGAGCCGCAGAAGGTGCAGCCAGACTCGTGCAGCGGCCGGTCGAGGGCCGTGGTGACCTTCGTCGTGATGCCGCGGCCCATGAAGTCCAGCACGTTCGTGTTCTGCTCCTTGCAGACCCGGACGCAGCGGCCGCAGAGGATGCAGTAGTTGTTGTCGATGGTGATGAAGGGGCTCTTGTCGTTCAGCTCGTAATTGAAGCTCTTCCGGCCGAAGGACGACTCCCGGATGCCCAGGTCCGCGGCGTAGCGCTGGAGGTCGCAGGCCCCGGCCTTCGGGCAGGTCATGCAGTCCAGGGGATGGAAGGAGAGGATCAGGTCGGTCACGAACTTCCGGATATCCTCGACCTTCGGCGTCCTCGTCCGGACCTTCATGCCCTCCTTGGCCCTCTGCGTGCAGGCGGTCACGGGCGTCTTCAGGCCCTCGACCTCCACCATGCACATGCGGCAGGCGCCCACGCCCCGGAGCTCCTTGATGTGGCAGAGGTTCGGGATATGGATGCCGACGGTCGCCGCCGCGTCCACCAGGGTCATGCCCTCGGGGACCGACACGCTCCTGCCGTCGAACTCCATCTTCACCATCTTGGTCGTCATAGTTTCCTCCAGAAAGACATGATCAATGCAGACTGCAACGGACTGACGTCAACATGCCACGAGCACCACTTGCCTTCTTCACGGTGCGATTCGCACCAGATGATCTTCATTTCCCCGCCGGCACCGCCTCGTCCGAGGTCGCATGGAGCGTGCAGGCCGGCGCCTTGCCGGTTGGCTTGCCGCTCACATCGCAGGAGCAGACCAGGGTCCGCACCGGCTCCTTCTCCGCCGGCTCGCGCTCGCGCTCCACGATCAGGACCGCCCCCTCGGGGCAGACCTTGATGCACTCTCCGCAATGGGTGCAGCGGCGCTGACGGATGCGATAGGGTGTATAGCCACTGCGATAGGAGAGGGCTTTCTGCCCCTCGATCGCGTAGTCCTTGCAGACCTTGCGGCACTCGTCGCACATGGTGCACTTGTCGGGGTCGATCTCGTACCGGACGAGCAGCTTGCATTCCCGGCGCCCGCAGACGCCCTTGATATGCTTCTCGAGATCGGCCAGGTGGTCCTTCAGGAACGCCGCAAGGATGTCGGCATGGTCCTTGCCCTTCTTGCACATGCCCCCGTCCTTCACCTCCGCGGCGATGCGCCGGAGCAGCTCCGCGTGCTTCTCCTCGCCCTGGTCCGCCTGGACCGCCTCGAGGATCTTGACGGCATCGAAGATCCCGAGCTTGCAGGGATGGCACTTGGAGCACATGCCGTTCTTGGAGTCGTCGTTGTAGAAGAACGTCAGCTTCGCGCGGACGCTGTTCACGGGGCAGTTACTTTCCTGTTGCGACATGGGCCCCTCCCTTCTCGATCACGATGGCGTCGGTGGGGCAGACGCCGTAGCAGGCCTTGCACTTCGTGCAGTAGTCCTGGTCGATATAGAACCGGTCGCGAAGCTCCACGACGGCGTCTAAGGCGCAGGCCTGCTTGCAGAGGCCGCAGAGGATGCAGTGCTCGGGCAGGATGCGGTAGGCGCCCAGGCCCTGGCAGCGCTTTGAACGGCAGTACTTGTGGTTCACATGCTCCTCGTACTCCTCGCGGAAGTACCTGATGGTCGAGAGCACGGGGTTCGGCGCGCTGCTGCCGAGGCCGCAGAGCGAGCCTGCCACGATCATCCTGCCCATCTTCTCGAGCCGTTCGATATCGCCCGGCTCGCCGCCGCCCGAGGTGATCTTCTCGAGCAGCTCGTACGTCTGCCAGGTGCCCACGCGGCAGGTGGGGCACTTGCCGCAGGACTCGCTCTTGGTGAAGGAGAGGAAGAACTTGGCCACGTCCACCATGCAGTCGTCCTCGTCCAGCACCACCATGCCGCCGGAGCCCATCATCGAACCCACGCCGAGGAGGGAGTCGAAGTCGACCTGCATGTCCAGATGCTGGGCCGGGATGCAGCCGCCCGAGGGGCCGCCGGTCTGGACCGCCTTGAACCCCTTGTCCGGGTTCAGCATGCCGCCGCCGATGTCGAAGATGATCTCGCGGAGCGTGATGCCCATGGGCACCTCGATGAGCCCCGTGTTCTTGATCTTGCCGGTGAGCGCGAAGACCTTGGTGCCCTTGGACTTCTCGGTGCCGATCCCGAGGTAATAGTCCAGGCCCTTCACGATGATCGTGGGCACGTTCGCGAAGGTCTCGACGTTGTTCAGGTTCGTGGGCATGCCCCAGAGGCCGCCGGCCGCCTCGGAGAGGCGCGGCGGACGGGGCCTCGGCATGCCGCGCTCGCCCTCGATGGAGGCCACGAGGGCCGTGGACTCGCCGCAGACGAAGGCGCCGGCGCCTTCCTTGATCTCGATGTCGAACTCCAGGCCGCTGCCGAGGATGTTCCTGCCCAGGAGGCCCATGGCCCGCGCCTGCTCGATGGCGATGCCGAGGTTCTTGACCGCCAGGGGATACTCATGCCGCACATAGATGTACCCGTGCTGGGCGCCGATGGCAAAGGCATTGATCACCATGCCCTCGAGCACCGAGTGCGGGTCCCCCTCCATCAGCGAGCGGTCCATGAACGCGCCCGGGTCGCCCTCGTCGCCGTTGCAGACCACGGCCTTGACCTTCGCGCCCGACTTCTTCGTATGCTCCCACTTGAGGCCTGCCGGGAAGCCCGCGCCGCCGCGGCCGCGGAGGCCGGACTTCTTCACGATATCGATCACCTCGTCGGGCTGCATCTCCGTGAGGCACTTCGCCAGGCCGGCATAGCCGTCCTCGCGGATGGCGTCATGGATGTTGCAGGGGTCAACGAAGCCGTTCCTGTGCAGCGCCAGCCGCTTCTGCTTCTTGTAGAACGGGATGTCCTGCATCTCGGGGTTCGGATCGGAGAGCGGGAACTCGCGGTAGAGCTGCTTTCGGTAGGGCACGCCGTGCAGGAGGGAGGTGGAGAAGAGGTCCGGGATGTCCTCGACCTTCACCTTCTGGTAGAAGATCTCCTGGGGCTCCTGGATCATGACCGGTCCGCGCTGGCAGAGGCCCTGGCAGCCGGTCTTGACCACATCGAGCTTAACGCCCTTCTTCGCGGCCACTTCCTCGAACTTCGCGACGAGCTTGTTCGATCCCGTGGCCTGGCAGGCCGTGCCGCAGCAGACCCGGACCCGGCGGGCATCGCTCTCCCGGCGCTCCTTCTGGAGCCGCTCCCGGAGCGCGGTCAGGTCCTGGACGTTCTCGAGCCGCTTAAACGTGAGTTCCATGTCCGTTCCTCACTGTCTCAATGATGTCGTCGATCATCCTGGGCGTCAGCTCGCCGTAGAGGTCCTGATCGTTCACCGTCAGGACCGGCGCCAGCGCGCAGCAGCCCACGCAGCCTACGGTCTCGAGGGTCACCGACCGGTCGGGGGCGGTCTCGCCCTCCTTGATGCCGAACTTGGACTCCAGCTCGTTCAGCACCGCCTTGGCGCCGCGCACATGGCAGGCGGTGCCCATGCAGACCTTCACGATCTTTTTGCCCCGCGGCTTGAAGTGGAAATGCTTGTAGAAGGAGGCGACGCCGTAGACCTGGGACATCGAGAGGGCGAGCCGGTCGGAGATCATCTTCATGGCATCGTCGGGAAGATAGCCGACCTTCTCCTGGACCTTCTGGAGCACGGAGACCAGCACGCCCCGCTGGCCCTGCGCGTCATTCAGGATGGCATCGATGGACTGGACCTCGGATTGCTCAAGCACGGAAGGAACCCCCTCTCTCCCGGCTGCGGAACGCCTTCGCGCCGGCGCTGCTGCGGACCGGGGAGAACTGCAAATAATAGATGTTCGAGTTTGGAGATGTGTTCAGGAGTCGTCCGGGAAGAGAACCACTAGGGAACCAGCGACCCGGTCAGCAATGAATGTTCTGTTACGAAATATATAAACTGCGTTACTGAGCTACACCGGAATATTGCATTAATCCTTGCGTAGAGGCGTGAATAGTAGCAACTATTCTTTTAAAAATCAAGACAAATTCATATTAAAAAAAATCATATCTCAATTACGGAAGGCAATCGAAATGATACGAAATTACTCATTATTTTCGCCCCTCTCACGGAAATGCGCATATCCGATCTTCCGCAAGTGAACGATGAAAAGCGGTCTCATAAAGGCCGAAGAAGCGAAGGCCCGGGAAGATCGAAAGGGTTCGAGGACCTGGACAGGGATCGCCGGGAGGAATACTGACGAAGCTCCTACTGCATGCAGCGGGGTGTAAGGGATGGACCTGC
>CAZTXN010000125.1:0-8002 GCA_964617655.1 uncultured Nitrospiraceae bacterium | reverse complement strand
TTCAGCCCCGCAGCTCCTTGATCTTCTTGATCATTGCGGGGATGATCCGGTGCACGTCGCCCACGATGCCGTAGGTGGCGACATTGAAGATCGGCGCGTCCGGGTCCTTGTTGATGGCCACGATCGTCTCGGCGGACTGCATGCCCGCCACGTGCTGGATCGCGCCGGAGATGCCGCAGGCGATATAGAGCTTGGGGCAGACGGTCTTGCCGGTCTGGCCGACCTGGCGGGAGTAGGGGATCCATCCCTCGTCCACGGCGCCGCGCGTGGCGGCCACCGCGCCGCCCAGGGCCTTGGCGAGCTCCTCCACGAGCTTGAAGTTCTTCTCGCTGCCGAGGCCGCGGCCGCCGGCCACGATGATGTCGGCCTCGCAGATGTTCACGGTCTCGGAGAGCTCCTCCACGGTCCTGAGCACCGCGGTCCGCGGGCGGGCGGGCGGCGCATAGGCCACGTCCAGCACCTCGCCGGTCCGGGAGTCGTCGCGGGGCGCGGGCTTCATCACCTTGTGGCGGACCGTGGCCATCTGGGGCCGGTGGTTCGGGGTCACGATGGTGGCCATGATGTTCCCGCCGAAGGCGGGCCGGGTCTGGTGCAGGTTGCCGGTCGGTCCGTCGATGTCCAGGACCGTGCAGTCGGCCGTGAGGCCGGTGTAGAGCGTCGAGGCCACCTTGGGGAAGAAGGACCGGCCGATGGCCGTGGCGCCGGCGAGGATGATCTCCGGCTTGTGCTTGAGCGCCAGCTCGGTCAGGACCGCGGCGTAGGGGTCGTCGTTGAAGTCCTTGAGCGCCGGATGGTCGGCCACATACACGACGTCCGCGCCGTGGGCGACGAGGTCCTTCGCCCGGTCCCGCACGCCGGCGCCGAGCAGCACGGCCGAGAGCTGCACGCCCCGCTTGTCCGCCAGCTTCCTGCCCTCGCCCAGCAGCTCCAGGGAGACGCCGGCGACGGCGCCCTTGTGCTGCTCGGCGAAGACCCAGACGCCCCGGTAGGCCGAGAGGTCCCGGGCCGGGCCCGTATCGGCGATATCGCGCTCGATGGCCTGGAACTCGCAGGCCTCGACGCAGGCGCCGCACATGGTGCAGGCGTCGGTGATGACGGCCTTGCCGTCCCGCATCTCGATGGCGCCGAAGGGGCACGCCGAGACGCAGGTCTCGCAGCCGGTGCAGATGTCAGGTTTGACGCGAACGCTCACGTTCAACTCCTTGAAAATCAGGAGTCAGAAGCCAGCAGCCAGAAGGTGATGCCGTTCTCCTGGCTCCTGAATTCTGGCTCCTGTCTCCTGCAGTTATATCAACGCCCGTTCCTTCAGCCTGGTGACCACCGCGGCGGCCTGCTCCTCGATGCTGCCGGAGAGCATCTCGCGGTTGCCGCGCGGCGCGGGGGGGAAGATCCTGACCACCTGGGTGGGCGAGCCCTTGAGCCCCAGCTTCTCCGCGTCGGCGCCGATGTCCGCCGCGGTCCAGGGCGCCACCTGGAGGTTCTTGGCCTTCATCTTGCCCTTGAGCGACGGCAGCCGGGGCGTGTTGATCTCCTTCACCACCGTGATCACGCAGGGGAGGCTGGTCTCGACGACGTCATACCCCTCGTCCATCAGCCGCTCGACGGTCATCTTCCCGCCGCCCGCCTGCTCGATCTTCCGGATATAGGCCACGAAGGGGACGCCGAGCATCTCCGCGGTCTCGGGGCCCACCTGGGCCGTGTCGCCGTCGATGGCCTGCTTGCCCGCGATCACCAGGTCGAAGGAGCCGATCTTCCTGATGCCCATGGCCAGGGCGTAGGAGGTGGCCCAGGTGTCCGCTCCGGCGAAGGCCCGGTCGGAGAGGAGCACGACCTCGTCCACGCCGAGCGATACGGCCTCCTTGAGCGCCTCGGCCGCCTGGGGCGGTCCCATGGTGAGCGCCGTGACCTTGCCGCCGTGCTTCTCGCGCAGGCGCAGGGCCTCCTCGATCGCGTAGCGGTCGTAGGGATTGATGATGCTCGGGACGCCGTCGCGGATGAGCGTGTTCGTCTCGCGGTTGATCTTCACCTCAGCCGCGTCCGGCACCTGCTTTACTAACACAATGATATTCACGCAATTGCTCCATGGTGCGATGAATAAATCACAAATCTCAAATCCCAAAGTAACTACTCAGGTCATTTTATTATCCGCAGATTACGCCGATTACACAGATTAAAGCGAGTACGTTTTTGTGTTTAAAATCTGCGCACATCTGTGAAATCTGCGGATCAAAGGGTTTTCCTCATGAGTAATTCCCATTGGTTTCAGATTTACTGAATAGTTACATCCCAAACAACTTTCAATTACCAAATAATGAATATCAAACGTTTGGTCCCTGATGGATTGCTATTTGGATATTATTTGGAATTTGTCATTTGAGCCACCGGCGCTTGATCTTACTTCGCTCTTGTCGATTCCCGGACCATGTCCAGGGCGATGACGGTGCGCTGGATCTGGTTCGTGCCCTCGTAGATCTGGAGGATCTTGGCGTCGCGCATCATCTTCTCGACCGGGTACTCCTTCATGTAGCCGGAGCCGCCCATGACCTGGACCGCGTCGGTGGTCACCTTCATGGCCGTATCAGTGGCGAAGAGCTTGGCCATGGCGGACGCGCGCGAGATGTCCTTGGCGCCGCTGTCGATCATGCGCGCCACGGCATAGACCAGGGCGCGGGCCGCCTCGGTCTGGGTCTGCATGTCCGCCAGCAGGATCTGGACCGCCTGGAAGGAGGTGACCGGCTGGCCGAACTGGACGCGCTGCTTCGCGAACTTGAGCGATTCGTCGATGGCGCCCTGCGCCACGCCCACGCCCTGGGCGCCCACGCCGGCCCGGGAGCTGTCGAGGGTCTTCATGGCCACGATGAAGCCCATGCCCTGCTTCGCGATCAGGTTCTCCCTGGGGATGCGGCAGTCGCTGAAGATGAGCTCCGTGGTGCAGGAGGACCGGATGCCCATCTTGTTCTCCTTCTTGCCGAAGGTGAAGCCCGGGGCGCCCTTCTCGACCACGAAGGCCGAGGCGCCTCGGGGGCCCCTGGACTTGTCGGTGATGGCGATGATGGTGTAGATATCCGCCTCGCCGCCGTTGGTGATCCATTGCTTCGTGCCGTTCAGCACGTACTCGCTGCCTTCGAGCCGCGCCGTGGTCTGAATGCCGCTGGCGTCGCTGCCGGCGTTCGCCTCGGTGAGGCCGAAGGCCGCGAGCTTCCTGCCCGCGGCGATGTCGGGGAGGTACTTCTTCTTCTGGCCGTCGGAGCCGAAGAGCAGCAGGGGATAGGCGCCCAGGGCGTTGGCGGCATAGGTGGTCGAGACGCCGAGGCAGGCCTTGGAGATCTCCTCGATGGCGATATAAAAGTCCAGGCTGCCCCGGCCCATGCCGCCGTACTCCTCGGGGATGTAGAGGCCCATGAGGTCCGCCTGCGCCATGGCCGTGATGATCTCCCGGGGGAACCGGTTCTCCTCGTCAAGCTCCTGCCGGACCGGCACGATCTTCTCCTCCGCGATCTGGCGCGCCAGGTCGCGGATCATCAGCTGCTCTTCGGTCAAAAAGTAGTCCATGCCAACCCCCTCGGGGAAAGTTCAAATTTCAAATCCCAAGCACCAAATCCCAAGCACCAGAACCCGAAAGATCAAATCCCAAATCCCAGGTACCAAATTACAAACAAGCACCAAATCTCAAGCACCAGATGCCAGATCATCACCAGGTCGCGAGATTCAATACATTTGCCCCTATTGGGATTTTGAGCTTGTTTGTCATTTGGAGCTTGCTATTTGGTGCTTCTGCTCATCTACCATCTGATCAGCGCCGAGGCCCAGGTGAGGCCGCCGCCGAAGGCCTCGAGCAGCAGCAGGTCGTTCTCCTTGATCCTGCCCTCCCGCACGGCCTCGTCCAGGGCCATGGGGATCGAGGCGGCCGAGGTGTTCCCGTACTTGTGGATCGTGAGGACCACCTTCTCCATGGGCATGTTCAGGCGCTTGGCCATCGCCTGGATGATCCGGAGGTTCGCCTGGTGCGGGATGAGGAGGTCGATCTCCTCGGGCTTCACCTTGTTGTGGTCCAGCGCCTCCTGCACGACGTCCTCAAGGGCACGGACCGCCACCTTGAAGGTCTCGTTCCCCTTCATCTTGATGTAGTGCTGCCGCCGGTCCACGGTGTCATGGGTGGCCGGGTGGGCCGCGCCGCCGCCGGGGAGATGGAGCAGCTCGCCGAAGGACCCGTCGGAGTGCAGGTGCGTGGAGAGGATGCCGCGCTTGCCCGCGTGGCGCTGCACCACGGCCGCCCCCGCGCCGTCGCCGAAGAGCACGCAGGTCGTCCGGTCCTCCCAGTCCGTGAACCGGGAGAGCGCCTCGGCGCCGACCACCAGGATGGTCTGGTGCATGTTGCTCCGGATGAAGGCGTCGGCCACGGACAGGCCGTAGAGGAACCCGGAACAGGCCGCGTAGATGTCGAAGGCCGCCGCCTTCTTCGCATGCAGCCGCGCCTGGAGCACGCAGCCCAGGCTCGGCATGGCCGTGTCGGGCGTGAGGGTCCCGCAGATGATGAGGTCCAGGTCCAGGGCGGAGATGCCGGCGGCCTTCAGGGCGCGGCGCGAGGCCTCCTCGGCCAGGTCGGAGGTCGACTGGCCCCGCTCGCAGACCCGCCGCTCCCTGATGCCGGTGCGCTCGATGATCCAGTCGTCGCTGGTCTCGACCATCTTCTCCAGGTCGCGGTTCGTCAGGGTCTTCTTGGGAGCGAAGGAGCCGGTCCCGATGATGCGCGCGTGGATCATCTGTCTTTCACGAGCTCCATGTTCTGTTTGATGTCGTCGTGGATATGCCGGTTCACGTCGCTCTTCGCGAACTCCATGGCCACGCGGATGGCGTTCTTGACCGCCCGGTCCGACGACCGGCCGTGGCTGATGATGCTGATGCCGTTCACGCCGAGGAGCGGCGCGCCGCCGTACTCGGCGTAGTCCATCTTGCGCTTCAGCGCCCGGAAGGCGGGCCGCATCAGGAGGTAGCCCGCCCGGCGGAGGGGGTTCCCGCCCACGTTCTCCCGGAGCAGCGAGCCGATGGCCTCGGCGACGGCCTCGGAGGTCTTGAGCACCACGTTGCCGATGAACCCGTCGCAGACGATCACGTCGGCCTTGCCCATCATGATGTCGCGGCCCTCGACGTTCCCGATGAAGTTCAGGTTCGTCTCGGTCAGGAGCTTGAAGGCCTCCTTGGTCAGCTCGTTGCCCTTGGTCGCTTCCTCGCCGATGGAGAGCAGGCCGACCCGCGGGTTCGGGTTCTTCAGCAGGTGCTTGGCGAAGACCTCGCCCATGACCGCGAACTGGAGCAGGTGGCTCGGCCGGCAGTCCACGTTGGCGCCCACGTCGAGCACCACGCAGGCGCCGTTGATGGTGGGCATCATGGTGGCGATGGCCGGCCGCTCCACGCCCTCCACGGTGCCGAGCACGAAGAGCGAGGTGGCCATGGCCGCGCCGGTATGTCCCGCGCTGATGACCGCCACGGCCTCGCCGGCCCTGACCAGGTCGTTCGCCACGCGGATGGACGAGTCCTTCTTCCGGCGGAAGACCGTGGCCGGCGAATCGAGCATGTCCACGACCTGCGAGGCGTTGCGCACCTCGATGGGCAGCGAGCGGGCCGCGGCATGCCGGGCAAGCTCCGCCTCGACCGCCTGCGCGATGCCGACGAGGATGATGCCGGCGCCGTACTCCTTCGCGGCCTGGACCGCTCCGTCCACGATCGCCTGGGGGGCATAGTCGCCGCCCATGGCGTCCACTGCGATCTTGATCACCCGTTCATGCTCCCGGCAAGAGAAAAGGCAAAGGCGGAACCCTTCCCCGGTTCCGTGCTTTGCCTTCCATAATCATAGGTGCGGTGTTAGAGCTGCTGGACTGCCACGACCTCGCGGCCGTTGTAGGTGCCGCAGGACATGCAGGCATGATGCGGCCGCTTGACCTCCCGGCACTGCGGGCAGACCGTCAGGTTCGGGCCCTTGAGGTGCTTGTGGGTGCGCCGCTTGTCCCTGCGGGACTTGGAATGTCTGTGCTTTGGGTTCGCCATTTCCGATGCTACTCCTTTTCCGGTTTGATGATCTTCCTGAGCGCGGCGAAGGGGCTTTCCCGTTCGGGCGGAGCCGCTGCCGCGCAGCCGCATTCGCGTTCGTTCCGGTCCGCTCCGCAGACCGGGCAGAGCCCCTTGCAGTCCTCGCGGTGGACCGGCGCCATGGGGAGGGCGAGAAGCACCTGCTCCCGGACCAGGTCGCGGGGCTCGATCTCTTCGCCTGCATAGAACTCCGTGTCCAGCTCCGCCCGCCCCAGCTCATGCTCGGCCGCGGATGCGCGGGCGCCCTCGGAGACCAGGTCGAGCTCCATGGCCGCGTCCCGGACGGGGAAGGGGAAGCGCCGCAGGCACCGGCAGCATTCCAGCTCAGCGTCCGCGTTCACCCGGCCGGAGACATGAAGCAGGCCCTCGGGACCGGGCCTGACCGTCAGGGTCGCGGTAAAGGACGCCGGCGCCCTGCCCTCGCCGAAGAGATCGACGCTTTCCGCGACCTCGATCGTCACTCCCTCAGGCGGTATGTCGCTGATCTTGATGGCCATGAGGCGTGCTTCCGGGCCCAGAGTCCGGAATATTAAAGGAAAGCCCCCGTTTTGTCAAGGGAAAAGACCGCAACAGCCGATAGGCGTCAGGCGACAGGCGGAAAGCGAGGGAAGCATGCGAAATGACGAGCGCGGAAAGCATACGGAATGATCCCTGGCGCGGAGCGGGTCCTCTATCGATCGCCTTGCGCCTATCGCCTGTCGCCTGACGGCCTGACGTTCGGCCCGCCGCCCCGGACCCGCGTGAGCAGCAGGAGGCCGATGATGAAGAACGCGGCGATCGAGAGGATCGCGGGCCGCTGGCTGCCGAAGGCCGCGGAGACCTGGCCGAAGATGAGCGGCCCCATGACCGCCGAGGACTTGCCCACCAGAGCATAGGCGCCGAAGTACTCGGCCTCCTTTCCCGCGGGCACGAACTGGGTGAAGAAGGCGCGGGTCCCGGCCTGGACCGTGCCGAGCCCCAGGCCGGCGGTGCAGGCGACGGCCCAGAAGGCCGCCTTGGTCGTGACGAAGTAGGCGGCCACCGCCACGCCGGACCAGAGCAGCAGCGCGAGGATCACCACCTTCTTCGGCCCCCAGGTGTCCGTGGGCCGGGCCAGCAGGAAGGCGCCGGCCAGGGCCGTGACCTGGACGACGAGGTAGAGCCCGATCAGTTCGGTATGGCCGAAGGCGAAGGTGGTGGCCGCGAGGCTGCTCGAGAAGACGATCACCGTGTTCACGCCGTCCTCATAGATAAGGTAGGCGATCAGGAACTTCCGCGCCTCTCTTCGCGACCAGATCTCCTTCAGCGTCTCCCAGGCCCTGCGCGAGCCGGCGATGCCGGCCTCGGCGGCGGTCATGCCGGTCCTCCGGTCGGGCGGCAGGTGCCGGAAGGCGGGAAGCGAGAAGAGGGCGAAGAAGAGCGCGACCATGAGCCAGACCGCGTCGAGCCGGCCGGACTTCGCGAGCGGAAGGGCGATCAGGAGCGAGAGGATGGAGCCCGCGTAGCCGACGCCGAAGCCCCATCCCGAGACGCGGCCCTGGCGGTCCGGCGGGGCGATCTCGGGCAGGAACGCATTGTAGAAGACCAGCCCGCCCTCCATCCCGATGTTCGCCACCACGACCAGGAGGAAACCGGCAAGCACCGCGCCCGGGCCGAGGAGCGAGAAGCCGGCAACGGCCAGGACGCAGGCCGCGGTATAGAGGCCGAGCATCCGCTTGCGCATCCCCGCGTGGTCCGCGATGCCGCCGAGGAAGGGCGAGGAGAGCGAGACGGCCAGCATGCTCGCCGAGATGGCCGCGCCCCACCAGAGATCGCCCCTGCCGTGCTCGTTCCCCACGACGCTGTTGATGTAGAAGACCGGGAAGATGACCGCGGCGATGACCGCGGAGTAGCTCGAGTTCGCGAAGTCGAAGAGGCACCAGGAGAGGACCTGTTT
>CAZTXN010000124.1:0-8052 GCA_964617655.1 uncultured Nitrospiraceae bacterium | reverse complement strand
GCCTGGAAACACCTCCCCGAGAGGAGCCTGGACATGCTCATGGAACTCTGGAACCTCCTCAAACGAGTGCTCGGACTGGACGGCGCCTGGGAAGTGATGACCCTCTCCCGCGCAGCGGTCCATCCGGCGTCGGCGCGGGCTCTTACGCGCGTACTGCAGCCGGCCCACACCATCCGGCTCAGACCGGAGCCCGGACAGGAGGAGGCGCGGGAAGCGACGGTCGAGATCACCTGGCACGGCATCACGGACCAGGGCGTCACGCGGCCGCAGAACGAGGACAGCCTGATGATGACCGACATCTCCGGCGACGCGCTCTTCGTGGTGGCCGACGGCATGGGCGGCCATGACGCCGGCGAGGTGGCGAGCGCCATCGCCGCGGCCACCGTGGCCGCGGCCGTGCGCAGCGCGCAGGGGAGGAAGCGCGACCCCCTCGCCACGGTCGAGCAGGCCGTGCAGCGCGCCAATGCCGCGGTCCGGCAGGAGGCGTCAAGCCGGCGCTCCAACATGGGCACGACCCTCACCGCGGCCCTCGTCTCGGCCGGAACCGCCTACATCGCCAGCGTGGGCGACAGCAGGGCCTACTGGATCGAGAACGGATCCATCTCCCAGGTGACCCGGGACCACTCGCTCGTGGCCGCGCTGGTCGCCGCGGGCAAACTGACCCCGGAGGAGGCGCGGGACCATCCGAAGGCGAACCTCCTGGTCCGCACCATCGGGAGCGACGAGACCGTGAAGGTCGACACCTTCACCCTGCCGCTCCGCAGGGGCGGCACCCTGCTGCTCTGCACCGACGGGCTCTGGGGCGAGGTCCCGGACGAGGATCTCCGCAGAATCTGCGCTGACGAGCAGCGCACCGAGGTGGTCTGCGCCCGGCTGGTGCAGCAGGCGAACGACCGCGGCGGCAGGGACAACATCACCGCGATCGTGGCGAAAGTGGATTGAACGGAAATGATACCATCAGGACCTTTGACGCGGATAACGGCGGATCTGGAACCGGAAAAATCATGATCAGATCTTTGCCCAGGCCGATCGAATCAGGCCCTTATCCGCCTTGATCCGTGTCAATGATCTTGATCTCCATCTCGATGAGTATCGACAAGGAGGACGCCATGAAGAACGAACTGAACATCCGCTGCAGCATGAGCAAGGAGACGCTGCCGGTCACCGGCGCGGAGCAGGCGGTCTATGCGCTCCTGGAGATCAAGGCGCCGGGCGCCGGGCCCCTGGGCAGCATGCCGGCGAACTTCGGCCTGGTGCTCGACCGGAGCGGCTCCATGGACGGCGCGAAGATGGAGCACCTGAAGGAGGCCGTGGGCTTCGTGGTGGACCACCTGGCGGACGGCGACCTGCTCTCGGTCACGATCTTCGACGACCAGGTCGAGACGCTCGTGCCGAACCAGGCCGTGAAGGACCGGGCGGGCATCAAGAAGAAGATCAACGCCGTCATCCCGCGGGGCGGGACCCAGATCGCCGACGGCCTGAAGGCCGGCCTGGCGGAGGTCCGGAAGGGCTTTGCGCGCGACCGGGTGAACCGCCTCCTGCTGCTGACCGACGGCCGGACCTGGGACGACGAGAGCGCCTGCACCGCCCTGGCTGATGAGGCCGGCAGGGAGGGCGTGGCGGTCACGAGCATCGGCATCGGCGAGGACTGGAACGAGCAGCTGCTCCTCCGCATCGCCGAACGCTCCCACGGCAACTCCCACTGGATCCAGAACCCCATCGCGATCCTCGACGCCTTCCGCCAGGAGGTGGAGGGCATCCAGGCGGTCGCTGCCGCGAACCTCCGGCTCGCGGCACAGCTCAGCCCCGGCGTGCGGGCGGTGAAGGTCTACACCACCGTCCCGATGATCGTTGACCTGAGCGTCCGTGCGGTGAAGAACGGCGGACTGGACGCCGAGCTCGGCTCCCTGGACGGCAGGAAGGGCCAGGCGGTCCTGGTCGAGCTGCGCGCGCCGGCCCGCCAGGCCGGACGGTTCTCCCTGGGCCGCATGGAGCTCTCCTACGAGCTGGCCGGCGGGAACGGATCAGCCGGACGGACCGGCGTCGACCTTGTCGTGGAGTTCAGCGCGGACGCGGCCGCGGCAGGACGGGTGAACGCCCAGGTGATGAACCTGGTGGAGAAGCTCAGCGCCTTCAAGCTCCAGACCCGGGCGCTGTCGGACGCGGAGAAGGGCGACATCGAGGCGGCCACCCGGAGGCTCGAGTCCGCGGCCACGGTGCTGCTCACCCTGGGCGAGCAGGAGCTTGCCGAGGCGGCGACGCGGGAGGTCCAGGCCCTCAGGCGCACGGGAACCCTGACCGCCGCAGGCACGAAGAAGCTCGAGTACGGGACCAGGAAGCTGACCCAGGTATTGACCAGGACAATAGGCAAATAGCGACGACCAATCAGCGAAGCGCGGCCTGCCGGAACCTGCGGTTCTCATTCCGCACTCCGCAATCCGCACTCCGCACTCGGGAAGGAGGACAAGGCCATGAAATGCACGGAATGCCAGATGGAGAACATCGAGGGAGCGCTCTTCTGCGAGGAGTGCGGCTCCAGGCTCGAGACCCCGGTCGCTGCGCAGGAAGCGGCGGCAGGGACGCCGGGAGCGAACCTGGTCTTCGCGACCGCTGACGGCGCGACGGTCGAGATCCCGGCCAAGGACGAGGTGATCGTCGGCAGGGAGGACCCGATCAGCGAGGTCTTCCCGGACATCGACCTCTCGAACTACGGCGGCATGGAGAAGGGCGTATCGCGCAAGCACGCGGTGATCCACCGGTCGAACGGCGAGATCACCGTGGAGGACATGGGCTCCACGAACGGGACCTATGTCAACCGGAAGCGCATCCAGCCCAACGCGCCGCAGCGGATCCAGGCCGGCGACGAGGTGCGCTTCGGCAAACTGGCGCTCTCGCTGAAGGCGGCATAAAGCTGCCGAAGTTGGGAAGTTGAGACGGTGGGAGGGTGAGAAAACGCAAGGCAATGCGTACCTTCTCACCTTCCCAACCTCCCCCCCCTCGGCTGTTGACAGGAGGTCCCCATGCCCCGGTTCACCCATAAGACGCTCTTCTACGCCCTCGCCGGCTGCCTCGGCGGCGCGGCGGCCTGGCCCTTCGTCCTGGCCCTCTCGCTCCGCGCGTCGGCCGGCCTCGTGACCGAGATCGCGCTCGGCGCGGTCACCGGCGCCTGCATCGGCGCCTTCATCTGGAGCCATGAGGCGGTGAGCGGCAGGCAGTTCGGCGTCGCGCTCCGTCGCGCGGCGGCCGGGTCCCTCGCGGGCATCATCGGCGGCGGCCTGGGCGCCGGCCTGGGCACAATGCTCTTCTCGCTGCTCGGGACCGCGGCGGCCGACCTGGGCGGCCTGCGGGCCTCCCTGGGCGTGGCGGCCGCGGTCTCGCTCGGCTGGACCGTGCTCGGCGCGGCCGTCGGCGTTAGCGGCGGCCTGATGGTACGCTCCCGCGATCGGGCGCTCTACGGCCTGCTCGGCGGGTCCCTGGGAGGACTGGCCGGCGGACTGGTCCACGGGCTCCTCCCGGCGACGAGCAGCGGCCCCGCCCTCGCCGTCCTGGCGCTGCTCGGCGGTTCGATCGGCGGATTCATCAGCCTCGTGGAGGAGGCGCTCCTCTCGGCCAAGGTGCGGGTCATCAAGGGCAGGCATATCGACCGCGAGTTCCCGCTCCTGAAGGACCTGAACGTGGTGGGCCGCGACGACCGCTCCGACGTCTGCCTCTCCGGCGCCGAGGGAGTCGCGCTCCGGCATGCGGCCATCAGGCGCTCGAACGGCCACTACCGCATCGAGTCGGGCGAGGAGGGACGGCCCGTCTACGTGAACCAGAAGCCGACCACCTCGGGACGCCTGGCGGACGGCGACGTGATCCGCGTGGGCAGCGTGCTGCTCCTCTTCACGGCCGTGCGGCGGGCCGCGGCGGTCGCGGTGCTGCTGCTGCTCGGCGCGCTGCCTGCCGCCGGCGGCGGGCCGGCGTCGGTCCAGATCACCCAGTTCGACCTGGACGGGTTCCCCGCGGTCCGGGCCTTCGTCTCGGTGCTGGACGCCGACGGCAGGCCCGTGGCCAATATCACCCGGGACCAGGTGACCGTGTCCGAGAACGGACGGCCCGTGGCCGTGAGCGGCCTGCGGCCCGCATCCGCAGCAGGAGCGCGGGAACCCCTCAGCCTGGCCGTCGTGATCGACCGGAGCGGTTCCATGGAGGGCGGGAAGCTCGAGCAGGCGCGGGAGTCGGTCTACGCCTTCCTCTCGCAGATGGAGCCGGGCGACCGGGCCTCGCTCCTCTCGTTCAGCGACACGGTGACGCGGCATGAAGAGCTCACGGGCAACGCCGATCTCCTGAAGCACGCGGTCTCGGTCATCCGGGCCGGCGGCCATACGGCGCTCTTTGACGCCGTGGCCGAGGGCGCGGCCTCGCTCCGCGGCGCAGCAGGAAGGAAGGCCGTGGTCGTGCTGACCGACGGCATCGCGAACCGCGGCGCCCTTGACATGGACCAGGCCATCGCCTCGGCGGTCGCCGAGAACGTCTCGGTCGCGGTCATCGGCCTCGGCAGGGACGTGCGCACGGCGCGGCTCGAGCGGATCGCCGCCGAGACCGGGGGGTCCTACTTCTTCACCCCCGCGCCGGACGGCCTCCGCCGCATCTACGAGACCATCAGCAGCAGGATCCGGAACGAGCATGTCGTGACCTTCGACACCGGGAAGCGGGCCGAGTACCTCCGGACCGTGACCATCGCTCTTGCCGCGGGCCCGCAGGCCGTACGGGGCTACTTCCAGCCCGCGTCCTCGCTCTTCGGCGCTTCCGCGGCGCGGCCCGGCTGGGCCTGGGCAATGCCGCTCCTGGGCATCCTCGGCGTGGCCGCGGCCTCCTTCCGGAAGGTGGAGCGCCGGTACCGGACCGGCCACCTGAGCCTGGTCCGCGGCTCCGGTGCCGCGAAGGGCGTCGATATCGGCAAGACCGTCTCGATCGGCGCGGACACGCGCAGCACCATGGTCCTGAACAGGGACCAGAGCATCGCGCTGCAGCACGCCGAGATCGTGAACGAGAACGGCAGATATGTCATCGAGGACAAGGGCGCGCCCACCGGCACCTTCGTGAACAAGGAGCGCGTGCAGGGCGCCGTGGTCCTGAAGGACGGCGACATCATCGACGTGGGCAACGCCACGATGGTCTTCAACGAGGCGACCGGCTGGGTCTGCGCCGGCTGCGGCGGCGCGCTGCGGCAGGGCGCGAAGTTCTGCACCACGTGCGGAAAAAGAACAGCATAGTGCGGTGCGGATCACGGGTGCAGAGAACTCGGAACAGGATAGGAACAGGAAGAGACGGCAGTGATCAGACAGGATAACAGGATCAGCAGGATACCAGCGTTGATGTTGGATCCGACATATCCTGTGATCCTGTCAAAAGGGGTTCTGAGATCTTCTTTCTGACCCTGTGGCGACCTTGATCATATGAATACATTGCTGAACAAGAGATACGAGGTCCTCGGCCTCCTCGGCAAGGGCGGCATGGGGAGCGTCTACAAGGTGGCGGACCGCCGGAAGCGCGGCCGCATCCTGGCCGCGAAGGAGCTGCGCGCCGACGGGCTCCCGCCGGAGAAGGCGACGGAAGCGCTGGCGCTCTTCCAGACCGAGGCGCGGATCCTCGCGCGGCTGACCCACCCGAACCTCCCGAAGGTGAGCGACTATTTCAGCGTTCCGGGCAGGCACTATATCATCATGGAGCTGGTGAAGGGCAGGACGCTGGAGCAGGTCCTCGCCGCCCGTCAGGGCAGGCCGGTGGACGAGCGCCTGGCCCTCTCCTGGGCCCTCCAGGCCTGCCGGGCCATGCACTTCCTGAGCGTGCAGCAGCCGCCCGTCGTCTTCCGCGACCTGAAGCCGTCGAACATCATGATCGACGGGGACGGCCGGGTGAAGCTGATCGACTTCGGGATCGCGCGGTTCTTCAAGCAGGACCGGCAGGAGGATACGTATATCTACGGCACGCCGGGGTACGCCGCGCCGGAGCAGTACGGCTCGGGCCAGACCGACGTGCGCTCGGACATTTTCTCCCTGGGCGCCACGCTGCATCACTGCCTCACCGGCAGGAACCCCTCGGAGAACCCGCTCGAGTTCCCGGACCCGCTGCTGCTGAACCCGTCGCTCCAGAAGGGTACGGCGCGGATCATGCGGAAGGCCCTGGACCCGGAGATGAAGCGGCGGTACCAGTCCGCGCAGGACATGAAGCAGGCCATCCAGAGCGTGCTCAAGAGCATCGAGGCGAAGCCCCGGGGCGCGGAGCGGGTGATCCATGCCGAGACGGGGAAGCCCATCACGCTCCCCTGGTGGCGCACCACCAGCTGGGTGAGCGTGCCGGTGATGGCCCTGGGCTGCAGCGGCACGACCGGCACGCTGTCATCTACCGACCGCTGGCTCCAGCCCCGGCCCCGGGCCTTCAGCCCCGGCTCGTCGCAGCTCCTCTTCCGCGTGGACAACAGCAGGCTCCGGATGGGAAAGGAGTACCGGCCGCGCATCACGGTCCGGACGGACGCGGGCATCCTGCGGCCCCAGCTCTCCTTCAAGCGGCCCTGGCCGTGGCTCCTGATCGACGCGGTCCTGGTCGCCGCCGCGATCGCGGGCGTGCTGATGCTGCAATAAGGGGAAACGGGTCCCGGGGGACGAACGCAACGACGCGGTTCAACCAACTACCCGGTCATGCGCCGACTAGGGCTTGAGAACATGGAGCCGCAGCTCTTTGATCGGCCTGAAATGTTCGGCATTACTGGTGCAGAGAACAACGTTGTTCTCCACCGCCGTTGCAGCGATGATGGCGTCTCCGGCCCGAAGACCGTCGGAGAGGGAGTATTCTTCGATGTATACTGCTGCGCGATGCCCGATGTTCTCCGTAAAGGGGAGCGCCTGAAATCCGAGATCCTTGAGAAAGCTCTTTGTGTGTTCATGCTGTCGTCGGTTCTCGGCCGCCTGGAGAAGCTCCAGGTACGTTTGCAAGGAGAACAGCCGCTCACCTTCTTTCTCGATGATCTGCGCGGCCTTGCGATTCCCCCGCTGAACCCAGATGAACACGTCTGTGTCAAAGAGCACGGTGTCGTCCTCCCCGAAGCCGTTCCATGTCCTTCTCTACCGCCGTTCGGGACTTCTTCATGCCGAAAAAAGGATGTTCACTGACCTTTGCCTCACCACGGCCGGGCCCCGCGGTAATGACCCCTTTGAGCTTGCCGTGGTAGGAAATGGCCACCTGCTCATTGCGCTCAAGGGCCTTCAGCACATCATGCATCCGGTACCTGAGATCGAGTATCGTCGCCTTCATGGCAACCTCCATTATGTATATATCAACTATACATAATATACCATCCGCTGTCAAGGCATCTGCCGGGCGATCCCGTGCCGCCCTACCCCCGCATCCCGTACCTCTTCATCTTCTCGTACAGGGTGGAATAGGCGATGCCGAGGGCCTTCGCGGCCTCGGTCTTGTTGTTGTCCACGGCCCGGAGGGTGGCATGGATGGCGGCTTTCTCGATCTCCTCCAGCGTCCTGCCGCTCAGGCCTTCGAGGGTCTCGGTCCGCTTCCGCGGCGTGAGGAAGAGGTCCTTCACCTCGATGCGGCTGGACGCGGAGAGCGCCGCGGCCCGGACCAGCACGTTCCGCAGCTCCCGCACGTTGCCCGGCCAGGGCTGCTGCCGCAGCACCTCAGCGGCATCGGGCGAGAGGCCCTCGATCCCCCTGCCCGTCTCCGCGGCGATCCCGGCCAGCAGGTGCGCTGCGATGCGGTCGATGTCCTCCCGCCGCTTCCGGAGCGGGGGAAGGAAGACGCTCACCGCGGAGAGGCGGTAGTAGAGGTCCTCGCGGAACCCGCCGGCCTTCACCTCCGCCTCCAGGTCCCGGTTCGTCGCCGCCACCACGCGGACGTCCGCTCGCAGCGACTGCTCGGCGCCCACGCGCCGCACCTCGCGCTGGTCCAGGGCGCGCAGCAGCTTCGGCTGGAGCGCCGGGGAGAGCTCGCCGATCTCGTCCAGGAAGAGCGTGCCGCCGTCGGCGAGCTCGAGGCGCCCTGGCGCGCCTTGACCGC
>CAZTXN010000123.1:0-8066 GCA_964617655.1 uncultured Nitrospiraceae bacterium | reverse complement strand
ATCGCCGTCACCGCCGTCCCGGCGCGGAACCTGGCCATCACCGTCCTCCTGCCCGAGGGCGCTGCCTACCGCCCGGCCACCGGCCTGCTGAACGGCGAGCCGCTCGACGAGCCGCAGGTCGCGCACGGCGCGGTCACCTTCCGGATCGCCGAGACCCCTGCCGACTGGGCGGGCATGCTCCAGTTCGAGGCCATCGTCCCGGTCGCCGGCGCACTCGGCCCGCTCAGCACCCAGGCGGTGCTCGCTGCCGACACCCCGGAGAACAAGGGGGAGCGCACGCCTGTCGCGGCAACCGCGCTGGTCCGCGTCGAGCAGGAATACGAGGTCGAGGAGCCGGCCATCGTGCTCCGGCCCCGGTTCGGCAGCGCCAGCGTGGAGCTCTCGCGCCAGGACCGGCAGGACCTGGACCTCCTGGTCAGGAAGCTCCGCAGGCTCTCGATCCGGCAGATCCGGGTGACCGGCCACTCCGATGCCCAGCCCATCCGGGGACGGCTCCTCCGGACCTATGCGGACAATCATGCGCTCTCCCGGGCCCGCGCCGAGAGCGTGGCCGCGTATCTCGCCCAGGCCCTCAGTATCCCGCCGGACCGCATCGTCATCACCGGCAAGGGTCCGGACGAGCCTGTGGCGGCCAATGAGACCGCGTCAGGCAGGTCGCGGAACCGGCGGGTGGAGGTCCGGGTCCTCTCCCGGCGCACGGCGGTGCTGACGGACATCAGAACCACGGTGGAGTCCAGCGGCGAGAAGAGCGTGGCCGTCATCGGGCTGCGACCGGGTGAGACCTGGGCCCCCGAGAAGACCCCGCGCGCGCCGGCGCAGGACGGGAAGAGCATGCCGGCCTTCGACCGGGCCTGGCTCGAGAGGACCTCTCCGGGATATGCCTGGCTCTGGCCGCGCGAGAGCAACCATCCCGTCATCCCGAGCATCAAGGTGGCGGTGCAGCATGCGCCGGGCACGATCCTCTCCCTCTCCCTGGACGGCAAGGCCGTGGACCCCCTCTATTTCGACGGCACCCTGACGCGCCAGGACAGCCAGGTGGCGGTCAGCGTCTGGAGCGGCATCAACCTGCGGGAGGGCGGCAACCGCCTCGAGCTCGTCGCCGCGGACGGCGCGGGAAGGGAGATTGCCCGCGAGACCCGCATCGTGCACTACTCCGGCCCGCCCGTGGCCGCGGTCTTCGACCGCGAGCGCTCCCGCCTCACGGCCGACGGCCGGACGCCGCCGGTCATCGCGGTCCGGCTGACGGACAAGGACGGTCATCCCGCGCGCGAGGGCCTGCTGGGCGAGTTCTCGGTCGACCCGCCGCACCTGCCGAAGCAGCGCGCCGACGAGCTCCGGCTCTCCCCGCTCGCCGCGCCGGCCGCCGGCCGGCTGCAGTACCTGGTGGGCGAGGACGGCATCGCCCTGATCGAGCTGACGCCGACCACCCGGACCGGCGAGGCGGTGGTGCGCATCCCGCTCGCGAACGGTTCCCACGAGGTCCGCGCGTGGCTCCGGCCCGAGGCGCGGGACTGGATCCTGGTCGGCCTCGCCGAGGGGACCGTGGGCTACAACACCGTGACCGGAAACATGGAGACCCTGGCCGGCGCCGACGCCGAGGACGGGTTCTACCAGGACGGCAGGCTCGCCTTCTACGCCAAGGGCCGGATCCGGGGCGACTGGCTGCTGACCATGGCCTACGACAGCCAGGGCGGCGGCAGCCGCGACCAGCGCGGCCTCTACCAGACCATCGATCCGTCGAAGTACTATACGCTCTACGGCGATGCCGCGGACCAGCGCTCCGACGCGGCGAGCGCGAAGCAGGTCTATGTCAAGCTCGAGCGCGACCAGTTCTACGCCCTCTTCGGCGACTACGATACGGGCCTGACGGTCACCGAGCTCTCCCGCTACAGCAGGAGCCTGACGGGATTCAAATCGGAGATCAAGGGCGACCGCGGCGACCTGACGGTCTTCGCCGCGGACACGAACCAGGCCTTCGTGAAGGACGAGATCCGCGGGGACGGCACCTCGGGCCTCTACCGCCTCTCGCGCAGGAACATCCTGATCAATTCGGAGTCCGTGGTCATCGAGACGCGGGACCGCTTCCGCGGCGATGCGGTCGTCTCTTCCCAGCCCCTGACCCGCCACCTGGACTACACCATCGATTATGACGCGGGCACGCTCTTCTTCAAGCAGCCGGTCTTCAGCCGCGACGGCAGCTTCAACCCGGTCTTCATCGTCGTGACCTATGAGTCCTACGACGCCTCGGACCAGGCCTGGACCTACGGCGGCCGCGGCGCGCTCCGCTTCCTGGACAAGAAGGTCGAGCTGGGCGCCACCCATGTCCATGAGGGCCGGACCGGCGGCGGCGCGGACCTCGCCGGCGTTGATGCCACCGTGAAGATCGACCGGCATACCACGCTGCGCGCCGAGGCGGCCGGGACCCGGACCGAACAGCTCGGCAGCTCGGCGGACGGGACGGCCTATGCTGCCGAGCTCACCCGCCGTTCGCCGAAGGTCGAAGGATCGGTCTATGTGCGGGAGCAGGAGGGAGCGTTCGGGCTGGGTCAGCAGAACGCCGCGGAGACCGGAACGCGCACCCTGGGCTTCGACCTCACCTACCGCTTCACCGACCGGGTGAGCATGAAGACCGCTGCCTTCCGGCAGGAGACCTTCTTGACCGGCGCGGTCCGCGACCAGGCCGAGGTCCAGGGCCGGTACAGCGACGGCAGGTACGAGTACTTCGCCGGACTGCGCCATGCCGAGGATTCCTTCAGCACCGGCGACCTCCGCTCCTCGGAGCAGGTCTTCGCCGGCTTCCGCTACCGGGCCACGGACCGCCTCACGCTGCGCGGCCGGCATGACGAGACCTACTCCGGCCGCGGCGGGAACAGCACCGATTATCCGACGCGCACGACCCTGGGCCTCGACTACCGGCTCGGCCGGAGCGCGGTCCTCTTCGCCGACCAGGAGCTCACGCGCGGAACGGAGAAGGATACGGCTACCTCGCGCATCGGCCTGCGCGCATCGCCCTGGACCGGCGCCCAGGCGAGCTCCACGGTGGAGCAGCAGGCCACCGAGAGCGGGGAGCGCCTCTTCGCCGCCACGGGACTGAAGCAGGCCTGGCAGATCGACCGCCGCTGGTCCCTCGACGCCGGCATGGACCGGTCCGCGACGCTCCGCCGCACCGGCGACTTCCTGCCCAATCCCAACGTGCCGCCCGCGTCCGGCGGCGAGGACTTCACCGCCGTGACCTTCGGCGCGGGCTACAAGGCCGAGAAGTGGTCCTGGACCGGCAGGATCGAGACCCGGACCTCGGACTCCGAGGAGAAGGTGGGCGTCTTCTCCGGGGCGCACGGCGAGCCGGTCCCCGGCGCCGGCCTTGCGGCGGTCTTCCAGGGAACCCGATCGGACCTTGCGGCAGGCACGGAGAGGACCGACGGGAACCTGCGGCTCGGCTACGCCTTCCGGCCCCGGGAGACCCGCTGGATCATCCTGGACCGCCTCGATCTCCTGACCTCCCAGAGCGAGGGCGGCGAGGTGGACTACCGCAACTGGCGGGTGGTGAACAACCTGGTGGTGAACCACAAGCGGCAGGGGACCGGCCAGGTCTCGCTCCAGTACGGCGCCAAGTACGTGCAGGAGACCATCGAGGAGGATGACTACCGCGGCTACACCGACCTGATCGGCGTCGAGGCCCGGTACGACCTTTCAAAGCGGTGGGACCTGGGCATCCGCGGCAGCAGGCTGGCATCCTGGAGCATCGACCAGGCCCGGTACGGCTCCGCGGTCTCGGTCGGCGTGACCATGAGCCGGAACTTCTGGCTCAGCCTCGGATATAACATCACCGGCTTCTACGACCGCGATTTCTCCCGGGCCGATTTCACGGCAGAAGGTCCCTTCATCAAGCTCCGCATGAAGTTCGACCAGGTGAGCGTGCGCGAGGCCATCAGGTGGTTCACCGGCCAGTGACCGCCGCCCCGCGCCCGTCCCCCTGGGCAGGCTGCGCTGCTGGACAGCCGCCTCCTTCTTGGCTATACTGACTGCATCCCTGCTGACAAAGGAGCGCGCCTGCCCATGGACCTGCCGCAGTTCTGGACGGAGTTCCTCCTCTGCTTCATTCCCCTCATGGTGGCCATGGACGCGCCGGGAACGCTTCCTCTCTACATCGGCATGACCGAGGGGCTGGAGAGGCAGGAGCGGGAGTCGGTGCTCCGGCAGTCCATCGCCACGGCCTTCCTCGTCACGATCGGATTCGTGCTCCTGGGCCGCTGGATCTTCGACGCCCTGGGCATCCTGGTCGGGGATTTCCTGATCGCCGGCGGGACGGTGCTGCTCATCATCGCGGTGGTGGACATCGTGCGGGCCGGGGAGAAGAAAGCGGTCCCCAGCCCCACGCTCGGCGTGGTTCCCCTCGGCACGCCGATCATCGCCGGACCGGCGGTCCTTACGACGACCCTCGTCCTCCAGGGGTCCTACGGCTATCTTCCGGTCCTGCTCTCCCTTGTCGTGAACCTGCTGATCGCCTGGATCATCTTCAAGCTCTCGGACCGCATCATCGCCGTCACCGGCATCAACGGAGCCCGGGCCTTCGCCAAGGTGGCCTCGCTCATCCTGGCAGCCTTCGCGGTCAAGATGATCCGGAGCGGGGTCTTCAAGCTCGTCGCCCTGGACGGCGGGGAGCTCTAGCCCGCCGCCGGACCGGATCGTCGGGGTGGTCATGGAGAAGAAGAAGCGGTATAAATAATCTCGCGTATCTCTTCTTGTCTGGCGACTTACTTCACTTCTACTTTTATCGCTTCTCCCAGCCCGAGTTCTTCAATAATCTGACGCAACTCCGCCTCCGTATTCCCGGCGAATTTGGCATCGACGGTGACTGTAAAGTGAATGCCAAGCCTTAAATCTCGGCCGCCTCGGAGCTTTGGTAATAGTTTCACACCAAGCCTGTTCCATACCTCCGGCGTTGCCGCACCTGTTAAGCACAAACATACCTGCTGCGCAGCCGCGGCAGCCGTTGTCTGTTCCGGTCCAGACGGTATGGTCTTCGCGGGTTCCGGCTGAGGAACTATGACACCGGCAGGAAGCGCGGTCGCCCCACTCTTAAGCTGGCGGGCTTTCTTGCTTGTCAAAAGGAATACGCCCGGGTCGAACGTAACCTCGTCTATTGCAACAGATTCATTGAACCATACCCGATCAAAAGTGCCGTCTTGCTTCTGACCCGACGCAAGGCCCATCTCGCCCCTTTCAACGAATTCCACGATCTTGTTTCTCAGCACCGCGTCCGGGTCAACTAGGCGAGGCATCGTTCCATTTAAGAAGCTCTGACGAAGACTGCCAAGCGGCCAGGCGCCTGATTCTTTCAGCGCCGGCGGCCATTTGCGGTCAAGATAGCCTGCTCCCACTGATTCATTAAGCAATGCTTCGGCTTTGAGCGCACTGATAATCCGACCGCAAAGTGTTTCGCTTGCGCTTGAGTGGCCTGCCCCGAGATCGATGATCTTGAGTCCGTCTTTTGCCTCGGGATCGTATAACACCGCATACCGGTAACATGCCCAGACCTCGTCTTTCGCGGATTCCTCGGCATCCTTCACCTTGGTATGCAGTTCCGCCTTATCCGAGCGATCAAAATCGCCGCCCAGCGTATTGTCATCGATTTCCCGCCTGACCCGTCTCCAGGCAAGCATCATTTCAACTTTGTCGTGCAGCTCCCGCCCCGGTTTCTTGAAACACCAGACGAGGGAACCGGGATAGAGTCTCGGAGAGCTGCCACGCTGTTTAGTCCACCCGGCAATGCGAGTGCGCAAACTTCCGTTTCCATCCCATTCGCTTTTCGGGTCCATGAGAACAAGCGTCAGTTTGGGAGAATCCTGAACTTCCGTGCCATCAGCGGGAAATAATATCCACGGAATTGACCGTCCTCGCTCAAACTCGCTTTTTACGAGCGATTGCATTGCCGGACGTATCTCGCTTTCCTCATCAAGCGAAGCGCGTCGATCGCTCACCACCTTCTTGAGCGTGGGTTGATATCCGATGCGATAACCATCCGTGCCGACTTTTCTGACATAATATGCTTTTGTTTCGAGTGAATGGGCCGCTGTGTCAACAGAGGTTGTATCAATATCAGGCTCACCGAGTGCAAAACGAAGCTCCGGCAGATGAGCAACCTTGTCCACCATGCCGCCTGATGACTCAAAAAGAATCGCCGTCGCCACACGACGATGAATATATTTGAGCGGTCCCTTTGTATCCACATCCAGGGCGCGGGCATGCGCATGATTTCCGGCAATATCGGTATCAATGGCAAACTGGAGGCGCGACTCGCCTAACTGCCCGAGCGCCACGCTCCGAAATTCCGGAACGTCAAGCGGAGCCGAACCAAGAGTGATCAGCGGTTCTGTTCTTGCCTTCTGAAAACCGTCCTTCTGCGCCCACGATATCCATTGCGCGAGCATTGCCAGGGTGCCGCGCGTCTGTTGATACTGGGTGACCGTAGCCCACTTTCGTTGAAAGACGGATAGCGCCGCGGGATGAAATGGATAACAGGCCTCGAACCTGCTTTGAAGGTACTCGCGCGCCTTCGCTTCGCTCGTTGCAGTGTCGACCGCAGTCCACTCAGGAGGAAGCTGTGCTCGTTTCTCAAAACACCAGTCAGCATAAGCGCGTGCGACGTTTTTTCTGACCTTCTCGCTTCCTAAATCCTCGAATAGCCTGCGTCTGATCACTTCGGATATTTCCGCCTCATCCAGTACGATCAAATCCTTTGAAACGCGCCGAACGACTCTCGTGATCTTCTCCTGCCACTTCATATCCCATTCGGTCATCTCTACCTGGCTGCGGGGCAAACTTATGACCGCTGCGCTCTTCGCCGCGCCGGTCATGGCAACAGTAAGGTTCTGGATAAAAGCATGAAAAGGCTCCGCCATATCGCGGTGACGATTCATAAAGTTGAGCACTTCATCGAAAAGGACAAGCACAGAGCCACCCGCGGCATCAAAGACCTTTGCCAGAACCTCGGTTCCCGGCGGTGTGGACTTTGCGGCCGAGCCGAGCGCGGCCACGCCCTTTTCTCCGGCAAGCTGGCGAGCAAGATCGATCCAGGGAGTTTCGTGACCTTCCCTGGGATCCCATGCATTGCCGACAAAGACGCCGACTTTAGATTTCGGGACAGAAGAAAGACCGGCTTGTTTCAGAAGCTCAGGGATGCCTGTATGTTTTGCGGCTTGCGTGCCGCTATTGATCAAATGATAAAGCGTCGTGAGAGTATGCGTCTTGCCGCCGCCGAATTGAGTGATAAGCGTGAGCACAGGCGCGGTATTCGTCGTCTCGCCTGACAGGCGGCGGAGCACCATACAGGCATGTTCAGTCAAAGCGCGGGAAAAGAATGTGCGGCTGAAGAACTTCGCAGGATCACGGTAGTCCTCGGGCGCGGTCTTCGCAACAACCTGCTCAAGAGCGATTGCAAATTCGTCGGGATTGAATGACCGCCCCTCGCGGACTTCCTTTCGGGGTGTGACTATCTTATACCAAGGTTCCACAGAGACCTCCTGCTAACGTACGATAAGACAAGAAAATGCATGACGAAGCCGACCAATTATAGTATAATTTGCACATGCCGAAGACTTCCCTGGCCAAATCCAATCCCTATCTGAAAGACGCCGCAGATCTCAAGACCGTCCTTCTGAAATCGGTTGCCACTTCCACGGCAATCGAAGGTGTTCATGGGATATGGGCGGTCGCCGTCAAGCCGGCCCGGAAAAAGCGCGATGGCGCATCTATCGCGCGCGAGCGCGAAGCGTCCTGCCGATCACGTCGCTGAACACCTTCTTCATCGGCTCATAGTTCCTATCCAGACCCGTTTGAACCGCCGCGAAATACTCCCGCTTCTTTTTCCCCTTGATAGCGCCGAAATCAAGGGGCGGCAGCCCTGCCTGAAAAGCCATGAGCAGCGACAGTATTCTGGCAAGCCTGCCGTTTCCCTCGCGGAATGGATGGATAAGAACCAGTTCCGCATGCACGACGGCGAGAGCGGTGGCGATCTCTTTGGTCGTAGCAAAAGTGCACGGCGTATATTTCCGCAATATCTCCTT
>CAZTXN010000122.1:0-8087 GCA_964617655.1 uncultured Nitrospiraceae bacterium | reverse complement strand
CCTTCAGAGGAACGGGGAAAGATGCCGGCCGCTACGCCGCGGGAGCGGAGAGCGCGGGCGCGAGAGGGCTGACGCTCAGCACCGACGCGTCCGTGCCGTTCTGGAGCAGGTCGATCATGCAGGCCAGGGAGTCGTCATGGAGCTGCAGGATCTGGGCCCGGTCGATGCCGCGCTTGCGCTGCCGGTTCAGCAGGGAGAGAAAGACCACTCCCTTGTAGATGCGCTTGTTGGTCTTGAAGGAGAAGACGAAGCGGTCCAGCGAGCTCTCCATGAAGAGGTCGTTCCGCCGCTGCACGGCCTTGCTGAAGGTGACGGACTGGAGCCAGTAGACCTTGTTGATCATGCTGTCGGCCTTCATCTCGAGCCAGGCATGGCCCATGTTCTTCCGGTCCTCGATCAGCTCGCCGTGCGCCACCGTGTCCGCCGCGAGGTGGCTCAGGTAGCCGTAGGCAAAGGCCTTCTCCGGGTGGGTCCGGGCGCTCTCGAGCAGCCGAAGGCCCACGTCCCAGGAGTGGGAACTCCTGTCCTCGGGCAGGTACTTCTTCCCGATGATGCTGTCCGCCATGAGGTTGCCGTAGAGGAAGTCCTGCCGGTACCGCCGGATGAGGCTGAAGATGCCCGCGGGGATGAGCGGCGCGTAGGCGAAGATCTCGTTCCCCAGGAACATGTGGGTCATCGGACCCCAGGCGAAGGAGAGGGACGGAATGAGGGTGAAACCCAGGACAAGGAACAGGAATAATGCCATCGGTGAAGCCCGGTCGATATCGCCTTGATATCTATGGATGAATTCTGCTGCCAGGCCGGGATGAGCGGCGGGACAACGGGTATATGCTACCCCTCTTCCCCCCGAGCGTCAACAGGAAATTTCAGGCGGGCGGGAAAGAACCGCTAAGAACTACTAAGGCGCTAAGGGTCAGGCGCTAAGCGTCAGGTCCTGCGGTTTGACATCTACCTCTCGCCTCTCGCGATCCTGCTGACCGACGAATCATGCAGCTCCAGGTGCGCCGCGATCTCCCGCACGCGATAGCCGTACTGCTCCACCGCCTTGATCACCGCTGCACGCCGCTTCCGCAGATCCGTGCGCCTCTCGCCGGAAAACAGCTTCTCCAGGCTCGGCCGGTGGGCATACCGCTGGCTCCGGGGGATCTCGGGGATATCCTGCTTCTTCTTCACGTGATCCACGAACTGGTCAACGAATCCTTCTTCGCCCAGCAGTGTCTGTCCCCGCACTTCAGTCCAGATGGTCTTCTGTCCGATGCCCCATTGGACGAACGCGCGGTACTCCTGCTCGGCTTTCCCCCGCTTCCCGCTGAACTGCCCCAGGACCCAGTCCGTGGTGAGACAGGGATGAGGCTTCTCCTTCCCCGTGGTCGCCGGATAACTGGACCAGGGATGGTCTGCCGGCGTTTCGACCATCTTCGCCCGGACGGGATTCAGGACCACATACCGGCAGACCTCGAGGAGATGGCTGTCTTTCTGGATCACGATAGCCTTATACCTGCCCTGGAACAGGTGCCCCGTCGGCCCATGGAATTTATTGAAGAGCTGCGTGTAGACGCCGTTCAGCTGCCGCATGCCGATCGAGAGGTTGCCATCGGGGGTCTCGACATGTTGAGAGAATGACAACGAACAAGAGAATTATCAAACCGCAGGACCCTTTTGGGGGAGCGGGAGGGGTCAGTGCAGCTCAGGGAGCATGATGTTGATCTGGCTGCCGGGAAAGTTCAGGAGGCCGGTCTCCCGCTCGCGGCCGCGCGACCAGCGGGGGATGAGCGACCGGCGCGCGGTGCCGGAGCGGATCGAGAGCCTGCCGTCCCAGGCGGTGACGAACCGCCGCACCGCGGCCAGGCCGTGGCCCCGGCCCTCGTCCTCGTACCGCGACGCGCCCTGCAGCAGGGCCTTCTCCAGGGCCTCCAGGTCGCTCCTGACGGGGAACCGTTCGGCGAGCGAGGTGCGGAACCCCCGGCCGGCGTCCATCACCGCGATCTTGACGATGTTCCGGTTGAGGCTCTTGTACCGGTACTTCTGGATGCCCACGAAGCCCCGGTGCTCGCTGTGCTCGATGATGTTCTGGCAGACCTCGGAGAGCGCCACGATGAAGCCGCTGACCGCGCGGTCGTCGTACCGCAGGTGGGTTTTGAGGATCGCCTGGGCCCGCTCCTCCACCCTCCCGGCGATGTAGTGAATGTCGCTCGTCCGCTCGATGGCCGTGATCTCGAGCAGCACGTCGGAGTCCGCGCCCCGGACCGGCAGGGCCTGCGGCGCCTGCAGGGGCTCGAGCGTGAAGTAGCGCCGGGCGCCGGCGAAGAAGTCCATGCGCTCCAGGTAGCGCAGCACCTCGGCCGACCGGGGGAGCAGGACGGTCTTCTTGATGTCCTCGCGCAGGCAGAGCTCGCCGATCTCGAGCAGCCCCACCATGCCGAAGGGGTCGATGAACGCCACGTCGCGGAGGTCGATCTGGTCCGTGCGGATGAAGGTGCGGAGGGTCCTCTCGAAGGTCTCTTCGGTGAGCTGGATCATGAATAGGTGATCTGCTCGGAAGGACTGGTGCGTATTAGCGAGAACACATCGATCATCGCAAATAATTTCTGACACGGATGTTCACGGATAGATCCCGTCATATTCTTTGACGTTGGTATTTATCCGTGTTTATCCGTGTCCATCCGTGGCAACATGCATTGGTCCTTCTTTTCCGGTTCCGGCCCGATCTGCACGCCGCCGTCCGCGCCCTGGGGCACGCTGCACTTGATGGCGTCGAAGGCCAGCAGGATGCGCTTCTCCCGCTCCAGTTTCTTCGGGTCCAGAGGCTCTGCCGGTCGTCCGGCCATGATGGCGGCCAACTGCTCGCGCACCGGGATCGCGCCGAAGCCCTCGCCGCCGGACCTGCCGGTCGCCGTATCCAGGACGACGGCGGTCTCCGGGTCCGCCACCACCGCCACCGGCACGGGCGGCGAGGAGATCACCCGCGCGGCTGCCACGGCCTGCCGCTCCCGGGAGTCGAGCGACCCGGCGGCGCACTTGATGACCATCGCCGGCCTGCCGTCGAGGGTCACGAGGAAGTCCAGGGAGGACCATGCCGTCTCGCCGGCCAGGGCCACCTCGAAGGCAACGGCCTTCCGCACCTCGCCGGCCGCGTAGCCCTTCTTCTCGAGCAGCAGGTACGCTACCATCCTGCGGGCCTCCTGCGCGAGGCTCTCGCCGTCCTCCAGCTCTTGAGCGATGATCCCGCGGATCCTGGCATCCCGGGATTCGTTCTGATCACAGAGATCCGTCACGGCTACCGTTTCTTCTTCGCCTTCTTCGCGGCCTTCTTCGGCTTTGCCGCTGGTTTCGGTCTGGTTGCTGTTCTGCCCTTCGCCTGCTTCCCTGCCGGTTTCTTCGCTGCGGCCTTCTTTGCCGAAGCTTTCTGCTTCCCGGCTGCGGCCTTTGCCGTTCCCCCGGCCCCGGCGTCCCGCATCGGCCGGACCGGCGTGCTCGCCGTGATGGCCGAGAGCGCGACCTTGGCCAGGGAGGTCTCGCCCGAGGAGGTCCGTTCCGGGAGCATCTGCGGACGGCTGCCGGAAGCGCTGCCGGTGAAGATGCCCAGGATGCTGCGCTCCCGCACCAGCACCCGCTCGATCCCCGCCACGGCGATCTTCGTGCCTGCGTACCGCTCGTAGATCACCCGCTCGCCGGGCTTCACGGTCGTGGGAATGAACTTCCGCTCCTTCTTCTTCTCCTTCTCCTTCTTCCGTCCCCACTTCTCTTCCTCGAAGGCGCCGGGACCGATGGACTCCACCACGCCCTCGGCAGGCCTCTCCTTCGCCGCATCGGGGATATAGAGCCCGCCGGCGGTCCGTTCGGCCGCCTCGGACGGCACGATCACCGCCCAGTCGTTCAGTGGTTTGATCTGCATTACCGCACCTCCTGACCACGTCATCATCGCTGCGCTTGATGGGAAATAGTATACACCATCCCTCCGCCGATGTCTCCACCGGCAGCAGGAAGGAAGTCGGGACGCGCGCAACACCCTGTCCGGAACGCCTGTGGAAAGGCGTTTCCTGCTGTCTGCCGCATGTTCAGCAAGCCTCCGGGGATCTTTGTGAAACGCATCTTCTCTGCTTTCACGAGATACGTGCTAGAAACGATCTCCAGCGCTTTCGGCGCTCAGCGGGCCGAGCGCGGCTGGTGACAGGTCAGGCAGTGCATGTCGGGAGGATGTCTATCGCTCAGCGGGGACTGCCGTCCCGGTGTATGGCAGGTGAGGCACCCGGCGTCGGAAAGCACCAGGGCATGAAAGGTATCCAGGGGGTAGGGTGGAGCGAACCGGCCCGCGGTCCGCGGCAAGAGCAGGAGCAGTGCAACTGCAAGGACGGCGAGCAGAGCAAATATCCAGACGAAATTCTTCACCAGCCCCCCTCGTTCGGATGACTGATTGTAACACAGCTTCGGCTGCTGGTGACAGAAAATAATCGGCGCGGCGGTCTCGTCCTGCTCCGGAAGATGCTGGTGTATCATCGTAAAAAAAGGCCCTGCCGCGGCGGCAGGGCCCTGTCAGGGACCTTGGTGCTGTGAACGACCTTAGTTGTCGCAGCCTCCTGCCTTGCAGGACGAGATGCCGAACAGCGCATAGGGCGGGCACCAGCCGATGAGCCCCGTGGCAAGCGGCACGATGCCGAGATAGGCCCAGGCTGACTGGGGCCCCACGAAGGCCAGCGAAAGGATGGCCGCGCCCGCGATCACCCGGATGACACGCTCCACATTCCCGATGTTCTTCTTCATGATCACTCCTCCATTGAATAGGTTCCGACGGCCTGCTGCCGTTCAGCTGTCCTGATGATACCCCGGTCGCGCACCCGTTTCTGTGACTAAGTCACCTGCTGCCGCGCGGCGGAAATGTCAGGGAAAGGGATGGCGGGAGATCTTCCGGACATCCACGCCGCGGAACCCGCCGCCCCGCAGGGCGCCGAGGAACGTATCGTACGTGACCGGGCCGGCGAACTCGGTGTAGCAGGCGCCCACCTCGGCCGGGCTGTGGGCGTCGGAACCTCCGGTGCAGGGCAGCCGGAGCTGCGCCGCGACCTCGAGGGCCTTCTGGTTCATGGCATGCATGTTCGCGCCGTTAAAGCCCTCCAGGCCCGCAAGACCGTCCAGGCCGAGCACGAGACTTCCGAGACTGTTCCCGCCCCGGAAGGGATGGGAGGGAATGACCACGCCGCCCGCCTGCCGGACGACCCTGATCAGGTCCTGCACCGGCGCGAGCGGCGGGAGCAGCCGGTCCGTGTCCGCGCCGAAGACGAGGCAGTGTCCCTCGGACGCGGAATACTCAACCCCGCGCAGCACCAGGATGACGCCGCGGTACTTCTCCCGCAGCCGTTCGGCATGCTCCGATGCAGAGAAGGAGGAATGCTCGGTCACGGCGATGCCGTAGAGCCCCAGCTCGACCGCGCGCTCCACCGTCTCCTCGGGATCAGCGTCATTGTCCCCGCTCTCGCGGGTATGTACATGCAGGTCGATGCGGAAGGTCATGGATCGTCAGGGGCTCCCCTTCCCCGGCCGGGCCAGGGCCTCCTGCACTGCCGCAGCGACAACGGGTACGGAAAGCGCCGCGAGGTCAGGCGACCGCAGCACCACGGTATCCGGCCCCCGGGGGGCCCAGATCGCGGGGTCCGAGGGCCCGAAGAGAGCGATGACGCGGCAGCCTGCGGCAGCGGCCAGGTGCGTGACGCCGGAATCGTTCCCGAGATAGAGGTCAGCGGAGCTCAGGACCGCGGCCAGCGCGCTCAGGTCCGCGCCGGCGTAATGGACCATCCCGGTCCGGTCCCGGGTGAAGGCATCGATGCGGTCCTGCGTTTCTCCCTCCTCAGCCGGACCGGTGAAAAGCGCGATGAAGGGCCCCGGACGCTCATGGACCGTATCCAGCAGTTCGAGGTACCGGTCCAGGGGCCAGCACTTCGGCCTGCCGCCGCTTCCGGGGTGGACCACGAGCAGGGGCGCGGAGCCGTCATACCCCGAACGGCCCAGCATGCCCGCTGCAAGCTGCCGATGCAGCGGTGGGACCGGCAGCAGCGGACCGGGAACCGTCGGGCCTGCCGGGGCCAGCTGGCCCAGCCGGAAGTCCGCCGCAGGGATCGCGCTGCCGTCCGGCGGGACCGTGGTGATGACCCGGGTGTCCGGCAGCTCCCGCCGGACCGCGGTGACCAGCACGGACCCCGGGTTGACGGTGAAGACCACGGCTGCATCGAACCGCCGCAGGAACTCCCGCTCCGCCCCGTCGGCCGTCCCGCCATGGAGCGAAGCAAAGAGCGCAGCGGACGAAGAGGACGCCTCTTGCACCAGCCCGGCCTCCTGCAGCAGCGTGCCGATATCGGCGCGGCCGGTGAAGTGAAGCATCCTCCCCTCCCGGGCAAGGGCATGGATGCAGGCCAGGGAGAGCAGCACATCGCCCAGGGCGCCGTCATGATGGATGAGCGTGGTCATGCACTGCCTGTCCGCGGAGGTCGGCTCACCGGAACATTTCGCCGCTCACCGGGCCGTCCTCGAGATCGCGGAAGCAGTGCAGAAGATAGGTCGCATGGTCGATGGTCGTCTCGATGTAGATATCGAGGTCCAGATGGTTCACCCGGAGATGCGGCGCCCCGTCCAGCAGCATCGTGACATTGAACCGTTCCCGCGGCAGGGTAATGGAAACATGCCGTACCACGGCGGTCAGGGTCCGGCCGCCGGGGAGCTGGGCGCTCAGGGTCTGGCGCGCCTTGAGCCTGCTCACGGTATCGAGCTGTGCCTCTGTCAGCGGCCGGATCTGTGTATCAGGCCCGTGCGTCCGGCTCGCAAGCCTGCAGAACAGTTCGCTCAGATAGGCAGGCGGTGGACCGGCAACTCGACCTGCCGGGCCCGCGGCGGCTGTGAGCGGCGCCAGGAGCAATGCGATGACAAGATACCCTGTGATCAACATGAGCAACCTTTCCGGGATGCACGATCCCTGCGGCGTGAGCGCGAACAGGACATCTGCCCGGCCGCTCTGCGCCGGACGGTCACGTATAGTACACCACCGACGTCCCTTCGGGAAAGGCTCATCTTCCTCTGTTCAATTCCGGTGTTCAACGAGGTATAATCAAGACCTGCAGGAACTGCCGGTCCTCGAAAGCAGGAGCGTTCATGCGATCCTTTGACACTGATCGTATCCATGCCATCCTCGCCAACCCCCTTGCCCTGCATGGCTCGCGGGGGACCTGAGCGGAGCCGCATGCCATGGCACCCTATGCAGAGCGGCTGTCCAGGGCCGCGGAGCTGCTGCGAACGGCGGAAAATGTCGTTGCCTTCTCCGGCGCAGGCATCTCGACCGAGTCGGGCCTTTCTGACTTCCGCAGCCCCGGCGGCGTCTGGGACCGCCACCGCATCGTGACGCACCAGGAGTTCCTGGCCAGCGCCGCGGCGCGGGAGGAGTACTGGCGGATGAAGCTCGAGTTCCTGCGCGAGCTCGATACCGGCCGGCCCAACCGGGCCCATCGCGCGCTTGCTCGGCTGGAACAGGCAGGCAAGGTCCAATGCGTCATCACCCAGAACATCGACGGGTTCCACCAGGAGGCGGGAAGCAGGAGCGTGATCGAGCTGCACGGGACGAACCGCAGGGCGGTCTGCGTGCGATGCGGGCGGGAGGAGCCCATCGGCGCGGTGCGGCGGACCGTGGAGGCCGGGAACCTCGACCCCCGGTGCGGGGCCTGCGGCGGGTTCGTGAAGCCCGCGACGGTCTCCTTCGGCCAGGCCATGCCCGAGCGGGAACTGGCAGAGGCCTTTGACCGCGCGGCGCGGTGCGACCTCTTCCTGATGATCGGTTCGTCGCTTCAGGTGGAGCCGGCCGCCTCGATCCCCCGCGTGGCGGCCCGGTCCGGAGCCGCGCTGGTATTCGTCAACCGGTCCGCGACGCCGCTGGACGCGCTGGCAAGCGTCCTCTTCCGCGAGGACGCGAGCGGGGTCCTGGGCGACCTGGCTTCCGGAACAGAGGCAGAACTCCCGGCCGGCTAGTGCATCGATGGTCCGCGCTGCGGAGCGGCGCCGCCCGAGGCCCGCGATCCCGGCATGGGCAACGCACCGGACCAACAATCTTG
>CAZTXN010000121.1:0-8095 GCA_964617655.1 uncultured Nitrospiraceae bacterium | reverse complement strand
TAGGTCTTGACAGCACCAGGCCGGGCTTCTACAATGACCACTCCCGCATGCGCGCGGGGAGTCCATGTACCGAGACATGACATATGCGGATGCCGTTGCGGGCATCGAGGAGACGATCGCCCGGGACGGATTCGCGAAGGCCGATGTCTCGATCTCGCGCTTCCGGGGGCTGCGGTTCGTGGTCAAGGACTTCACCCGGCGGGGGTTCTGGGAGCGCAACCTGATCGGCCGCGTGGTGATCGGCCGCGAGTTCCGCGCCTACCGGGCCCTGGCCGGCATCGAGGGACTGCCGGCCCAGTTCAAGCGGCTCAACCCCTTCTCGCTCGCCATCGAGTACCTCGAGGGGCGGGACCTGGGCGGGTTCAAGCGCCATGAGCTCGGTCCGGGCGTGGTGCTGCAGCTCGAGCGCATCGTGAACGAGCTGCATGAGCGGGGCTGGGTGCATCTCGACCTGCAGCGCCGCTCCAACATCCTGCTGGTGAACGACCGGGTCTTCGTGGTGGACCTCGCCTCGGCCGTGCATCCCGGCGGCCTGCCGCTTCTCGGCCGCCTGCTCGTCCGGCTGCTGGGGTTCGCGGACCGGCTGTCGCTCGTCAAGATGAAGCATCTCTTCGCTCCGGAGCTCCTGACGGAACGCGACCGCCGGACGGTCCGGCTCCGCAACCTGTTCTTCCCCCGCAGCAGGCGGTGGCATGAGGAAGGCGAGCTGGCCGAAAAACGCATCAGAAGGGGGCCGACCGATGGAGACCAATGAAGCTAAGACACCTGCAGGAACGACGGGTGCGCGCCGCATGCCGGTGAAGGACCTGCGCTACAAGCTGACGAAGGTGACGACCAAGACGGTGCTTGCCGGCATCGTGGGCATCGTGCTCTTCTGGCTCGCACGGAACAAGATGCTCGAAGCCCGCTGGTTCCTGCCCGGCGCCGCGGTCGCGCTGCTGGGCGAGTGGCTCAGGCTCTGGGCCGCAGGGCATCTGCGGAAGAACTGGCAGCTCACCACCACCGGTCCCTATGCATATGTCAAGAACCCGCTCTATATCGGAACGCTCCTGATCACCCTGGGATACAGCGCCATGGCCATGAACGTCTGGATCATGGTGGCCGGATTCACCTGGTTCTTCATCTACTACGCGCCCTATAAGAAGAAGCAGGAGAACGAGAAGCTGATCGCAAGCTTCGGCGACGCCTGGAAGGTCTATGACCAGGCGGTGCCGGACTATCTTCCCCGCCTTTCGGCCTATCCCGGCCGCGGGGCGAGCCGCTGGAGCTGGAAGGTGGTGAAGGAGAACTCGGAGCACGAGACCGCGGCCGGGGTGCTCGTCGGGTTCGGCGTCCTGCTCTTCCTCTTCCTCCGGTCCTGACCGCGCGGGGTCTCCCCGCGTCCCTCCTCCCGGTGCGGCCGCACCAGCCGCCCCCTGCCGGGATGCGGCCAACCACCGAAAACGGTCCAGCCATTATTATCTTGACTCCGCCCCCGGCCTCTGCGATACTCGAAGCACCTCTTGCCTGAAGGCGGCCGTACATGCTCAGCGCACAACTCATCGGGTATCCGCTGCTGCCCATCGCTGCGCTCGACCTCTTTCTCAGCCTGCTGCTGCTCCGGCAGAACCTCCGCCACAGTCCGGTCAACAGGGCGGCCGCAGCATGCGCCTTCGCCGCCGCGCTCTGGTCCTTCAGCGCGGCCTTCATGTATCTCCGGGTCGCTGCCGGCCTGGACCACCTGTTCTTCACCCGGCTTACCTGGGTCGGCTGGTTCACGGTGCCGACGGCCATCCAGACCGTGCTCTATCTCGGCGACGAGCGGAGCCGCCGGGCGCGGATCGTCGGATGGGTATGGTATCCTTTCTGGACCGTCGTGCTCGGCCTCTGCCTCTTCACCGAGCTCGTCGTGACCGAGGGGTATATCCCGCTGCCCTACCGGAACAGCCCGGGTCCGCTCGAGATGCCGTTCCGGCTGATCGGCGGCCTTTCGGTCGGCTGGCTGCTCTACGAGATCATCCGTCTCAAGCGGACCGTGACCGGTGTGCGGCGTGAAACGCTCAACTGGTACCTCTATGGCACTATCTTCTTCGGAACCGGCGGGGCCGTGATCGGCGGTTTCCTGCAGCTTTTCACCGGCACGGGGCTCGAGCCCTCCCTCAGCGCCTACTTCAGCTTCCCCTGGGTGCTGATGATCTTCTACTCCATCACCCGGTACCGGCTCTTCGATATCCGCATCGTGCTCTCCCGGCTGACCGGCATCCTGCTCATCTCCCTTTTCGTTGCGGCGCTCCAGGCCGCGCTGTTCCTGGCGGTCGGGCGCTTCTTTGGAACAGCGCCCTTCCTCTTCCTCTCCGTCCCGCTGCTCGGAATGCTCTTTTTCGGCACGCCGCTCAGCAGGAACGTTCAGCAGGCGGTCGATGCCGTCATCCTGCGGGACCGGCAGCGCTCCCAGGAGATGCTGCGGGAATCCGCCCATGCCATGACCTCGATCCTGAACCGCGATGAGCTGCTGCGCTACATCGTGGAGGCGGTCCGGACCGGGGTCGGGGCCTCGCGTGTCTCGCTCTACCTGCGAGGTCCTGACGGTGGATATGTTCTGGCGGACTGCGGACAGGATGTGAACAGAGAGGAGGGCTGCAGCCTGCCGCAGCCCGTGGCCGGCAGCCTCCGGAACGGTTCACCGCTGCTGCGCGAAGAGACCGGGCCGCCGGCGGACGATGAGGTCTCCCGGGCGCTTCTCGCCATGGACGCCGAGCTGGTGCTGCCGCTCGCGACCAAGGGCAGGCTGCACGGCGCGCTGGCGCTCGGCGATCGCAGGAACGGGCAGCCCTATCTCCGGGAGGACATCGAGGTGCTCCGGATGGTGGCGAGCCATACGGCGGCTGCCATCGAGAACGTCCGGCTTTTCGAGGAGGCGGTGGAGGCGCGGGCCTCGCTCAAGGAACGGGAGGGGATCTTCACGACGGTCTCGGACACCTCCACGGCAGCGATCCTCTTCCACCGCATGGACGGCATCCTCTTCGCGAACCGGATCACCATGCATCTGACGGGATACGCCCTTGCCGAGCTCCTGGCCATGAAGATCTGGCAGCTCGTGCATCCCGACTACCGGGAGGTCATGATGGCCCGGGGTATGGCGAGGATGCGGGGCGAGCCGGTCGCGCCGGAGTACCTGGAGTTCAAGTACCTGCGCAGGGACGGCACCGAGCGGTGGGGATACACGACCTCGGCCGTGATCGTCTATGAGGGGAAGCCGACGCTGCTCACGATGGTGGTCGATATCACGGAGCTGAAACAGGCGGAGGAGGAGAAGGCCAAGCACGCGGCGGAGAAGGAGAAGATCCTGAAGGACCTCCATGACGGCATCGGAGGGCTCACCACGAACATCAACCTCCTGGCCGAGATCGCCCGGAAGAGCGGGGATCCCGACGCGGTCCGCCGGTCGCTCGCGACGATCGCGGACCTCTCGCGCGAGAGCCTCTCGGAGATCCGGGGGTTCATCCAGACCCTCGACAGCCGGGAGCTCACGTGGCACACGATCGCGGCGGAGCTTCGTCATCTCGGCAGCACCATCATCGAACCCCACGGCATCCGGCTGGCCGTGCAGGTGGCGGGCGAGGAGCGCAGCGGCGGGCCGGGCAGCATGGTCGCCATGAACCTCTTCCGCATCTACAAGGAGGCGCTCTCGAACATCGTTAAGCATGCCCGGGCCGGGTCGGTCGAGGTCTCGTTCACGATCACCGGGGACCGGGCGAGGCTCTCGATCCGGGACGACGGCATCGGCATGGACGGCGCGGGCAGGCCCGGCCGGGGGCTGATGAACATGCGATCGCGCGCCGCCGAGCTCGGCGGTACGCTTGTCCTGAGCAGCGACGGCGGCGCCTCGGTCCGGCTCGAGCTGCCGATCGGCGATTGAGAACGAGGCAAGATCGTCGGCCGGATCACCCGGAGCAGGCTGGCGCCCTCCCTCTTTTTTGTTGACTTGCCCGCCTCCCTTTGACATACTCAGCCCATGAGGTCCTTCCGGGGTGGTCGCCCATGAACCTGTCGCAGGTCCTTGGATATCCGCTCCTCTTCGTCGCCGTGCTCGAGATGCTGCTCGGCGTCCTTTTGCTGAAGCAGGATCCCCGGAGGAGCCCGGTCAACCGGTCGGTCGCCCTGTTCGCGCTCTTCGCCGCAGCATTCTCGCTCAGCACGGCGATCATGTACATCCGGGCGTCGCTGGGGCTCGACTACAACCTCTTCGCGCGGACGAGCTGGATCGGCTGGTTCACCATCCCCGCTGCGATCCAGACGGTCTTCTACCTCGGCGACGAACGCAGCACGAAGGCGCGTTTGACCGGCTGGTTGCTCTATCCGTTCTGGTCGGCGGCCCTGCTCCTGGCGGTCTTCACGGACCAGATCGTCACGTCGGCCTACCGGCTGCACCCCTATGTAAATGTCCATGGCCCGCTCGAGAACCTCTGTCGTTTCGCCGGCGGGGTCCTGATCTTCTGGCTCATGATCGAGGTCCTGCGGCTGCGCCGGAAGGTGAGCGGAGTCCGGCGGGCGCAGCTCAATTACTTCTTCTATGGCACGTTGATCTTCGGGGCGGGAGGCTCGATCACCGCCGGCTTCCTCCAGCTTTTCGGCGGTTTCGGCATCGAGCCCGGGCTGGCGTCCTCTTTCAGCTTTCCCTGGGTGCTCCTCACCTTCTATGCGATCACCCGCTACCGGCTCTTCGATATCCGGATCGTGGTCTCCCGCGTCCTGAACATCCTCTTTCTCTCCCTGATCGTCGCGGTCCTCCAGTTCATGCTCTTCCGGACGCTCGAACCGTCGATGGGCGCCGGCGGAGCGATCTTCCTCTCGATCCCGCTGATCGGCGCGCTGCTCTTCGGCACGCCGCTCAGCAGGACCATGCAGCGCTGGATCAACGACCTGGTCCTCGGCGACCGCTATGCCTACCAGCAGTTGTTGAACCGGTCGGCCAAGGCAGCGGTCAGCATCCTGGATCTCGACGACCTGCTGCGCCATCTGGTGGAGAGCGTCCGGGCCGGCCTGGGGGTCGGGCTTGCCTGTCTTTACCTTCGCGATCAGCAGGGCCGGTATGCTACGCGGAAGTGCTACGGACCGGACGGCGCGCCGCGCGTGGCGCCGGTTCTGCCCCAGCCGCTGACCGACCATCTGTCCCGGGACCCGCGGCCCGTGGTGCGGGAGGAGCTGGCATCATCGCTTCGGCCGGAGGAACGGGGTCTGGCGCATGCCCTGGCGGAGGCGGGCGCCGAGCTGATGCTGCCGCTCTTCTCGAAGGGGCAACTGCTCGGCGTGCTCTCCCTGGGGGAGCGAGCGAGCGGGGACGCCTATCTGGAGAGCGACATCGAGGTGCTGCAGACCCTTGTCGGTCAGGCCTCGGTGGCGATCGAGAACGCGCGGCTCTTCGAGGACGCGCGCCGCATGCGCGTATCGCTCCGCGAGCAGGAGGGCATCTTCCGCACCCTTGCTCAGACCCTGCCTGCCGCCATCTTCATCCACCGCGGAGGAAAGTTCCTGTATGCCAATCCCGCGGGCGTCCGCATGTCAGGCTATACCATGGAAGAGATCCTGCAGCTCGAGTTCTGGACGATCGTGCATCCGGACTACCGTCAGCTGATCGCTGCGCGGGGGCGCGCCCGTCTGGACGGCGACGCGCCCCCGCCGCAGTACGAGTTCAAGATCCTGCGAAAGGACGGCTCGGAGCGCTGGGTTCTCATGACCGCCGGCACGGTGGAGTATGAAGGGCAGGTCGCGGTCATCGGGACCATCTTCGACATCACGGACCGCAAGAAGGCGGAGGACGACAAGGAGCGGCTCTTTGAGGAGAACGAGAAGCACCTCCAGGCGCGTCTCGAGGAGCAGCACCGCCACCAGACCGAGAAGGAGGGCATCCTCAAGGACCTCCATGACGGAATCGGCGGCCTCACGACGAACATCAATCTCCTGGCCGAGCTCGCCCGCCAGAGCGGGGACCTCGATGCGGTCCGGCGTTCGCTCGCCACGATCGTCGAGCTCTCGCGCGAGAGCCTCTCGGAGATACGCGGCTTCATCCAGAGCCTCGATTCGCGCGAGCTCTCCTGGCCGGCGGTCGCGGCGGAGCTGCGCCACCTGGGCAGCGCCATCATCGAGCCCCACGGGATCCGGTTCAGCCTCGCGACCGACCTGCCGGAGCGCGGCACCATGCCGAGCACCGTGGTCGCCATGAACCTCTTCCGCATCTACAAGGAGTCCCTGGCCAATATCGTGAAGCATGCGAAGGCCACGGAGGTCGCGGTCCGGTTCGCGGTGGAAGAGGGTCGGATCGTGCTGCACGTGCAGGACAACGGCGTGGGTCTCTGCGCGCCGAAGGGGTCGGGCCGGGGGCTGCAGAACATGAGGACCCGGTCCGAGGCCGTGGGCGGAACCTTCACGGCCCTGTCGGAGAACGGCACCCGTATCGTGAGCGAGATCCCCATACCCTAAAAATACCCCGCCGGGGGGGTGGATTTTCCCCCCCGGGATGTGCTATGGTTCCCCTATGAAAGTCGCCATCGTTGAGGACGACGTACTGCTCCGCGAGAACCTGAAGCTGCTGCTGAGCGGCGAGACGGGCATCTCCGTGGTCAGCACCTATGCCACGGCCGAGGACGCGCTGGCCGGGCTGAAGCGCGCGAACCCCGAGATATTGCTCGCGGACATCGGCCTGCCGGGCATGTCCGGCATCGAGCTCATCCGCGAGGTGAAGGACCGGCTGCCGGATCTCGAGATCATGGCGCATACGGTCTTCGACGACCGCGAGACCGTCTTCTCGGCCATCAAGGCGGGCGCCTCGGCCTATATCCTGAAGGGCAGCACGCCCCGGGAGCTCATCGACGCGCTCCATACGCTGGCAAAGGGCGGTTCCCCCATGAGCCCCAAGATCGCCCGGAAGGTGATCCGGGAGTTCCAGGAGGACGCGGCCGACGACACCTATGTGCTGAGCCACCGGGAGCGCGAGATCGTGAAGGAGATCGAGAACGGCCTGACCTACAAGGACATCGCCGGGAAGTTCAGCATCAGCCCCCACACGGTCCATACCCATATCAAGAATATCTACGAGAAGCTTCACGCCAAGGACCGGCAGGGAGCGCTTATTGCTGCAAGGAGAAAGGGGATCATCTAGTCAGCGTCGAAGGATGAAAGAGCGGACGAGCATCCGCGTTCCTTCTTCTCCTGCGTGATGCAGCGGAGCGGCCCCGGGGCGGCCTGATTCTCCCCCTCCCCCGAACATACCCCATCGCAGGAATTCCTTGCCATACCAGAAATCCATCGATAGTATTCCTTCAACAGGCTGGTGAAAAAGGTTCTCGTACTGTCATTGCGAGGAGCATTCTTGACAGGCCTGCCCCCGCGTGGTTGAAGCGGGGGAAGCGATCTCGTATCTGCCGGAAGTTCTTGACTGCGAGTTTGCGACGCTTCGCTCGCAATGCCCGGCAAGCGTGATGTTCGACAGCCTGTCAAGCATTGGCGCGTTTCGGTCTGCAGCCGGCGCGAGCGGTTCGAGAATTTCTGCTTGCCTGGACTGCCGACCTTGCCGTTGAAAAAGAAAGCCCCCTTCCTCTCCGGGAAGGGGGCTGCTGAGAGCCTTGCAGTATGGCCGGATCAGCGTTTGCTGTACAGCCTGCCGATGGACCGTCCGTTGATGATCGGCACGAGCCGCTTGAACTCCGGCTGATCGACGATATCTGCGAAACGGGGGTCGCGGGCGATCAGGGCCTTGAGATCGCCCACGGTCTTTCCCTGCGCAAAGGAGCTGTCGAGCATGCTGCTCGCAGCGGCATAGTTCCCGGTCAGGTAGTTCGACTGGAACAGCAGCCAGTCGACATTGGATGACCTGCCGCGCGCAACCTTCTTGGACGCCGTCAGATAGCCGTTTGCCGCTGCATAGTTTCCCTTCTCGAACTCCGCTTCACCCAGAAGGACATAGGGGACGGAGTCCCGGGGCTCGGTCGCGATATATTTCTTCAGGTATTCCAGAGCCTTCGCGCCGTCGGTCTTGGCATGGATGAAATAGAGCCCCAGGTAGGCGGAGGTGGCGCCGTATTCCAGCGCCTTGAGGCAGAACTGCTCCTCCTGCTGC
>CAZTXN010000120.1:0-8110 GCA_964617655.1 uncultured Nitrospiraceae bacterium | reverse complement strand
TGTCATGGCGCCTCTGTTGTACCATGCCGCACGGTCCGGCGCAAGGCCGGAAAGGCCTGGTTGACAAAGAGGCCGGAGATGCGCTAGCATGGCCAATCGGCCCTTCCCATAAGGCCGGAGGCGCTATGAAGCCGTCGATCAGGACCTACGAAACCCGCATCATCCTTGCCGCAACGGGCGCCGCCCTCATCGCCTGGGTCGCCGATGCGGCAGTGGACTCCCTGGTCTTCGGCCACGGCAGCTTCCTTGGGTCCCTCATCCTCGAGATCACGCCCCACGAGCTCTACTTCCGCCTCTTCATCATGCTCTGCTTCGTCTCCTTCGGCGCGGTCTTTGCCGGCGCGCTGGGCCGCAGCCGCCGGGCCGAGTCGGACCTGCGGGAGGCGCTGGCGCGGCTCGAGGACGAGAAGGCGCGGTCCGAGGCGGTCCTCGCCGCCATCCCCGACGGCATCAGCATCCAGGACCGGGAGTTCCGGGTCATCTACCAGAACGCCGCCCACCGGTCCCTCATGGGCGAGCAGCTGGGCAGGCTGTGCTACGAGCAGTACGCCGGACGCAGCTCGATCTGTCCGGAGTGCCCGGTGGCGCGGTCCTTCGCCGACGGCGGACATCATCTGCTGGAGCGGAGCAAGGCAGTGCCCGGGGGAACGGTCACCCTGGAGCTTCGCTCCGCGCCGCTCCGGAACGCCCGCGGGGAGGTCGTTGCGGGCATCGAGGCCGTGCGGGACGTGACGGAGCGGAAGAAGATCGAGGACGACCTCCGCCTTTTCTCCCAGGCGATCGACGAGGCCATGGACGGGATCCAGATCGCGGATCTCGACGGCATCATCGTCTATTCGAACCGGGCTGTGGAGGAGCTCTACGGCTACCGGGACGTTGATCTGGCGGGGCGGCACCTGGGCGACATGAACGCCGACAAGGCCTATGCCGACGCGGTGATCCTGCCGGGTATCCGGCAGCACGGACGCTGGAGCGGCGAGGTGACGGCGAAGCACAAGAACGGCAGGTCTTTCCCGGTCTGGCTCTCCACGTCGCTCGTCAAGAACGGACAGGGAGAGCCGATCGCCGTAGCGGGAATCATCCGCAACATGACGGAGCGGAAGCGGGTGGAGGAGGAGCTGCGACGGCACCGGGAGCGGCTCGCGGAGCTGGTGGACGAGCGGACCGCCGAGCTGCGGGAGGCCAATGTCCGGCTCCAGAACGAGATCGCCGAACGGGAGCGCATCGAGAGCGAGTTTTCCCGCATCCAGAAGCTGGAGTCCCTCGGTCTGCTCGCCGGCGGCATCGCTCATGACTTCAACAACCTGCTGGGAGCCGTGATGGGCAATATTTCCATGGCCCTGCTGGACCTGGATCCGTCGAGCCGTGCCTACGACCAGCTTGCCAAGGCGGACCGCGCGTCGCTTCGGGCGCAGGAGCTTACAAGGCAGCTGCTGGTCTTCTCCCGCGGCGGCGCCCCGGTCAAGCGGCCGGTCTCCCTTCCCGCGGTGCTAGCCGAGGCGGCGGGGTTCTCGCTCCGCGGGTCGCGGGTGCTGCATGAACTGGCGCTCCCGAAGGATCTCTGGCCCGTGGAGGCGGATGAAGGCCAGATGATGCAGGTCTTCAACAACCTTCTGATCAACGCGGACCACGCCATGCCGCGCGGGGGGATCATCCGGATCTCCGGGGAGAACATGACGCTCGGACCGAACGAAGTGCCGACGCTCGCGGCGGGACGGTATGTAATGGTCTCGGTCCGGGACGCGGGCACGGGCATCCCGAAGGAACATCTCGACCGGATCTTTGATCCCTACTTCACGACCAAGCAGAAGGGGAGCGGCCTGGGGCTGGCCGCAACCTATTCCATTATCCGCCGGCATGACGGCCATATTACGGTCGAGTCGGAGCTGGGCCGGGGATCGACGTTTCGTCTCTTCCTTCCGGCATCGGACGGCGTGGTCGCGCCGCCGGCAAGGCCGGAGAAGGTCCTGATGGGACGGGGCCGGGTCCTGATCATGGATGACGAGGAGGAGATGCGGGAGACCACGGCCTCGATGCTGGAACGGCTCGGCTACGACGTGGAGCACGCGACCGAGGGCGCGGAGGCCGTGGAGAAATACCGCGTTGCGCGGGAGGACGGGACGCCCTTCGACGCGGTGATCATGGACCTCACCATCCCCGGAGGCATGGGCGGCAAGGAGGCGGTGCGCAAGCTGCTGGCCGTGGACCGGAACGCGCGGGTCATTGCGTCGAGCGGGTACTCCGACGACCCCGTGATGGCCGATTTCCTGACCTTCGGGTTCCAGGACGTGGTGGTCAAGCCCTACCGGATCCGGGACCTCTCCGAGGTCATGGCGCGGGTCCTGGGCAGGAAGCGGCCGCAGGGCCGAGGGGAGGGGAGCGGGCGTGTTCATCAGGAACCTTGAGGATTGCCCGGAATTCGTCGCCGGCGACAACTGCCGGCTCCGGGAGCTCCTGCATCCTGCCAAGGCGGACCTGGCGCTTCGCTACAGCCTCGCCCGGGCCGTGGTCGCTTCCGGCCAGACCACCTGGCTGCATGCGCTCCGCACGTCGGAGGTCTACTATATCCTGTCCGGCAGCGGCGAGATGCGCATCGACGGCGAGACCGGCGCGGTGCGTCCCGGCGACACGGTCTACATCCCGCCCCGGGCACGGCAGCAGATCACCAACACCGGACCGGACGACCTGGTCTTTCTCTGCATCGTGGACCCTGCCTGGCGCAGGGAGGACGAGGTCTTGTGGTAGGCTGACCCTTCCGCGCGGCCGCCTAGACCGGCCGCTTCCCCTTCTTCTCCCGGTACATGAGGCCGTCCGCCTCGGAGATGATCCGGTCGAGCGATGCGGGCTGGCCCGGGTCGTAGCGTCTCACGCCGGCGCTGATCGAGAGGTCGAAGGGCTCGATCGTCGCCGCGTTGCGCGCATCGACCGCCTCGGCGAGGCGGGTGCGGACCGCCTGCTCATCCATGGTCCCGTTCTCATCGGGCATCAGCACGGCGAACTCGTCCCCGCCGAGCCGGGCGATGATGTCCGAGTCGCGGAAGACCTCGCGCAGCAGCGCCGAGGTCTCGACCAGCGCCCGGTCGCCGGCATGGTGGCCGTGGAGGTCGTTGATGGACTTCAGGCCGTCCAGGTCGCCGTAGAGCAGCAGCAGGCCGCGGCCGGCCCGGTTGGCGATCCGGACCTGCTGCTGGGCCAGGGTGAAGAAGCCGCGGCGGTTCAGGAGGCCGGTCAGGTCGTCGGTGAGCGAGATGGACTTGAGCGCCTCCTCCAGGGCCTTCCGGTCGTGGATGTCGTAGCAGGAGCTCACGTAACCGGCGAAGACGCCGGCCATGTCGCTGAAGGGATTGCCGAACTCGACGATCCACCGGTAGTCGCCGCCGCCCCGGCGCAGGCGGTACTCGGTCGTGAAGGGGCTGCGTCCGGCGACGGAGGTCCGGAAGAGCGCGAGGACCCGCTCCCGGTCCTCGGGATGGACCGAGTCGGTCCATCCCTCGCCCAGTTCGTGCTCCATGCGCCTGCCGGTGAAGGAGCGCCAGGCGCTGTTGAAGTAGTCGCAGTGGCCGTCGGTGTCCGCCAGCCGGATGGGGTTCGGCAGCTCGTTCAGGAGGGAGCGGTAGAAGTCGCGGGAGCGGATGACCGTCTCCTCGGCCCGCTTGCGGTCCGTGATATCCTCAGTGATGCGGATGATGAGCGGCGAGCTTCGGTCCGCGCCGCCGACGGAGGTGGCGCCGACCAGGCCCCAGAGCAGGGCGCCGTCCCTGCGGAGGTGGCGGCAGGTGACCCGGTAGGCGTCGCGCGATCCCTCGAGGAGCTCCTGGAAGAGCGGTAGCTCCGCGGCCTGGTCCGCCGGGTGGACCAGGCTGCCGACGGCCCTGCCGCGCAACTCATGCTCGCTGTAGCCCAGCATCTCGCTGAACGCGGGATTGCTGTCCAGAACCCTGCCGGCCGGGTCCAGGAAGGCGATGCCCACATGGGCGTGGCGGAAGAGCGCGCGGAACCGGGCCTCGGACCGCTCCAGCTGCCGCTCCAGCCGCTTGCGCGGCGCGATGTCCCGGAAGAGGCACTGGACGACGCTTCGGCGGCCGAGGCTGTGGGCGGAGCAGGTGAGCTCCACGCTGGTACGCGTGCCGTCGCTCCGCAGGAAGGGAAGGTCGTCATAGAAAATCCGGTCCTGCGACTGGAGCTCCCGGATGGCCACCTGGCCTATGTCCAGGCCCTCGAGGGGCCCGAGCTCCCAGAGCGGACGGCCGAGCAGAGTGCGGCCGGCCAGGCCGGCCATCTCGGCGAAGGCGCGGTTCACCTGGAGGATGCGTCCGGTGGCGCCGTCGATGAGCACGATGCCGTCCTTCGACTCCTCGAAGAGCCGGCGGTATCGGGCGGGGCTCTCCTGCCGGCCGTTGGCGGACGATGCAGGGCCCGCTGCCTTCTGCTCGAGCGTTGCCAGCTTCCGCTCGAGGCGGGCCAGCTTCCTGCGGAGCTGCTCCCGCGTCAGCTTCTTTCCTGGCACTTTCGGCATAGAACACCTGCTCCCTTTCAAGTGTAGCAGAAGACTGCAGCGTCCGGAACAGAAGGGCCGAAGATTTCCCTTGACATTCCCGGCCGTATGGGAGATTATGCTGGCGGAAGTTCGGGAGTCTTTGTCGTTCGAGCGGCCGCAAGGATCCGTCCTTGCGGTTTTGTTGTGACATCCTTCCGTGAACTTCGACTCTGACGGAAGGAGGGTGATCATCATGGCACAAGGTACCGTGAAGTGGTTCAATGACGCCAAGGGTTTTGGCTTCATCGCCAGCGAGGAAGGCGCGGACGTGTTCGTGCATTTCTCGGCGATCCAGGACAACGGCTTCAAGAGCCTGGCCGAGGGTCAGGCCGTGTCGTTCGATGTCGTCGACAGCCCGAAGGGCCCCAAGGCGGCGAACGTCGTGAAGCTCTAGTTTCCCAGACAGCAGCACCCACCATCGAGGCAGGCCCCCTACGGGGCCTGCCTCTTTCTTTTCCTGCGCCCGGCACCCCTGCGCCGGGTAAAATTCACATCGCGGGATCCCTTTTCGACGTTTTGTTCTCCAACGATTTGCTCTATAATGTCAGGAAACCGGAAGGACCGGCCCCGGGTATCCCCGGCGGCCCGGCGTGCAGCGGAAGGAGGAGCGCGGCATGAAGATCACCTGTTGGGGCTCCCGGGGATCCATCCCGGTATCGGGCCGTGAATACGACCGGTACGGCGGGGACACCACCTGCCTCGAGCTCGAGAGCAGGAGCGGCGACCTGATCGTCGTGGATGCCGGGACCGGGATGCGCAGGCTGGGAAACAAGCTGGTCGCTGCGGGCCGCAGGAACTGCTCCGTACTGCTCACCCACGCCCACTGGGACCACCTGATGGGCTTCCCCTTCTTCAAGCCGATCTATCTCAGGGGGACGAAGATCAGCCTCTACGGCTGCGCCTATGTGCAGGAGTCGGTGCGCCACATGATCTCCCAGGCCATGGTGGCGCCCTACTTTCCCGTGGACTTCGGCCAGCTCGCGGCGGAGTTCGAGTTCCACGGCGTCTGCGAGCAGGAGTTCTCCATCGGCTCGGTCCGGATCACCACCATCCCCCTGAGCCATCCCAATCAGGGCCTCGGCTACCGCTTCACCGAGGACGGCAGGAGCTTCGTCTTCCTGACGGACAACGAGCTGACGCACCGGCATGACGGGGGCTCCGGCCGCGATAACTATCTCCGGTTCTCCGAAGGCGCGGACCTGCTGATCCATGACGCGGAGTACACGAAGGAGCAGTACCAGCTCACGAAGGGATGGGGCCACTCGGTCTATACCGACGCGCTCGGCCTGGCCCTCGAGGCGGGGGTGAAGCGGTTCGGGCTCTTCCATATCAACCAGGAGCGGACGGACGAAGAGATGGACCGGATGGTGAACGACTGCGCTCGCATCGCGAAGGAGAAGGGGTCGGCGCTTTCCTGCGTGGGCGTGGCGGCAGGGATGGAGTTCGAGCTGTAGGATCAGCGAGGAGCGCTGCATGACCCCTGGGGCCGGAAAGGCCGCAGGGGTTTTTATTGATGCATGGTCTTTCTGCGCATGCCTCTTCACGGCCATCGCGTCAGAGCCGCCCGCGTCAGGGGTAAAACGCAGGGGCGGCCCGGAGTTTGCCCTCGAAGGATGAGATCGGGGGTGGCCGCCCAATGAGGGTCACCACGCAGGGTGACCCCTACGGCTGTCTTTCTTGATCCCATGCGGTCATTCCCGGCCTGCGACCGAGCCCGAGGGTGAAGCATTTCAGATGTCCGAGCCCGCAGGGCGAGTTTCTGAAATGTATCGAGGGCGACCGAGCAGGACGGAAAAGGTGGTTTCCGAGGCTCACGGGCACAAAATGGGCACAGTTTCAGTGAAGCAAAAGTGAAGATGCAGCATGGCCCCCAGGCGAGCCGGGGCCGTTTCTTTGAACAGACGATGCGGGCTTTTCCTTGACGCTGATAAAGCGTCATGCTATAAAACCGAAACAGAAAAGGAGCATGGCACATGGATGATATAAGCGATCTGTTTCGTGAACCGAACGCCGGGGCGTATGAAAAAGAGGAGAGGCGAAAGGGTCCGCCGCTCGGCTATGTCGGCGAAAAGCTGAGACGGGCTGTCGAGTCCGCGCATGGAATGTATCAGGACATCAACCGCCTGGTTCCCGATAATCTGCCTCAGCCGGAAAAGGTACGAGGCAGCGTGTTTTCAACGAAGCAGGACAGCCTTCTTTCCCCCGCATACACGAACTTCATGTACGGCCTGACGGCGTATCTCGCGCTCTACAACATGCTTGGTGTGCTCAGCGATCATCAGAAGATCCCGACACTGCTCAGCATGAGCCATGAGGATTTCTCGGGCTGGCTTGATGGGATTGAGCGTGAAGGTTCCGTACATGGCTGAAAATAGCGGTTTTCCTTCCCCGCGCTTTCGTGTATACTTGTATCGGATGCAGCAAAGGAGGTGGGCAATATGAAGAAAATCTACAAAGGCACGATCGAAGGCAACATCATTCACCTGGACAAGAGCACCGGCCTGTCTGTCGGGACGCATGCGCTTGTTACGGTGAAGACCTTGTCGGAAACAAGGCAGGAAGACATTCAGAGCAGGCAACTCGGATATCTTGACAAGGGTTTTTCTCTCGGGAAAAAACTCTACTCCTCGCGCGAAGACCTCTATGCCCGGTAAACTGATCGATACGAATATCCTCGTTTATGCCTACGACACATCGGAGGGAGAGAAACACACGGCAGCGCGTGACTTGGTGAGGCATCTCTGGATCGACGGCGGAGGCGTGGTATGCTTGCAAAATCTGATGGAGTTTTTCGTCGTGATCACGCGAAAAGTCGAGAAGCCCGTTGATGTCGCAACCGCGAAAGGTCTTGTGCAGGACTTTATCGAGTCGGACAAGTGGTCGGTAATTGATCGAGATGCGGATACGCTCATCACAGCGCTTGAGCTCGTAGCGAAGCACGGAATTCATTTATGGGACGCTGCTATCGCGGCAACCATGCTGGAAAACGATGTGACCGAGATCGTCACGGAAAATTCAAAGGACTTCAGCAAAATTCCCACTCTTCAGGTCAAAAAACCGTTCTGATGCCTATTCCGCTCATGTCTGTCCGTATGTGTTCTTCCTGAATGGCCGCCGCCTCATCGATTTTCGAGATTCATGGGAGATCGCCTGCAAGGCTGTCGGCTTGCCGGGCAAACTGTTCCATGATCTCCGAAAAACAGCGGTGCGCAACATGATTCGCAGCGGCGTGCCCGAGCGCGTGGCCATGAAGATTTCAGGCCACAAGACACGCTCCGTGTTCGACCGCTACAACATCGTGAACGAGGCGGACCTCAAGCTTGCGTCGCAAAGAGTCGTCGCGATGCATCGGGAATTCGAACGCGCACACTCGCAGGCACACGACGGGCACAATTTGGCACAATTTCGGGTGAATAGGGTAATTGAAGGGTCTGACAACGACGTGAGGAGGGCGCTAACTGATTGATAAAAAATGGTGCCGGCGGTCGGAATCGAACCGACATGGAGTTGCCCCCGGCGGATTTTGAGTCCGCTGCGTCTACCAGTTCCACCACGCCGGCACAGCCCATTCAT
>CAZTXN010000119.1:0-8111 GCA_964617655.1 uncultured Nitrospiraceae bacterium | reverse complement strand
CAGGAACCGGGTCAGGAGACGGCAGCCGAAGCCCGAGGCGCCCTTGGGCGTATAGGGCCGGTCCTTCTCGATCCATCCCACAGCGGCGATGTCCAGGTGCACCCAGGCGTGCCTGCCCACGAACCGCTTGAGCAGGCAGGCCGCGGTGATGACCCCGCCGTCCCGGCCGCCGGTGTTCTTCATGTCCGCGATCTCGCTCTTGATGAGCTCGCAGTACCCGTCCCAGAGCGGCAGTTCCCAGACCCGTTCCCCGGTTGCCTCGCCCGCGGCCCGGACCTGCTCCTTGAGCGCGTCATTGTTCCCGAGCATCCCCGCGGCCTCAGGGCCCAGCGCGACCCGGCAGGCGCCGGTGAGCGTGGCAATGTCCACGATCGCCGCAGGTTTGTACCGGCAGGCGTAGGCAAGAGCGTCGGCAAGAATGAGCCTGCCCTCGGCATCGGTGTTCAGTATCTCGATGGTCTGGCCGGAGAGGGTCCGGAGCACGTCGCCCGGCTTGTAGGCCGACCCGCCCGGCATGTTCTCCGTGGCCGGCAGGAGCGCCACGACGTTCAGGGGCAGCTTCAGCGCGGCCGCGGTCCGGATGGCGCCGAGGACCGCCGCGCCGCCGGCCATGTCGGACTTCATCTTGTCCATGCCCTCGGAGGGCTTGATCGAGATGCCGCCGGAATCGAAGGTGATGGTCTTCCCGACAAGGGCGATCCAGGGCTTCCTGCCGCCGCCCCGATGCTCGACGATGATGAACTTCGGCGGCTGGCTGCTGCCGGCAGCCACGCCCAGCAGCGCGCCCATCCCCAGCTTCCGCATGGCATCGCGCTCCAGCACGCGGACCCGCAGCCGGCAGGCGCGCCCGAGCTTCCGCGCGATCCCCGCCACATGGCTCGGGGTCATGTCCGCCGCAGGTGCGCTCACCATGTCGCGGGCCATCACGGCCGACGCGGCGATGGCCTCGCCGGTCCGCACACCCTTCCGGACCCTCGCTGCCTGCGCTGCCGTGTCGGCCAGGAGCGTGATCCGGTCGATCCCCTTCACGCCGTTGTCGTCATTTCCGCTCTTGTACCGCAGGAACCGGTAGAGGCCGAGGACCGCCCCTTCCGCGCAGGCCTCGCCGAGCGCCTCAGGAGCGAGCTCGAGTCCTTCGGGGACGAGGACCAGGTCCTTCGCGCCCGCCGCGCGGGCCGCAACGGCCGCCCGCGCCGCGATGAGACGGCACCGGTCGGCGGTCAGCTCATCCTGCCGTCCGGCGCTCACCAGGACCACGCGCACCGCCGCGATGCCGTCGGGATGCAGGATGACCGTGCTGCCGGCCTTGGCGGCGAGCTCGCCCCGCTTCAGCAGCCTGGCGAGGGAACCGCGCATGAGCCTGTCCAGCCGCGACGCCACCGCGCCCGGCTTCCCGTCCAGCACGGGGATCGCCAGCGCGTTGGTCTTGATCTTCTCCGCAGGCCCGGTCTTGACCAGGATCTTCATTCCTTGCACCTTCCCGCCCTTTCCTGCTCAGTCCTTCCGCAGCACCACCGGCTCGAGACCCTCCCGGGCCAGCTTGGCGGCGATGCGCTGCGCTTTCTCTTCCGTGGGATAGTTGCCGACGCGAACGCGGTAGAAGGTGCCGATATTGTTCTGGAAGGCGCTGACCAGGACCACTTCGTACCGCTGCGACAGGCGGTACCGCAGGGCCTTGGCGATCTCCTCCTCGGCAAAGGAGGCCGCATGGACGGTCCAGACGCCGTTCTCCGGAAGAGGGTCCGCGGTCTCGATCCGGACGGGCGCGGTCCCCTGGCCGGCGAAACCCAGGTCGCGCGCCGCTGCATAGGAGAGCTCGATCAGCCGTCCGGCATGGAACGGACCCCGCCCCGCGACGACGACCGTGGCGCTTGTTCCGTTCTCCTGGTTCGTCACGACGAGGGAGGCGCCGAGGGGAAGCGTTCGGTGGAGCGCCGTGGGGCCATGCATGTCCAGGACCGCGCCGTTCGGGCCGGTCCTGCCGTGCAGCTCCCGGCCGAACCAGGAAGCGGTACCCGCGGCGCTCCAGACCCGCTGCTCCGGCTCCTGCGGCGCCGCCGGCGCCGTTGCAACGGCCTCGGGGGAAGGGAGCGCGGCCTCCTGCAGCGACCGGCCTGCGCAGGCGCCTGTTGCTGCTGCGACGACCGCCAGAAGGACGGGAAGAAACCGCTGCATGGCGCTTCTGCCCGGCGGCGCTGCTACGCCGCCGCCTCGCCGCCCTTCTTCTTGCCTGCGGTCTTGTAGGTCTTTGCCGCCCGGAGCTTCCGCTGTGCGCGCTTCACCTTCTTCTTCGCCTTCCGCGCCTCGGGGTCGGCCTTCTTGCCGCCCGCCTTCTCCTTCGCCGCCTTTGCCTTCTCTTTCAGCTTTGCGATCTTCGCAGCGAGCGTTTCCTGGTCCAGCTTCATCTTCGCCACCGGTACGTCCTCCTGATCATGAATATCGTCACAGCGCCTCTCGGCGGCATAATACTAAAACAAGCGCAGGGATAATGCAAGGCATTTCGGGACCGCGACGCGTCCGCTGCTCAGGGTTCCTCCTCGCCAAGGTCCTCCACCTTCCCCACCGGCGCCAGGTAGAGCGCGAACTCCTCCTTCCCGTCCACGCCCAGCAGGCGGTCGAGAGCGTCCTGGTCATAGGCCGCCACGGCGCAGGCGCCGCTGCCGATGGCCGCGCAGGCCAGGTAGAGGTTCTGGCAGACATGGCCCGCGTCGATGGCGATCACCTTGTGCGCCGCGAGACCGTAGCGCCACTCCATGCGGTACGGCACCGTGGTCCAGACGAAGGTGACCGCCGACCTTCCGGCGAAGACCTGTCCTAAGGCGGCCCGGCCGACCTGCGCGGCCAGATCCGACGGCCGGGAGACCTCCAGCAGCCGGTGCTCCAGGGGCAGGTAGCGGTAGATCCCCTGCCCGAGCCCTGCAACGTTCATCGCGCAGAGATAGGTCTCGAAGCTGTGGCGGCAGCCTGCCGAGGGCACGGTGCGGAAGGCCGTGCCTCCGCCCACAGGGCCCCGGACCCCCTGCGTTGCCCAGAGCAGGAAGGAGAGTTCGTCGAGCGTCAGGGGGTCAGGCAGGAACCGGCGGCGGCTCCGCCGGCCGGCGATCGCTGTCAGGAGATCGACCGTCCCGACGCCCTTCCAGGCGCCCGGCCGCGGCAGGCCGATGAGGACAGCGTTGTCCGGGACCGGCTGCTCGATCGGCGGCAACGGCAGCCCCCGGGCCTGGGCCGTAAGGCTGAAATCGATGGTCAGGCGCACGCTGTCCTTCAGGAAATAGCGATACTGCTCCTGCGTCAGGTCCATGCCGCACCTCCGAAGGCGGTCCTGCAGCCGGACGGTCCCGGTACTCCGGTCACAGGGTGTTCCGATAGGCGATCAGGTCCTCCGTCTCGTCGCCGGTGAGGTCTGCGAAGGAGGGCATGCTACCCATAGGCTGGCGGAGCTGGAAGCGGATGCTCTCGGCCGTGGCCGGATGGCCGCTCTTCGGCAGCGCCGGCCGCTTCAGCAGCCACTCCAGCGCCGCCCGGAGCGCGGGATCGGACCCGGTGTTCATGCAGGGACCTCCTCGATCTTCATGATTCCGGCGGCAGGCACGCGCGTGATGGTGCCGTCACCGCCATGGAGATGAAAATAGTACAGTTCCCGGAAAATAGCAAGGGGAGAGGGGCAGGCAGGACCGGCAGGACACCGGTCTCCGAACGGGACATCAGGATAGGATCATTTCTTCTTCGCCTTCATCAGGCGGTCGAACTTCTCGACCCCCACGCAGTCCTTCGCAAAGGCGCACCACTCGATGCAGGACGACCCGAGGGGCCGGGCGTTCACATGGCCGCACTTCTTGCACGCGGCATCCGGCTCATCGGACCAGATCTCCATCTTCTCGCCGCATTTCTGGCACCGGATATCCTCGGGCTTGGGCGATCGTATCTCCTCGCTGCCGGGGCAGCCTTCCTTGAAGAGGCTCATGCTTCTATTATACCGCGAAGCCGCTGGATGGCTATGATGCAGGTCATAGGGGAAGAAGAAAGGGTCAGGGGTCAGGGACCAGGGTGATCGAAGCTGAAGTTCATTCCGCACTCCGCACTCCGCACTCCCTACAGCTTCACCTCGAAGGTCATCACCTTCTCGCCCAGCAGGAAGCGCTTGCGCGCCACGGTGAGCAGGATGCTGTCGCCCTTCTGCTTGAAGTGCAGGGCCAGCTTGACGTCCTGGATCCCTGCCACCGGCAGGCCGTCCAGCGCCAGCAGCGCGTCCCCTGCCCGGACCCCGGCAGCCTTTGCCGGGCTCTCCTTCACGAAATCGCGGACCAGCAGCCGGTCCCCCTCCTCCTGGAAGGTTGCCATGAGCTTCGGCGCGCTCATGCCCTCGAGCGGCTGCGTCAGGACGATATAGTCCGCAATGAGAGGCTCCACCTCCACATCGTTCAGGATGACCGCATAGGGCAGGCCGTTCCGCCGGAATACCCGTTTCGGAATGCCGGCGCCGAAGGCGAGATGGCCTCCGCCGGCGATCACCACCATCCGGCGGTCCGGGTGATCCCGCAGGTAGCCGTCCACGGACTCGGCCATGGCCTCGTCCCAGATCACCTGGGCCTGGAGGAAGTCATCAAAGCTCCGGCCGTCGGCGCCCCGGTGCTGATCGAAGATCGCGCGGAGCCGCTGCCGGTATGCCTCGTCCGAGAGGTCCATCGAGGCCGGCAGCTCCCCGCGCTCCTCGGCCGAGAGCGCGTCCATGCCGCTCTTCGCCACCTTCTCGGTGATCTCCCGCCGCAGGTTCAGGGCCACCACCGGGACCTTCTCCTGCCGGCAGAGGTCCAGGACCGGCTTGTAGAGGTTGTAGTCGAAGCCCCACCGCTTGAAGTACTCCGACCGGGCCAGGAACTCGCGCTCCGTGATGCTGCCCGCGATGTAGTCGTCCAGCGTGGACTGAAAGGGCCGCTGGAACATCTCCATGCCCACGGCCAGCGGCCGCCCCTGCCTGAGCAGGCCGCGGATGATCTGCACCTGGATGTCGTGGTGGCTGTGGCGGTCATGGTACTCGCCCACATAGACGATGCGCTTCTCCTCCACGCCGCTGATCACCTGCGCCAGCGGCCTGAGCAGCGTCAGGTCCAGGGCCACGGGCTCCTCGCGCAGCAGGGCGATGATGCCGCGGTCCCCGTCCTCGATGCGCTTCTCCCGGTTCCTGCCGTTCTCGAAGGCCAGGTGGCTGTACTTGCCGTAGTGGCCGAGCTTCCGGACCGCGGCCCGGGCCTCGTCCGCGGACCGGGCATGGACGAGCGCCGCGACCCTCTCCGGGTCCCAGGGGTTCCTCCGGACCGTGATGCTGAATCCCGCCTCCGGCCGGTCCAGCGGCCCGAAAAGCCTTCGCGCAACGGGATTCTCCGCGCCGAGCAGCAGCAGGGTCGAGCCGCGGAGGTCCGCCTCCCGGACCTCCTGCCGGACCGCCTCGTCCCGGCCCCGGCCCTTCAGGAACTCCTCGATGACCGGCTCGTAGACCGCAGCATCGTCCCCGGCAGGCACGATGAGCGGCCGCGCATCGCCCAGGAGCCGGGCCAGCACCGGCGGCAGCTCCATCGGCGTCAGCCGCCGCGCCAGGTCATATCCAGGGTCCAGCACCAGCATCGCAGGCTCGTCATCGAGCAGGAGGGTGATCTCCTTCTTCCCGGCATCCAGCGCCACGACCTCGCGCCGCTCCCCGCCCTTCAGGAACCGGACCACCACCGGCAGGTCCAGGGAGCCCGGGCCGCTGCCGCGCGCCACTGTGGCGGTCGCCTCGAAGCGGCTGCCCGCCCTCCGGACCGAGCTGCGTTCGAGCGTGATCACGGGAAGCCCCTTCCCGTCGACCCAGTCGCTGAAGAAGCCGGAGAGGTCCGTCCCCGCCTGCCGGCCGAAGACCGTGGCCAGGTCCTCCCATGACGACTGCCGGAACGCCCGGGTCCGCAGCAGCTCGCGCAGGGCATTGAAGAACCGCTCATCGCCGAGCCGCTTCCGGAGCATATGGAAGACCATGGCCGCCTTGCCGTAGCCGATGGCCCGGGAGGCGGGATCGGTCCTGCTCCGGAATGCGCGGAGCGGGAGTTCGTTCTCCTCCCGCACATAGGCGGCATAGTTCACCAGCAGCCGCTTCCGGTGCTCCGCTCCCGCGCCCTGCTCCTCGTCGTACCAGTGGTCAGCAAGATAGGTGGTGAGGCCCTCGGCCCAGTTTCCCTTCTCATGGTCGATCAGGACCGCGTTGCCGAACCACTGGTGCAGCACCTCGTGGCCCAGCGAGGTCTCGGTGATGAAGGGCAGCCGGACCACGTCCTGGCCGAGGAGCGTGAAGGTCGGCATGGAATAGCCCGTAGGCAGGAAGTTCTCGACCACGGCGAACCGCCGGAAGGGGAAGGGCGTCAGGAGCTTCTCGTAAAGCGCGATATATCTCTTGACCGAGCGGAGATAGGTCTTCGCCAGCTCGCGGTCCTCGCGGAAGAAGTAGGCCGCAAGCTCCACCTGGCCGTGGCGGTCCGTGGTCACCTCGTACCGGTCCGTAGCGACGAAGGAGAGCCCGTCGACGGGGTGGGGAAAGTCGAAGGAGAACCGCAGGCCGCCCTCGACCCGCTCCCGCACGACCGCTTCCGCCTCGGAGAGGGCCTCGTACCCCTGCGGCAGGACGGCCGAGAGCTTCCAGACCGCGAGCCCCTCGGTCTGCGGATGCCAGTGGCCGGTGAGCGAGATGCCCTCCGGACCGATGGAGCTCGAGACCACGCCGTAGTTCCGTTCGCCCAGCGTCTCGCCGCCCTGGAACCGGCCCTCGTACCGCACCTCCAGGGTCCCGGCCTCTCCTGCGGTCACCGCAAGGACTCCGTCCTTCGGCGCCGCTTCGACCGGACGGTTGTTCAGCGCCAGGCCGGTGATGGTGAGCGGTCCGGTCCTGAGCCTGAGCGTTTCCTCACGGCCAATCGGCGCCAGGACCCTGCCCATGACCCGCGATCCCGGGAGGTCGAAGGAGACCTCGAGCCGGAACCGCGGCAGGTCTGAGGCTGCCGCGAAAGCGGTAAGATGGCCCGTGGTGACGGAAAGGATGAGCATGGTAGTGGTCAGCAACGATCGTATCATACCGGTTCCCTTTCAAACCTGCAACGCGGAATGACTGATACTACCAGAATTACGGCCACTTAGCCATTGATTCCGACCACCCTGGCCACGCCCTGCCTTTTGAAGGGCCACCTTTTATCTTGAATTCGGGTCATCAGGTCCCTATAATATGCGGCATTCTGCAGGGGGAGGAAAGGTCTGTCGATCCGTCCTGCGTTCGTTCTCAGGAGGTGCCATCACCATGGCGGTGAAGAAGAAGACCAGCGGGAAGAAGGCCGCGAAGGCTGTCAAGCGAACCGGCAAACCCGCGAAAAAGACCGCTTCCTCGGCAGCGAAGAAGAAGGCTGCGAAGCCGTCCCCGAAGAAGTCTGCGGGGAAGACCGCTGCAGCCGGCGGCGCCGGCCGAACGGCGAAGGCGCCTGCAGCGCCCCGGATGCCCGTCTCGATCTCGAAGCGCAAGGAGCAGCTCAAGCGGCTCCTGCTCTCGAAGCGCGCCGAGGTGGTGGAGGGGCTCGAGGCGCGCATGGGCCAGAAGCTCGTGCGCGAAGCCGGCCAGAAGATCGACTCGGCCATGGACACCGCGGACCAGTCGGCCCAGGACGTGGACCAGGGCATCGATTACTCCCTGATCGAGATGAAGTACGAGCAGTACAAGGACATCGCCGACGCCTTCCGCAGGCTCGAGAACGACACCTACGGCCTCTGCGAGGAGTGCGGCGAGGAGATCAGCATCAAGCGGCTCGAGGTCAATCCCCTCGCCCGGTACTGCATCGAGTGCAAGACCCGCAAGGAAGAGTTCCAGAAGATCCAGCGGGAGGAGACGCGGTTCAAGGAATGACCGCGTCTGATGTAGCTGTGCTGCAGGGGCAGGCCTCTCCCCGCCCTCGTATCGGATGTTCTTCTTGACAAACCGCAAAGTATCCAGTATGTTACCTACCTCGCAGACCACCCAGGGGCGGTGTAGCTCAGTTGGTAGAGCAGGGGAATCATAATCCCTGTGTCCGGGGTTCAAATCCCTGCACCGCCACCATTTCTCT
>CAZTXN010000118.1:0-8170 GCA_964617655.1 uncultured Nitrospiraceae bacterium | reverse complement strand
GTTCGAAGGGTCCACGGCGAGGATGACGTATTTCCCCTTTTCGAGTCGCCACGCGGCCTGGTAGGGCGGACCAGTCCGTTTGTACGCCACGCCGTTGATATACCAGTCCACATAGGGGACCGGCCGCGAGACCGAGGCCTGGAGCGTGATCAGGGACGGTCCGGAAAAGAGCGCGGCAACGAACCGGTCGTTGTCGAGGGGATAGACGATCCTGATCCCGCTGGCTTCTCCGTCGGCAGATCCACTGTCGCTGCTCACCGTGAACCGCTTTGCTTCCGCGCCGGTCGCATTCACGGACACAGTGGCCCGGGAGGGAAGGTTCTTTACCCGCACCACGGGCCCAGCAGTGTCGTCGGCCGCCGCGTCCCAGGGGTCGTCAAAGACCGCCCGGAGATCGTCCCCGAACCCGTCGAGGCGGTACCTGCCTGCAGCGCCGGCCCTGTCCTTTGCGAACAACCAGGCCGCGTAAGGGGCCGCAAGCTCATGCCGGTCCGCACGCCGCGCGTGGAAGGAGCACTCTTCGGCCGGTCCCGTGCCTGCAAAGAAGAGCTCCTGGACCACGTGGGTACAATGCGGCGTCGGCTTCATGCCGGAATAGCCGCACACACGAATCCGCTCCAGGCCCCGTGGACGCGAAAAAGGGGCGGGCATAGAGCGCCGGTACAGGTGGTCCATGATCTCCGACAGGACCGGCATGGCTGCGGTCGAACCGCTCAGGTTGTCCGTGGCGGACCCGTCGAAGTTCCCGACCCAGACCGCGACGGTATAATCAGGCGTATAGCCCACGGCCCAGAGATCCCGGAAGTAAGTGCTGGTGCCGGTCTTCGCGGCCATGGCGTAGGGAAACTGCATGGAACGGCTTCGGCTGAAGGTCAGCATGCGCGCCGCCGGATCGGACAGGATGTCGGTGATGATGTAGGCTGTCTGGGGCAGCAGCACCGCCTTTCCCCGCGCCTCTGTTCCGGGGCCTGCTTCCATGACGTAACGCAGCGGACGAAGCCTGCCGCCCGATGCCAGCATGGCATAGGCTCCGGCCAGCCGCTCAAGGCTCACCTCGGCGTTCCCGATAGCGAGGCCCAGGCCGTAGTGCTCCGGCCCCTTCGACCGGTCGCTGATCAGGTCCAGGCGGACGAGCAGGCCATAGAACCGCTCCTCACCCACGGACTTGAGCGTCTTGACGGCGGTAAGGTTCAGGGAATTGCCGAGGGCGGACCGCATCGTGACCGGACCGTACTCGCGGCGGTCGTAGTTGCTCGGCGTGTACAGGCCCCGCTGGGTCGCAAATTTCCGCTCCGTGTCCTCGAGAAGCGCGGTGATCGAGTGGCCCGATTCGATGGCTAGCCCGTACAGGAAGGGCTTGAGCGTGGACCCGGCAGACCGGGAAGCGCGCAGACCGTTGTTGAACCCGCCGTCGCGCTCGGCATATTCCATGGAGCCGACAGCGGCCAGCACTTCACCGGTCCGGTTGTGGATCACGATGGCAGCGCCCTGGCGGGCCTTGCGCGCAATGAGCCGTTCACGATGGGACGCCACGATCTGCTGCACCCGGACCTGCAGGCCGCGATCGAGCGTTGTCCTCACCATGCCGCCGGAAGCGCCTTCCGCCGTGAGCATGTCGATGACGTGGGGCGCGTGATTCCTGAATGCCAACGTCCTGAAGACGGGCAACGCATCCAGGGCGGCACGGAGGCCCTCGGGAGACAGCATGCCCAGGTGGGCCATGCGCCCCAGGACCCAGTCGCGCCGCTTCATCAGGCGGACGCGGTTCGGGCCGTAGGGGTTCAGGGACCCCGGCGCCTTGGGCAGGGACGCCAGGATGGCGGCCTCGGAAGGTGAAAGGTCCGCCGCTGCCTTGCCGAAATAGACCAAGGACGCGGAAGCAATGCCCACGAGATTGTTGCCCATGGGCAGGCGGTTCAGGTACTGCTCGAGGATCTCATCTTTCGAAAACCCGCGCTCCATCTTTACGCTGCGCACGATCTCCGTGAGTTTATCGCGATAGGTCCTTTCCCTTCCCCTTTCTATTCCCTCTTCGTTCTCCGTGTTTGCGCCTGCTTTGCCGTCAACAGAGACCAGCCGCACCACCTGCTGAGAGATCGTGGACGCACCGGAGACGATCCGTCCTTTCGTGATATTCGACCACAGGGCACGGCCGATGGCAAGGACGTCGAACCCGTGATGCTCGTAGAACCGCTCGTCTTCGGCCGCGATGAAAGCATCTTGAACTTCGCGCGGGATGTCGTTGATCGCGATCCATTTCCCCCGCTCACCCTGTTCGTCCGGCAGAAAACGAAGTTCGCTGCCGTAACGGTCCAGGAACACCGTTCCCCGCACCGTGGCCCCTTCCTTGTCCAGAAGCGAAGGGTCGAAGTCTATGGAACGGTAGAACAGGGCCAACGCTCCCATGCCCGCCAGAACGAGGAAGGCCAGGAGGACGAGCATGATGCCTGTGAGCTTGCGCTTCTTCATAGGAGAGGCCTTCTATCCTGCGTCCCGCGTTTCACACCCCTCACCCTTCACCCTTTATCCTTCGTCCTTCATAACTCATCACTTGCCTTTTATGACCACCTTGCCTGTGGGGGAATAGCCCACGATCTCGGGGCTGTACATGAGCTGGGCCTTGGTAGAGGGCATCACGAACTCTCCCTCGCAGACCGCCCGGGCGTAGTAGGAGTACTCGTACAGCCCGGTCCAGGCCCGGTTCCGGAAGGCGAGCACGCGGTCGTTCCGGATCTCGAAGAAGTTCGGCGTGAAGCGGTAGTATCCCGCCGGGTCCCAGTACCATTCGGACCATTCGACGCCCTCGCCGAACTCGCCTTCGGATGCGTCATCTTCTCCGTCCTCCTCGCCTTCCTCGCCCTCGGACTCGCTGGCGCGCTTTTTCGCCGTCTTGGCGATGTTGTGCTCCTCGGTCTTGATGGCGCTGTTGATGGCAACGAATCCCGCAGGCAGCGGGTCGTCAACGACCACATAGTTCGCGCCAGCGTGCTTGACGTTGATCCTGAGCTTCACCTCGACGATGTCGCCGACGCGGATCGTATTCGATCCGTCGGTGTTCCTGATCGTCTTGTGCACCTCGAACCCGTTCGAATAGCCGTTCTTGGAGTAGTCAGTGCGGGGGAACGTGAGGCTCAGACGATAGAGGATCGTCTGGTCTCCCGTGGATGAGATCGCGACGCCCGGTGAACGCAGGAATTCCCTGGCATCGAGGTCAACGGTCTTGAACGATTTGGGGTCGAGGGTAAAGGATTCGACGACCCGCCCGCCCTGCTTCACCGTCACCGTCGCCGGCCGGCTGTCTCCCGAGCCCGTGGTGAAGTAATCGCTCAGCGCCACGAGGGACCATCCCGTGTCGCTCGTCGAGGTCCAGATGCCTTCGGGGCTCATGCCGCCGATCAGACGGGACGCCATCCGGTCCGCGATCTCCTCTCCCCGGAATGCGGCGTTCGCCGCGAGGAGCGATATGGCCGGCTCCCGGTACCGCGCATAGAACTCGCCGCTGAACCGGTCAAGCAGCCAGGGCCGGTCGAGCAGCGGCTTCATCCGGGTCCTGATCGTGTCGTCCGGCATGAGCTTCGAGAGTTTTGCTGACATTAGAACGAGCATCGCCGCTTCCCGCGGCTGAGCGTCGAGACCCTCGGCCGCCTTGTTGAAGGTCTCGCGGTCGAGCTTGTTGTTCAGCGCCAGGATGTACACCGCAAAGCCCCGGAAGGTCGCGTCATGCCTGCCGCTCGCCTTCACCTCGTCCTGAAGATAGGCGAGGGCCTTGTCCATGCGGTCCTTCGGAAGGTCATATCCCGCAAGCTTCGCGCGCGTGAGCGCCGTAAGCGCATAGATGGACCCCCAGTAGTGGGGCGTCCGGTCTCCGGGCCAGTAGCCGAACCCGCCTGCCGACGTCTGCATCGAGAAGAGCCGATCGATGCCCGGCCTGATGAACTTGTCCGTCTCGGCTCCACTGATGCCGGGTATGAGGCCTTTGGCGACGCTCTCCTTCAGCGCTGCCAGGGGAAGCACGCCGGAGCTCGTCTGCTCAACGCAGCCGTAGGGATAGCGGAGCAGGTACTGAAGGCCGGCGGTCATGCGGAGGTAGGGCGAGCCCGAAACCATCAGCTCGGCCTTCACCTCGCCGGGCCCCGTGTCCTCCCACGTGAGGTCCTGCACTGCCTTGGGCATGGTGTATTTCACTGCCGTCTGGCGCTTGAAGTTCCCGAATACCACGTCCGTGCCGAGCACGTGGCCTGAGTTGACCGGGACCTTCAGTTCAACGACATCGGAATCATCCTTGAAGTTCCCGGAGAACTGGATCGTCGAGGTGCCCGCGCCCGCGGCGCTCCCGTCCACGGGGATCAGGGTCCGGTCGTAGGGCCCCACGGGATGCGCAGCCTTCGGGCTCGTAAGGGACACCAGGCTGTCGCTCGAGACGCTGAATTGCGCCTGCGCGCTGCGGTCCGTCTTGTTGAACGCCGAGACCAGGAACCGGAACCGATCGCCCCGGGTCAGGAAGGCGGGCAGCCCCGGCTCGAGGTAGAAATCCTTGACGACTAGGGCGCTTCGCTGGTACGAGCCGAACCGCGCGCCCTTGTCGCAGGCCACGGCATAGACCCGGTAGGTCGTCATGGTGTCCGGCACCTTGAAGGTGACCGTCGCCTTTCCACTGCCGTCGGTGCGCAGCGCGGGATTGAAGTAGGCCACAGGATTGAAGTCCTTCCGGATCTTTGAGGTCACTGCCTCGGGCCCGGCCTCCTCGCCGTCTCCGCCCGTAAGCGGCGCGTTCTTGAAAAACCCGAAGGGCGTCTGCCGCAGCAGGTCGATCCGGTTTTCGCCCGTGAACACCCCGAGGGGCAGCAGGAACCTGCCGAGACTGTCGAGCGACGGTGTCTGGAACCCCGTCATGGCCAGGATGCTCTCGTCCACCACGGCAAGCGCGATCTCGCTCTCCATGCCCTTGTTCGCCTGGTCTGTGGCCAGCACGGTGAGCGTCATTTCCGACCCCGGCAGGGCCTTCAACTTCTTTTGCTCCTCGTTCACGCTCAGCTTGATCCGCTCCTGCTCGCCCTTCACCTCGATGTTGACCGTGCCGAAAAGGAATCCCGGCGCGTCCGTATCGAACTGGGACGCATACACGGCATGGGACGTGCGCGGAACCGTGCCGAGCACGGATACGTACACGTTCGGGCTGTAGGCGTTCTTGACCGGCAGTTCAATGGCGCGCTGGCCGGGCTTCACTTCCATGATCTCGTACTCGACGAGGCTCCCCTGCTCCACCGTTATGAGATAATGCGAGACCGCCCGGTGGGGATTCACCATGATGCGTATCGTCTCGTTTGGCTGGTACGACGCCTTCTCGGGGTAGAGATTCAGGCGTTCATAGGCTTTTTGCACGTCCTGCTGCCCCGTGTCGTATTCATAGTAGTAATACCCGCCCGGCAACCGGTACTCCGTGCCGGACGTGTAATCGCGTCCATCCTCTCCCTGATAGGTGAAGCTGACGAGGTAGTTGCCCCCCATGGCGAAATCGAAGTCGAAGAGTGCGAAGCCGTCCCTGATGGCCAGCTCCGTCGAGAGCCGCTTGCGCCAGACCTTCTGGCGGTCGCCGTAGAGATGGCCCTGCTCATTTCGCTTCTGGATGTACGTCCAGCCTTCCTGCATCACCTGAACCGTAACGGAGCCCTTCGAGACCTTCCTGCCCTTCTTGTCGATCACCACGGCAGTGAGCGACTGGGGCTCGTTCGGCTGGACCGACACGGGGTGGGTGCTGATGCCGATGAGGTATTCCGGGTCACCCTGGTACACCGCGCTTTCGGACGCGGCCCGTCCGTCGAAATCCACGACCGAGGCAAGCACCTCGATGCCGTACTTCCCGCTGATCACGTCCCGGGACAGGGGCACCGGCACCGTGATCCTGCCTTTTTCATCCAACATCGATTCCCCGCTCTCGATCAGCTCGCTCCGGGCCTCGAGGGGATAGCCGAAGCTGTATCCCGGAAGGTCCGGCCGGGTGTAGTCCGTCCGCGTGTGATAGATGTTCCACCGCACCCTGCCGTGCTTCACCGGGCCGCCGGCATAATAGACACCCGAGATTTCGCAGTTGAGCGTCTCCTTCCTGACATCCACGTTCACGAAGCTATCGTCCCGGGCGCTCTCGCGCTTATAGATGACCTCAACGAAATGGCGGGGCTGGCGGAACTCCTGTACCTCGAAGGTCCGCGTCGCCACGTCGGCACTAGACGATCCAAAGCGCATGGTGATCGTATAGGTGCCCACGGGGAAGAAGGCCTTGGTCGCGAAGGTGTCGTTCGCGGTCCCGAAGTCCGACAGCTTCAGCTCCTTCCGGAAAACTTCTTCGCCCTTGGAGTTCACGATGAGGAACGTCGGCGAGCCGCTGCCCGGGGCCGCGACCTTCCCGTCGCGATACTCCCGCACCGTGCCCTTGAAATGGACCTTCTCGCCCGGCCGGTAAATTCCCCGTTCGGTGAACACATGTCCCCGCAGCATGCGCGTTCCTGCGGACGGCTCCTTGGTCTGCGAGATCCCTTCGGGATGCACGTTCCCTTCAGAGGAAATAAGGACGAAGGACTGGTCGTTCGGGACGGCGGCTGCGACGAGCTTGAGGGAGTCGAGCGACACGGGCCTGGACACGATCGCCCCGCCGGAGAGGGACGCATGCTTCTTCTGCATAGCGTTCTTGATAGACACGGTGCCGCGGGAATCCGTGGTGCCCAACGCGACGGCCTCGCGGCCCGTGGTGAGACCAAGCATCGCCACATTGGGAAGGGGCTTTCCGGTCCGGAGCGATGTGGCCCAGATCAGAAGCCCGTCGCGCGAAAGCTTGTAGGAAAGCCCGATGTCCGTGACGCGGACCAGGCGGAGCTCCGACTCCGCCGCCTGGTCCTTTCGGCTGCTCGTCACCTGGACAAGTTCGATCGCGCCTTTCTCCTTGTCCTGCCGGAAGCTGAGCGGGATCGAGAACTGATGGTAGAGGTTCCGCTCCTTCTGGGAAAAGAAGAGCTGGCGGTCTTCCGTGACCGCGCCGACGAAGGGCATGAATTCAAAATCCTGGCGCATCACCTGTGTTATCTGCTCCGCGGCGCGGGAGAGTTCCGTTCCGAGGCCGGTCCAGGACCTTTGCGTGTTTCCTGTCTTTTCCAGGGCCACGGCCGCGAGCGCCGGAGGGATGCGCAGACCACGGAACGCGACTTCGCTCACGTTCACGATCTGGATGTGCAGCATTTGCCTGCTGTCGCGTTCGATCACCGTGCCTGACTCCAGGAAGGTGATCTGGGAGCGGAGGTCGGGCATGGTGAAGGACGTAGTCGTCTTCGTGTAGGGCCGCCCGCTGGAACTCCTGAATTCAGCCGGAAGGATCATGGTGTACTGCCGGCCGTGCGCAAATCCGCCGTATATGCGCACGCTCTTCGGGCCCATCGCCGAACTGTCGTGCCATCGGATCGGGACGGGAGGCACGAATTTCAGATTGCCGCGGATAGTATAAAAATCCACACTGTCCGAGAACGTGATCGTGATCGATTTATCGTCGCCATTCGGGTCGACCTTCTCGATCGTGAACTGGCCCTTGTCCTGCGCGGGCGCCATGAGCTGCTTCAGCTTGTTCGTAATGCCCTTCAGCCCGCCTTCTTGGCCGCTGACCACGGCCGGAGCGAGCGTCAGCAAAGAAACGACACAGAGGACAGCAATTCCATACACAGACAGCCTCGCCCTACCAGTCCGCAACCGCATTCCGTCTTCCTCCTTGCACGCAATGAAGGCTGTAGGATCACCGGGTTGATGCAGTGCCCCGGCCCGCCGATTATTATAGTTGTCCTGACAAGTTATTATTGGTACGAAATACCTTAGCACAGGTTCATAGCGCGGTCAATCAATTTGAATCGGTCCGGTCGTGCGGCATGACAACGAAAACCGGTATGGGGCGAGTATAAGTTTTCACTAATACGACAGGAGCGTTATGATGTGAGTTCTTAGTCCTGTTCGCTTACTTCGTGTTCGGGTCGTTCCATTCGCTGCGGGATATTCAAAAGACGGGGGAGGCAGAGGCCTTTCAGGATTTGCTCGCCCTGGTTCCAGAGGAGGGTTTTGCACTCCCAACGGACAGGGCCAGGCCTTGGAAGACGCGGTGATTCCCTACCCGACCGCGGACAACAGAATCGTGCGC
>CAZTXN010000117.1:0-8217 GCA_964617655.1 uncultured Nitrospiraceae bacterium | reverse complement strand
ATGAAGAACCCGTGCTGCCAGTGCAGCATCGGCACGGCCACGAGCATGACGCACAGGACGCCGAAGGCCGCCACGCGGGTGAGCAGGCCGACCACCAGGCCGATGGCGCCGAGGAACTCTGCGGCAAAGGCCAGGAGCGTGAAGAACCCCGGGATGCCCATCTTGTTCGTGAAAGCGTCATAGGTCCCGGCGAACCCGTACCCGCCGAACCAGCCCAGCACCTTCTGGGCGCCGTGGGGGAAGAAGACCACGCCCAGCATGACCCGCAGCGCCAGCGCCGCGTAGTCGTCCCTCGTCTCGATCACTTTCTTCCACATGTCAGGTTCCTCCCTTCCTTCGACAACCCGCGCTCAGCGGGCATGGGTCCCGTCGCAGAACGGCGGGTTCTTCGTGCGGCCGCAGCCGCAGAGCGCCTCTTTCGAAGCGGCCTTCACCTCGAAGGCCACCGGCTCTTTGCCCGTGCCCTTGTGCGAGCCGTCGCAGAACGGTCCGTTCGCGCTCCTGCCGCAGCTGCACCAGTAGCAGGTCCCCGGTTCCAGGGCGACCGTAAAGGGCATATCCTTCGGCATGATCAGACCTCCTTGTTCATCGAGATGGTATGATGCTCAGCCCCGCAGGGCTGGTCAGGGGCAGCCGGTCATCGCTCCGCCGGCCCGGTGGCGAGGCCGACCTTCCTGCAGAGCCGGCCCAGGGTCACCTGCTCCTCCTTCGAAAGCCTGCCCATCTCCTCCGTGATCCGTCGGACATGACCGGGGAAGAAGTCCGCGATGAGCCGCGTTCCGGCATCGGTGATGCGCACGAAATAGTGGCGCCGGTCCTCTTGGTCCCGCTCCCGCGCCACGAGGCCCCGCTTCTCGAGATTGTCGACCACCATGGTGATATTGCCCGTGCTCTTCAGGATCTTGGCGGCAAGGTCCTTCTGGTGGAGCGGGCCGAGATGAAGCAGGGCCTCGAGCACGCCGAACTGGCTCACCGTAAGGCCGATGGCGCTGAACCGGGACTCCACGCGGCCCGAGACCGAGCCTGCGGCCCGGACGAGCTTGATGAAGGCATCGAGCGCCAGTACCTCCTCTTGTGTTCCCTTGTAGTGCGTACCCATGACAGTAGTGAGAGGTAAGCGAATTAATGTTAGATAGTTTAATATTAAACTAATTATACCCACTCTGGCTGGTTTGTCAAGCAGGAATCCTGGTCACAGGAAAGGGTTCAGATCGTGGGTTGGGTCAAGCAGATCGCGGCCCAACAACGAAGGTTCAGATAAGCCCGCGGGAGCGGTACCAGAAGGTGCTGATATGTTCTGCCAGGGCGAGAGACGAGGTTTCGAGATGGCCGGCGCGGGGGAGGAGGTTGCTGAGGGAGGATGAGCGGTACTCAACGCGGTAGGCCGTTGGAGCAGGGAGAACCGTGAATCCCTCTTTATCGAAGAAGGCCGTTGCGCGGCGCATATGGAAGGCAGAGGTGACCAGGACCACCCGGTCGCCTCCGACCAGCGCCCGGACCGCGGCAGCGTTCTCCCGCGTGTTCCGCGAGAGCGCTTCGGTCCTGATGCGCTCCCGCGGGATGCCGAGCCGGACCGCGAGCTCGGCCATGGCGTCGGCCTCCCGGACCGCCGAAGGAGCGATCTCCCCGGACCCGCCGGAGAGGACCAGCGGAAGCTGCATCTCACGGGCCAGCAGCACGCCGGCGACCAGCCGGCTCATTGCGGTCCCGGAGGGCGCGGCAGTCGCCGGGACCCAGGAGAGGTCGAGCACGCCGCTGCCGAGCACCACGACCGCATCCGCCCGGGCATCCCCGGCCCGGAAGGGGGGAGCATAGGCCTCGAGCGGACGGATCAGCAGGTCCGCGGTGAACGGGAGGCTCAGGAGGTAGAGCAGAAGGCAGCTCAGGGCTATGAGGGAGCGACCGGCGGTCCGGTGGCGTCTCAGCAGCAGCGCTCCGGACAGCATAAGGAGCAGCAGGACCGCCGGCGGGAGCAGGAGGGTATGGACGGTCTTGGCAAGGGCGAATCCCATGGTCAGCGGCCCCCTGACGGTCGCTCCTGCGCGCCACCCGTTCCGCCGGGCCGCTGCATCAGGAAGACGAGCGGCAGCACGCAGAGGATCAGGAGGCAGATCATCAGGAAGGCATCGGCAAAGGCCAGGGTCGTGGACTGCCGGACCAGCTCGCGGTAGATCAGGCCGTCCGCGGCTGCGGGCGGCAGCCCCTGCAACGCAAGCGAGTCCACGAGCCGCTCGCGGCCGATCTGGAACGACGGGTCGAAGGGCGTGAGGTGCTCCGCGAGCCGGCTCTGGTGGAACTGGGCCCGCCGGGCAAGCAGGGTGGTGGTGAAGGCGATCCCCACGCTGCCGCCCATGTTCCTGAGGAGGTTGTAGAGCGAGGTGGCCTCGGTCATGCGCTCCCGGGGTATGTGCGAGAGCGTCATGGTCGTGAGCGGAATGAAGGTGAGCCCCATGCCGAGGCCGAGGGTCACCCGGGGCCAGACAAAGGTCCAGAAATCGGACTCGAGGGTGAACCGCGACATGAGCCAGGTGCTCAGGGCGCAGAGGGAGATGCCGGTCGCCAGCAGCCGTTTGGGGTCCACGAGGGCGACGAGCCTCCCGGCGAGCGGCATGGCCAGCATGGTGGCGATTCCGCCCGGGCCGAGCACGAGCCCGGCGTGGAAGGACGTGTAGCCCATCATCATCTGGAGGAAGATGGGCAGCAGCACGATGCTGCCGAAGAGGTTCAGGAAGACGAAGAACATGACGGTGGAGCCGCTCAGGAAGGTGACGTCACGAAAGAGCCGCAGGTTCACGATCGGCTGGTCCGCGTAGAGCTCGTTGATCGCGAGCAGCGTGAGGGCGGCGACCGATACCACCGCGAAGGACGTGATAAGGCCGGAGCTGAACCAGTCCTCGTTCTGGCCCTTGTCCAGGATGAACTGGAGGGAGCCGAGGCCCGCGGCGAGGAAGAGCAGCCCTTTGTAGTCGACCCGCATCCTGCGGCGCTCCATGTAGGGCGGGTCCTGGATGACAAGGGAGGTCAGGACGATGGAGAGCGCGCCGATGGGGATGTTGATGTAGAAGATCCAGCGCCAGGACCAGCTGTCGGTGATCCAGCCGCCCAGGAGCGGGCCCAGGATCGGTCCGAGCATGGCGCCCATGCCGAAGATGGCCATGGCCGTGCCGTGCTTCTCCCGGGGAAAGGTCTCGAGCAGGATGGACTGGCTGAGCGGGACGAGCCCGCCGCCGCCGATGCCCTGGACCACGCGGAAGAAGACCAGGCTCTGGAGGCTCCAGGCGGAGCCGCAGAGGAAGGAACTGACGGTGAAGAGCGAGATCGAGGCGATGAGATAGTTCTTGCGGCCCAGGAGGCGGGCGAGCCAGCCGGCCATGGGGATGATGACGGCGTTCGAGACGAGGTAGGCCGTGATGGCCCAGGTCGCCTCGTCCATGCCGGCTGAGAGCGAGCCCCGGATATGATCGAGCGACACGTTCACGATCGAGGTGTCGATGATCTCGATCAGCGTGGGGAGCATCACCGTGAACGCGATGACCCCCCGGCCGGCCGCCGCGTTGGTCATTTTGCCAGCACCGTGGGGACCACGGACATCCCGACGCGGAGGACCCTGCCGGCATCCGTTCCGTCATCGAGCCGGATCCTGACCGGGATGCGCTGCACCACCTTCACGTAGTTCCCGGTGGCGTTCTCGGCAGGGAAGAGCGAGAAGCTCGCGCCCGTCCCTGCCATGATGCTCTCGACCCGGCCGGCGAGCCGAACGCCGGGGTAGCTGTCGATCTTTATCCGGACCTCCTGGCCGGGCCGGATCCGCTCGACCTGGGTCTCCTTGAAGTTCGCCACGACCCAGAGGTCATCCAGCCCTACGACCGCCATGAGCGGCTGGCCGGCCTGCAGATAGTTTCCCCGCTGGACCGACTTCCTGGTCACCTGGCCGTCCGCCGGCGCGGTGACCGTGGTATAGCCCAGGTTCAGTTCCGCCTGCCGGAGCTGCTCCTCGGCAAGCCGCAGCTGCGCCAGGGCCATCTCGTGGGACGAGACCGCCTTGTCGCGCCGTTCGGCGGTGCTGACGTCCTGGGCGAAGAGGGCCTCGGCGCGCCTCCGCTCCTGCTCGGCGAGCCGCAGGTTCGCCTGCTGCAGGTCCCGGTTCGCCCGGGCCGCCTCTGCGCGGGAACGGTGGTCCGCGGGGTCCAGCTCGACCAGGATGTTCCCCCGCTTCACCTGCTGGTTGTCGCTCACCGGAACGGCCCGGACCGTGCCGCTCACCCGCGCGGAGATCACATAGACGTTGCCTTCCACGAAGGCGTTGTCCGTGGAGATGTGCGTCCGGCGGTAGGCGTTGTAGGCCAGACCGGCGGCGATTCCGGCCATGGCAACGGCTCCGAATATCAGGAGCGCCCTCCGCTTCTTCCGTCCGTTGTCAGGGGTCTGCTGTTCGGGCATCTTCGCTTCTCCTGTGGTAACTATTCAGTAAATCTGAAACCAATGGGAATTAAACATGAGGAAAACCATTTGATCCGCAGATTTCACAGATGTGCGGAGATTTTAAACACAAAAATGTACTCGCTTTAATCTGTGTAATCGGCGTAATCTGCGGATAATAAAATGACCTGAGTAGTTACCTCCTGTGAACCTAAGAACGGCAGTTGGAACCACTGATGAACACCGATGACGTGCAGGATCAAGACCGTACTTCCTATCGCGTATTCACCACGGCGGTGATCGTCTGCTTTGATCCGGGTTCTTGCAGCATCAGCCTTTATCTGTGGTTGCCTGCTCTTTTCAGAGTGAAAGGTTCTTGTCCCGGCCGCGTCTGCGGAGGCCGCTAGCGGGCTGCGGCATAGGCGGCCGCAAGGTCCCGCCCCATGGCGTGGAAGAGCGCTGCTTCTGCCCGCCGCACGCCGTAGCCGGCCTTCCAGGCGTTCGTCTCCGCCGCGGTCAGGAGCGTGACCGCATCAAGCACCTCGGTGGCCGTCCCGGCGCCTGCCTGGTAGCGCAGCCGCTGCAGCCGGAGGTTCTCATCCGCCTGGGCGACCGCCGCCAGGGAGACGTTCACCTTGCGGCGCGAGGTCTGGAGGTCGAGCCATGCCGCCTGCACGGCGAGGCGGACCGCATCGAGCAGTCTTTCCCGCTCGAGCCGGAGCGAAGCGAGCATGCCGCGCGCCATCCCGGTGCGGCTGGCGGTCGCTCCGCCACTGAAGAGATTGAGATGCATCGCAGCCACGACCATCCAATTGTCCTCATGGATCTGATACTGGTTCTGGGTGTACTCATATCCGCCCGAGAGAGTGATCGTGGGAAGGTATTCGGTCCGCACCGCACGGACCCCGGCCTCCTGCGCCCGGATGCGGGCATCGAGGTCCCGCAGCTCAGGGTTCCCGCTCTCGGCCGCAGCCCAGGCGACCTCCAGCGTGACCTCCTCCAACGGATCGCCGACGATTTCCGTGGGGTTCACGGAATCGTTCAGCGGACGGACCAGGATGCTGTTGACGCGCGAAGCGGCGATAGCGAGGGCGTTCTCGGCGTTCAGCAGCCGGAGCTTCGAGTCGGCCAGCGGGACCTCGGCCTGGAGCAGGTCGCTCCGCGTGGCTGCTCCCGCTTGAAGCCGCACCTCGGTGTCCCTGCGGTGGGCCTCGTAGCGCGCGACCTCATCCTCCGCTACCTTCAGCAGATCGTTCGCCTCCAGCAGGTCGAAATAGGCGGCGATGAAGGCGAGGGCGGCCCGGTTCCGCGCCCGGAGCGTGGAGGCCTCGCGGGCCCGGAGACTCTCCTCTGCGGCGGCAATGTGAGAGGAGGTCCTGCCGAAATCGTAGAGCACCTGGGTCGCCCGGAACCCGTAGGTCAGGAATTGGTCTTCGGAGGTATAGGCCGTGATGCCGGAGGGTCCGAACCGGACCCCGGGCTGGTCGCGGAGCCAGGTCTCCCGGGCATAGAGGTCCAGCGAGGGGAAGCGGGGAGCGGCTGCGAGGGAGACCGCCTCACGGGCCACTGTCTCGCCGGACCGCGCGATGGCCGCGTCGCGGCCCTGTTCGGTCACGATCTGCAGGCCTTCCTGGAGCGTCAGCGCTGCGGCCGGTCCTGCGATCAGGACGACGAGCAGGGCGATGATGGCTTTTGTTCGCAGGTGATGGTCCATGGTCCTCCGGAGAGAGGGTCCCGGTTCGGACAGGCGACGGTACGGCTCGCAGGTCGGGTCCTGCAGAGCGGATGCGCGGTCTTCGGCGTGATTACTATACTATAAAATAGAGGGAAAGGGAAGGCGGGGCAGGATCGGTCAGGGAATGATCGGGGATGCCGGCAAATGACGGTGCGGCGATGGAGAAGGAGGCGGTCGTCAGGTCGCTGCAGGGACCAGGGTAGCTTCGCGGGCAGCGTCCCTGATCCGCCGGCGGTGTTCCTTCAGCTTCTCCCGCAGGTCAAGCAGGAGCGAGCGGCTCTCCGCGTCAGCGCCCTCGAAGAGATCGAAGACCCCGCGTGCCAGGAGGGAGTTCTCGATGTTCACGGCGAGGGCGAAGGCGGCGGGAGGCAGGAACGCGCGCTCCTTCACCCGCGCGAGGTTCTCCTCAAGGTACTTTACGAAGGACTCCACGGTATAGGTCCTGGTCTTTCCTTCATCGAACCGGATCTCGCCTGCGGCCGCTTTCTTATAGAGGTACTCGACCCAGGTGGCGTGCTCCATCTCCTCCTTCGCCGCGTCGTTCCAGAACTCCCGGTGGTCGGGATAGAGACCGGCGAAGAAGCGGTATATCTCCGCGATCAGCAGCTCCTGCCGGGTAAGGAGATAGAGTATCCGTGTCTGATAGGGTTTGAGCGTCGACATAGGCGAAGTACTTCTTTCGTAGCAAGAAATGAATTTAGCCATACTATAGCAAAAAGTTGCATAAATGTCCATAGAAATTAATCTGTACATAAATAATTTGTCGTGAATTAATATTGATTAATATTATCAATATATTAGTCCTGGTAATTCTGCCGTGTCCGCGATGCGGTCAGACTGAGGGGCCTGTGTGGGATGAGCAGGCAGGTCGCAGATCAGCGAGAAAAGAGGTAAAAAAGAGCGGCCGGTCCCGGGATCCGGGCCGGCCGGGGAAGGTAAGGGTCAGTTCTCTCTCATGCAGAACGCCATCAGGCGGTTCCCTGCACCTCGATCCTGCGGGTCTTTGCCTGGGCCGACTTCGGCAGTACGAGCCGCAGCACGCCGTTCCTGACCGTGGCATGGATGCGGTCGCGGTCCACCTCTTCCGATATCGTGAAGGCGCGGTGATAGTCCCCGACGCCGTATTCCGCCAGCACCAGGCGATGGCTGTCCGGGATGACCGGCTCCACGCTGCCGGTGATGGAAAGCACGTTCTTCTCGAGCGTGACCTCCACCGTCCGCTCGTCCACGCCGGGCATGTCGGCGCTCACCACGATGTCGTCCTTCCGCTCCATGATATCCACTGCGGGGGTGTATATCCTGCGGGGCCGCGTGCGTTCCACGCCCTCGGGCGCCGCTGCCTCCTTTTTCTGCAAGTCCTTCGCTCTCTCCGTCATGGCATGCCTCCTTCCTAGTGCGAGGTGATAGTGATCTTCTTCGGCCGGTCCGCCTCTGCGCGCGGCAGGCGGACCTCCAGGACCCCTTTGCGGAACCTTGCCTCGACCTTGCTCTGGTCGACCTGAAAGGGAAGCTCGATGGTCCTGCTGAAGGACCCGGTCCACCGCTCCTGCCGGTGGAAGGCGCTTTCGCTGTCTGCTTCCTCGGACCTGCGACTGCCCTTGATCGTGAGGGTCCTGCCGACCACCGAGATGTCCGCCTCCGCGGGCTCGATGCCGGGCAGCTCGGCCGTCACGACCGCCTCATTGCCGTCGCTCCAGAGGTTCATGGCCGGGAACTCTGCTGCCCGGGCGAAAGGGGTGGCAAGGTCCGAGAAGAGCCTGCTCATGCGGTCGAACTCCTGGAGAAGGTCCCACTGCCGTCCAGCTCGTCCGGTCTCTGTCCAGAACATGTTCGTTACCTCCTGACTGTTAGTAGTGTTGCTAGCACTCATTAAACGTGAGTGCTAATGGCAAATATAAGATGTGAGTGTGTCTTTGTCAAGTAAAATATTATATTTATAATATCAATTGGTTATGGTATTCAGATGAGCATGCTTGTCCTGCTTCGGGCAGGATCAGGGAAGAACATTGCTAGGACGCTGACATGATATGCTGCTCGATCCAGGGCATAAGCTCTCTCTTGTC
>CAZTXN010000116.1:0-8241 GCA_964617655.1 uncultured Nitrospiraceae bacterium | reverse complement strand
TCCACCGGCCACCGGGATGCCGTGCTCCAGGGCGAACTTGCCGTGGGGGACATCGCCGATGCCGCGTTCCTCGGCGACGTGATCAGCGCGTTCCGTCCGGACGCGGTCATGCACTTTGCCGCGTACATCGAGGTCGGCGAGTCCGTCCTTGACCCGCTGAAGTACTACCGGAACAATGCGGCTGCGGCCGTGAACCTTCTCTCCGTGATGGCCAGAACAGGCGTGCGCCGCTGCATCTTCTCCTCGACCGCCGCGGTCTACGGGGTCCCCGAGCGCATCCCCGTCACGGAGGATGCGCCGGTCCGGCCCATCAATCCCTATGGCCATGCGAAGGCGTTCGTGGAGCGGGTTCTGCAGGACCTCTCGAAGCAGGAAGACATCCGCTTCATCTCGCTCCGCTACTTCAACGCAGCGGGCGCCGATGCATCCGGCAGGCTGGGCGAGCGGCACGAGCCGGAGTCCCATCTCATTCCGCTGGTCCTGCAGGCCGCCCTCGGCAGACGCCCGGCGCTCTCTGTCTTCGGCAATGATTATCCGACGCCTGACGGGACCTGCATCCGCGACTATGTCCATGTGACGGACCTCGCCGACGCCCATCTGCTGGCTCTGGACCATCTCCTGCAGGGCGGCGCGAGCGGTATCCTGAACTGCGGCTACGGGCGGGGCTACTCGGTGCGCGAGGTGATCGGGACCGCCCGGAAAGTGACCGGCCTCGATATCCCGGTGCGACCGGCGCCGCGCCGTTCCGGTGACGCACCGGTGCTGGTCGCGGACAGTTCCCGCATCCGCCGCGTGCTTCAATGGAAGCCGCGCCATGACGACCTGGAATACATCGTTCGCACCGCCTGGGAATGGGAGAAGAAGCAGATCGTCGGTCAGCGTTCCAGGGCCGGATCTTAGGGGTAATCGGAGGCATTCGATGTTCGGAGTGATCATGGCGGGCGGATCGGGCACGAGGTTCTGGCCCCTCTCGCGCGAGAAGATGCCGAAGCAGCTTCTGAAGATCGGAGGTGCGGACACCCTGATCCAGCAGACCGTGGACCGCGTGCTGCCGATCATCGAGCAGAAACACATCTTCTTTGTCACAAACCCGGGGCTGGCGCCGGAGATCAGGGCCCAGATGACCGGGCGTTTCGCCGGGGATTGGGACCGGAACTTCATTCTGGAACCATCGGCAAGGAACACCGCCCCTGCGCTGGGACTGGCCGCGCTCCACCTGGAACGTATCGATCCCGAGGGGATCATGCTGGTCCTCGCTGCTGATCATGTCATTCGGGATACGGCCGCGTTCCGCACCTGCGTCACGTCTGCCGAGGCGGCGGCCCGGCACGACTACCTCGTGACCATAGGGATCAGGCCGGACAGACCGGAGACGGGATACGGGTATATCAATGCAGGGGGCCGGTGTCCGGAAGCAGGGCTTGAGCAGGTGCAGCTCGTTCACCAGTTCGTCGAAAAGCCGGACCTGGATACTGCCAGGGAATACCTTCGTGCCGGATCGTATTACTGGAACAGCGGCATGTTCGTCTGGAAGGTCAGAACCTTTCTCCGCGAGACCGAACGGCACCTGCCGGACCTCTCTGAGGGCCTGCGGCGCATCCGTGAGAGCGTCGGAAGGCCGGACCTGGCCGACACGGTCGCATCCGTCTTCACTTCCCTGGAGTCGGTATCGGTCGACTACGGCATCATGGAGCGAACGGACCGCGCTGCCGTGGTGCCGGCGGAGATCGGCTGGTCCGACGTGGGGAGCTGGACGGCGCTGGAGGAGGTTGCAGAAAAGGACGGGGCCGGGAACATCGTGACGGGCAACGTGATCGATATCGGGAGCAGGGACTCGGTGCTCTACGCGGACCGCCGGCTCGTGGCCACCATCGGATTGCAGGACACTATCGTCGTGGACACGCCGGATGCCACCCTGGTCTGCGCCAAGGAACGCGCCCAGGATGTGAAGAAGGTCGTTGACGAGCTGAAAAGACGGCGTGCGGAGGAGCATATCACCCATCGCACGGTCCACCGACCCTGGGGGAACTATACGGTCCTGGAAGAAGGGGACCGGTACAAGATCAAGCGCATCGTGGTCAATCCCGGCGCCAAGCTCTCCCACCAGCTCCATCATCACCGCAGCGAGCACTGGGTCGTCGTCGCGGGTACCGCCAGGGTCTCCAACGGCGAACGGGAGTACGACGTGCACGTGAACGAGAGCACGTATATCCCGCTCTCCACGAAGCACCGGCTCGAGAACCGCGGAAAGGTGCCGCTCCAGATCATCGAGGTCCAGAACGGCGAGTATCTCGGCGAGGACGATATCGTGCGATTCGACGACGACTATAACCGGCATGCGACCGCTCAGCAGCCGCCTCTTCCGGAGCTTCCCCGGTGAGCGTTCCCTTCAATCCGCAGATCTTCCGTGAATATGACATCCGCGGCATCGCCGAGCGGGACCTCTCGGATCCGGTGATCGAGGAGCTCGGCCGGTCGTTCGCCGAACATGCGGGCCGGCGGGACGCTGCGGCGGTGGCGATCGGCTATGATGCGCGCGAGAGCTCGCCGAGGCTGCGCGACGCCCTGGCGCGGGGCATTCTCGCGGCTGGCATCGACGTTGTCGATATCGGCCTCTGTCCCACGCCGGCGCTCTATTTCTCGCTGCATCATCTTTCCCCCGGCGCGGGCATCATGATCACCGGGAGCCATAATCCCGCGGAGTTCAACGGGTTCAAGCTCTGCATCGGCAGAGAGACCATCCACGGAGAGGCGATCCAGGAGCTGCGGAAGGCCATGGATAGGCGGCAGCAGAACGGGAGGTCCGCAGCATCCCTCCGCGGGACCTATACCAACCATCCCATCCTGCCGGACTACATCAGGGACCTGGAAGGCCGGTTCCCGGCCGCAGGGAACGGCGGGGTCGACGTGGTGCTGGACGCAGGGAACGGCACCGCGGGCCTTGCGGCGCCGGCGGTCATGCGCTCCATGGGCTGCAGGGTGACGGAGCTCTACTCAGAGCCGGACGGCCGGTTCCCGAACCATCATCCCGACCCGACGGTCCCGAAGAACCTGGAGACCCTGATCCGGACCGTGCGGGAGCGTAAGGCGGACCTCGGGATCGCCTTTGACGGCGACGGGGACCGCATCGGGGTCGTGGATGAGCAGGGGGGCATCCTCTGGGGCGACCAGCTCATGGTGCTCTTCAGCCGGGATATCCTGGCAGAGCGGCCGGGGGCCACGTTCGTGTCCGAGGTGAAGTGCTCCCAGGTCATGTATGACGATATCCGGAAGCACGGCGGCAAGGCCGTCATGTGGAAGACCGGCCATTCGCTCATCAAGGCCAAGATGAAGGAGACCGGAGCGGCCATGGCAGGGGAGATGAGCGGGCATCTCTTCTTCGCCGACCGCTACTACGGCTTCGATGACGCTGTCTACGCCGCCTGCAGGACCGCTGAGCTCCTGATGAAGACGAGGAAACGGACCGGCACGGCAACAGCGCTCAGCAGCCTGCTGGCCGATCTGCCGAGGACCTTCAGCACTCCCGAGATCCGGTTCGACTGCCCTGATGACCTCAAGTTCCGGGTGGTCGAAGGGATGCGGCAGCTCTATGACGACCGGAAGGGTCTCGCGGTCCCTCCCCGCGAGGTCATCACCGTGGACGGCATCCGGGCGGTCTTCAGGAGCGGCTGGGGCCTCCTCCGGGCCTCGAACACCCAGCCGGTGCTGGTCATGCGCTTCGAGGCCGAAGACGAGACGTCGCTCCACGGGATCCGGTCCCTGATGGAAGAACAGGTGCGGCAGGTCATGGCGCAGCTCTCCTGACGCTTGTCCCCGGCGGTCCGGGCCAGGGCGCGGAAGATGCCGGAACCATGGCTTTTTTTGCTCCTGATTGTCAACCAATAATACAAAGACGGTTGACAATCAGTCCGCGGTACGGTAGAACTACAGCTTATGGAAAAGAACCGCAAGGACCAGATCAACGCAGCGCTCGAAAGTGCGCTCGGCAAGGGGACGCTCGATCGCTCTTCGGCCCTGGAGCTTGCCGCATGCGACGGCGCGGACCTCATGGACCTCCTGGCAGCGGCCAACCGGGTCCGGGAGCGCCACCGGGGCCCGGTGGTCGATATCTGCTCGATCGTGAACGCCCGGTCCGGGGCATGCAGCGAGGACTGCCGCTACTGCGCCCAGTCGGCGCACTACCGGACCGGCGCCCAGGTCTATGACATGATCGATCCGGCGGTGATGGCCGAGGCAGCCGCCGCGGCGCGGGTGAACGGGGCGCGCAGGTTCTGCATCGTCACGAGCGGCAGGGGGATCGATGACGACCGCGATCTGCGGAGCATCGCAGATGGCATCGGCCGCGTGCGGGACCTCGGCCTCTCGGCCTGCGCGACGCTCGGAACGTTGACCCGTGACCAGCTTGCCTTTCTCCGGGACGCGGGCCTGCAGCGCTACCATCACAACATCGAGACCTCGCGCGAGCATTTTCCCGAGATCTGCACGACCCATACCTTCGATGACCGCCTGGAGCTGCTGGACCATGCCCGCAAGCTCGGACTCTCGGTCTGCAGCGGCGGCATCCTGGGCCTGGGCGAGGGCATGCAGGACCGGATCAGCATGGCCCTCACCCTCCGGGAGCTGGACGTGGACTCCGTGCCGCTCAATTTCCTCATGCCCGTCCCCGGCACCCCGCTGGAGCAGGCCGAGCCGGTCGCTCCGCTCGAGGCCCTGCTCAGCATCGCGCTCTTCCGGCTCATCCTGCCGGCCAAGGAGATCCGGGTCTGCGGCGGCAGGGGTAATGGTCTCGGCCATCTCCATCCCCTGATCTTCCTGGCCGGCGCGGACGGGTTCATGGTCGGCAACTATCTCACCCGCACGGGGCCCGACCCTGCCGCGGACCTCAGGATCCTCCAGGAGCTCGGGCTCTCCCCGGCTGCGCCATGAGCGGCGCTAAGCTCTACAGCCTGCGCATGCGCGCCTCCCGAGAAGGACGGCATCTCTCGGGAGGGGAGCGCATCGTGCGGGAGGAGCTGCTTCCTCAAACGGTCACGGACCTGCTGGCCCGGGCGCGGAGCAAACCCCTGCAGCCTGACCAGGTCGTGGTAACGCTCGACGCCATTGCCCGGGAGAACGTCCGGTCAATACGGTCGCTCGACCTGCTCGCCGTGGAGACCGCCGGAACAGCGGCATCGCGGTCCCTGGCAGCCAGCCTGCTCTCCCGGGCGGGCGTTTCCGAGAGGGCGGCCGAGGCCGCCCTTGATGCGCTGGCGCGGGGGCCCGCGGCGTCAGGAGGGAACATGCGGGGCGCGGTCATCCTCGATGCCCGGAGCGCGGCACGGCTGGAACCGGACCAGGAGCGTGGCATCCGGGCCTCGCGATTCGACTGGAGCGACGACGCGGCAGTGCAGGCCGGGCAGGAGCTCGAACGGCTGGGGCTGGGCCACTTCCGGACCCGGGAGGCGCTCGCACTGGCCTCCAAGGCAGCGCTGGCGCCGGGCATGGTCGCCGAGCTCTGCTGGTCCGATGATCCTGACTACACAGCCGGGTATCTGGCCGTTCCCGGCCTGGGGTACGTCCGCTTTCCGCAGATGAAGGAGCCCGGCATCGCCACCGGCGGCAGGGTCTTCTTCGTGGACCGGAGCGCCTGGGACCCTGCAGCGTTCCAGGAGTTCCTGCAGCGGACACCGGTGCTGATCACCGCCGTAGGGTCCTTCCGGGCAGTACAGGATGCCGAGGCGCTGCTGCGTCAATGAGTCCAGAGGGACCATGTTCGAAGAACAACTGGCAGAGATCGAGAAGCAGCAGAGGCTCAGGATGCTGGTACGGGTCGAGCCGGGCCAGGGCCCGCGGGCGGTCGTGAAGGGCCGGGAGGTCCTGCTCTTCTGCTCGAACGACTACCTGGGGCTGGCCGGCCATCCCGCCCTCCAGCAGGCGGCCTGCAGGGCCATGGAGAGATACGGGTTCGGCGCAGGCGCCTCGCGGCTCGTTTCCGGGAACCGTCAGGTCCATGAGGAGCTGGAGCAGCGCATCGCGTCATTCAAGAGCGCCGAAGCCGCCATGCTCTTTCCGACCGGCTATGGCGCCAATACCGGCGTCATCCCTGCGCTCGCCGGGGAGAGGGGCGGGCTCTTCAGCGACGAGCTGAACCATGCGAGCATCATCGACGGATGCAGGCTGAGCCGGGCGCGGACGCAGGTCTTCCGCCATCGCGATCTGGAGCACCTCGACCGGCTGCTGGTCGAGCATGCCTCTATGCGCAGGAAGGTGATCATCACGGACGGGGTCTTCAGCATGGACGGCGACATCGCGCCGCTGGAAGGGCTCGTCGAGCTTTGCGGCCGGCATGACGCGGTCCTGATGGTGGATGACGCCCATGCCACCGGCGTGCTCGGCCCGGGCGGCAGGGGGACCGCAGAGCATTTCGGCCTCTCCGGAAAGGTAGCGGTCCAGATGGGCACCCTTGGAAAGGCCCTGGGCTCCTTCGGCGCTTACGTGGCAGGCGACCGCAGCCTCGTCCGGTACCTCCAGAACACCTGCAGGACCCATATCTTCAGCACTGCGCTGCCGCCTGCGGTCAGCGCAGCATCGCTGGCAGCCTTCGACCTCCTGGAGCAGGAGCCCTGGCGCAGGGAGCGGCTCTGGGAGAACCGTACCCGGATGATCGACGGTCTTCAGGCGCTGGGGATCGATACAACGGCTTCCCTGACGCCGATCATCCCGGTCATCACCGGCAGCGCTGATAAGGCCCTCCAGGCAGCGGGGCGGCTGCTGGAGCTCGGCATCTTCGCTCCTGCCATCAGGCCGCCGTCCGTGCCGGAGGGGTCGTCGCGCATCCGGCTCACCGTCACCGCGGCCCATGGGCCGGAGGAGATCGACCGGGCGCTCGCGGCCTTCGGCCGTCTGAGGCAGGAAGGACTGCTTGCATGACCGGTCCGGGCGGGAGGGCCATCATCGTGACCGGCGCATCGCGCGGCCTCGGGCGGGAGATCGCCCTTCGCTTCGGCTCGGCTGGGGAGAACGTGCTGGTCGGGTATCTGGCAGGGGAGGCGGAGGCGCGGGATACGGCGCGGAGGATCCGCGATCAGGGCGGGAATGCCGAGGTCCATCGCGCGGACCTGCGGTCCACCCTGGACGTGGAGGCCATGGTGCGGGCTGCAGTGGACCGATGGGGAAGGATCGATGTGCTGGTGAACAACGCCGGCGTCGCTCGTGACGGGCTCGCACTGCGCATGCCGGAGCAGGATTGGGACGAGGTGCTGGATATCAACCTGAAGGGACCCTTCCGCTGCATCCGCGCGGTCTCGAGCATCATGATGCGCCGGCGTTCCGGCGTCGTCATCAATGTCTCTTCCATCACCGGTATGCAGGGAAGGGAGGGACAGGCGAACTACTCCTCCTCCAAGGCAGGGCTCATCGGCCTGACCCGGGCGGCTGCCCGGGAACTGGGCAGGTACGACATCCGGGTGAACGCCGTGCTGCCGGGCTTCCTGGCCACGGAGATGACGCAGGCAGCGCCCCCGGCGGTCCGGGAGCAGGCCCTGCGGGAGAACCTGCTCGGCAGAAGCACGGAACTGAGCGAGGTCGCCGAGTTCGTCTACCGTCTCTCGCTCATGCGCCATGTCTCGGGCCAGGTCTTCAATCTCGACAGCAGGGTGGCCTGAAGGGCATGGGGAAGGGCATCTTCATCACCGGCACGGACACCGGCGTGGGCAAGACGCATGTTGCCTGCGCCATCGCGGCGGCGCTGGTCCGGGAGGGCGTTGACGTGGGCGTGATGAAGCCGGCCGAGACGGGCTGCCGGAGGCTCAGGGGCAGGCCGGCGCCTGCCGACGCGCTGGCCCTGAAGCAGGCCGCGCAGAGCGATGATCCGCTCGATCTGGTCAATCCCTGCCGCTTCGGGCCGCCGCTCGCTCCCGCAGTCGCCGCGGAACTGTCCGGGGTGCGGATCAGCCTGCCCCGGCTGCTGGCCGCCTTTCACCGGCTTCAGCGGTCCCATGAATACCTCATCGTAGAGGGCGCAGGCGGCATCATGGTGCCGCTCACCCCGAGGCGGACCTTCCTCGACCTTGCCGGGGCCATGGGCCTGCCGGTGCTGGTCGTGGCGCGGCCCGGGCTCGGGACGATCAATCATACGGTCCTGACCGTGATGGCGCTGAGATCGCGGGGCCTCACCGTGGCAGGGTTCGTGCTGAACGAGAGTTCAGGAGGGGCCTGGGGAGCGGCGGAGCGGACGAATCCGGCGGTCATCGAACGCATGAC
>CAZTXN010000115.1:0-8380 GCA_964617655.1 uncultured Nitrospiraceae bacterium | reverse complement strand
CTCCAAGGCGAGGTCAGCAAGCGCGGCACCATCGACGTGCTGCGCCACGGCATCAAACACGGTGCGCTTCACCTCGATCTTTTCCATGGCACCCCGTCTCCCGGCAACGCTAAGGCCAAGGAGCGCTATGATGCCAATCGATTCAGCGTTACGCGCCAACTCCGCTACAGCCGCGATGAAACGCAGCGGGCCCTCGATCTCGGCCTCTTCATAAACGGCCTGCCCATCGCCACATTCGAGCTGAAGAACAGCCTCACCAAGCAAACGGTCGAGGACGCTGTCCAGCAGTACAAACGCGACCGCGATCAACGAGAGAGACTCTTCGAGTTCGGCCGCTGCGTCGTTCATTTTGCCGTGGACGACCACGAGGTCCGCTTCTGCACCCATCTGAAAGGCAAGGCTTCCTGGTTCCTGCCGTTCAATCAAGGTTGGAACGACGGCGCGGGAAATCCGCCGAATCCGAACGGCCTCAAGACCGACTACCTGTGGAAGCGGATCCTCACGCGAGACGGGCTGACCAATATCCTCGAAAATTACGCCCAGATCGTCGAGACGAAGGACGAAAAGACCGGGCGCAAGAAAAAGGTGCAAATTTGGCCGCGTTTTCATCAGCTGGACGTGGTGCGCAAGCTCCTCGCGGCTGTGCAGGAGCACGGCGCAGGCCGGCGCTATCTGATCCAGCATTCCGCGGGGAGCGGCAAATCAAACTCCATTGCCTGGCTCTCCCACCAGTTGATCGGACTGGGGAAGAATGGCGCGCCGGTCTTTGATTCAATCATCGTCGTCACCGACCGCCGCATTCTCGACCAGCAGATCAAGGACACGGTCAAGCAGTTCGCGCAGGTCGGCGCAACCGTGGGACATGCCGAGCACTCCGGCGACCTAAAGAAGTTCATCGAGAGCGGCAAGAAGATCATTATTTCGACGGTGCAGAAGTTCCCCTTCATTCTCGACGAGATCGGCAGCGATCACCGCGGAAGAACGTTTGCGATCATCATTGACGAAGCGCACTCAAGCCAGGGCGGCCGGACGTCCGCCGCGGTTTCAATGGCACTTGGGTCTGCCGGCGCCGAGGAGGATGTAGATAGCACGGAGGACAGGATCAACCGGCTGATGGAGGCTAAGAAGCTGCTGCCGAATGCGAGTTACTTTGCCTTTACCGCCACGCCGAAGAACAAGACGCTGGAAATCTTCGGCGAGCCGGAGCCGCAGGCGGACGGCAAGGTGCGTCATCGGCCCTTTCACAGCTATACGATGAAACAGGCGATCCAGGAGGGCTTCATTCTGGATGTGCTTAAGCACTATACGCCGGTAAACAGCTACTACAAACTGATCAAGACGGTGGAGAGTGATCCGGAGTTCGATACCAGACGAGCGCAAAAAAAGCTGCGCCGCTACGTGGAGAGCCACGACCATGCGATCCGGCTCAAGGCGGAGATCATGGTGGACCACTTCCATGAGAGCGTCTTGGCACTGAACAAGATCGGCGGTCAGGCGCGGGCCATGGTGGTTTCGACGGGGATCGAACGTGCGATACAGTACTTCCACGCTGTCCGCGAATATCTGCTCGAACGCAAAAGCCCCTGGCGCGCCATCGTCGCTTTCTCCGGCGAGCACGAGTACGGCGGGGTAAAAGTGACGGAGGCGTCGCTGAACGGATTTCCGTCGAACAAGATTCCCGACAGGATTCAGGAAGATCCTTATCGGTTTCTGATCTGCGCCGACAAGTTCCAGACCGGCTATGACGAGCCGCTCCTGCACACCATGTATGTCGACAAAGTGCTTTCCGGCATCAAGGCAGTGCAGACGCTCTCGCGCCTGAACCGCGCCCATCCGCAGAAGCACGATGTCTTCGTGCTCGATTTCATGAACGCTTCCGACACGATCCAGCAGGCTTTTACCGACTACTATCGCACCACGATACTCTCGGAAGAGACCGACCCGAACAAACTTCACGATCTCAAGGCAGCGCTCGACGGGTATCAGGTTTACTCGTCAGCACAGACAGAGGAACTGGTCAGGCTGTATCTTGGCGGCGCGGACCGGGACCGGCTCGATCCGATCCTCGACGCCTGCGTTGCCGTATACAAGGAGCATCTCGACGAGGACGGCCAGGTGGACTTCAAGGGGAAGGCCAAGGCGTTCCTGCGCACCTATGGATTCCTTGCCCAAATATTGCCCTATACGAATGCCGCATGGGAGAAGCTTTCGATATTCCTGAACTTCCTCGTGCCGAAGCTTCCCGCGCCAGTTGAAGAGGACCTGTCGAAGGGAATCCTTGAAGCCATCGACATGGACAGCTACCGCATAGAAAAGCAGGCGACCATGCAGATCGGTCTGCCTGATGCTGACGCGGAGATCGAGCCTGTGCCGACAAGCGGGGGCGGGCGCAAGCCGGAGCCGGAACTCGACCGGCTCTCGAATATCCTCAAGGCATTCAATGATCACTTCGGCAACATCCCCTGGACGGACGCTGACCGCGTGCACAAGCTGATTACCGAGGACATACCGAATCGCGTTGCGGCTGATACCGCCTATCAGAATGCCAAGAAGAATTCGGACAAGCAGAACGCCCGTATCGAGCACGACAAGGCTCTGGCGCGCGTGATGACGGCCGTGCTGAAGGATGATACGGAGCTGTTCAGGCAGTTTATGGACAACGAATCATTCCGGCGGTGGCTGACTGATACAGTATTTTCATTGACATATGAGTCTTTCGGACGAGCAAATACAACGAGACTATGAATAATAGCTTGTAGGTCGGAGAGAGCGGCCGCGAAGCCCGACAGGTGGCTTGTGATCAAACGCCGGTCGGGAATTACTTCAATCCGCTTTCCACTTCAATGTCTTTGAATCCTTGTAATCCTGAATTTGTGAATTTCCCCATGCCCACCGCCTTCACTCATGCCTTCGCCGCCGCGTCCTCCAGCAAGTCCGCTCCTCCCCTTCTTTTATCTTGCTCCCATATTGGGAGCATGATATAATCCGCCTGTGCGTATCATATCGCGCCGGACCCTGCGGGAATTCTGGGAAAAACATCCTGACGCCGAGCAGCCGCTGCGGGCATGGTTCCATGATGTCAGGAAGGCTGACTGGAGAAGCCCGTCCGATATCAAGGCGGTCTATCGTAACGCGAGCTTCCTCGCCGCCAACCGGGTCGTCTTCAACATCAAGGGAAATACCTACAGGCTCGTGGCAGCCGTGCAGTATGAGTTCCGCATCGTCTTCATTCGCTTCGTCGGGACGCACAAGGCGCATGATGCGATAGACGGCGCGACCGTGTAGGAGGAAGGACCGATGGACATCAAGCCGATCAGGACAAGGAAGGACCATGCCGCTGCGCTCAGGGAGATCGAACGGCTGTTCGATGCCCGCCCCGGTACGGCCGACGGGGACCGTCTCGATGTGCTCTCGACCCTGGTGGCGGCCTATGAGGAAAAACATCATGCCGTCCCTCCGCCGGACCCTGTCGAGGCCATTCTCTACTCCATGGAGAGCAGGGGCCTGACGCGGCGCGACATGGAGCGCTATCTTGGCAGCCGGGCCCGGGTGTCCGAGGTGCTCAACCGGAAGCGGCCGCTGACCATGGATATGATCCGCAGCCTGCACGAGGAACTGGGGATCCCTGCCGAGGTCCTCATACGGCCGTACCGCGTATCCGGGAAGGCCGCCTGAGGCGGGTCGCCGTCGCCACAGGAAGCAGCGATCAAACCCGTCGCCTCCATCCCCCATCCCCCAGCCTTCCCCCATGCCTTCGCCGCGCCGGCCGGGAACCGCGGCCGCGGGCCTGAACCGCGCGTTTTCCCCGACAAATCCTTGAATTTGATTGACTTCTCGCGCTTCAAGAGATAGTATTTCAGTCTATATCCATCACAGGAAGACGAGCCGGAGCGCACGACCGTTCAGACCATGTCCAGGGTCCAGTTCATCCTCGCCATCCACAACCATCAGCCGGTCGGGAACTTCGACTTCGTCGCGGAGGAGGCGTACCAGAAGGCCTACCTCCCGTTCATCGAGGTTCTGAAGCGCCATCCCAGGGTCCGGGTGGTGCTGCACTACAGCGGCATCCTCTACCAGTTCTTCGAGGAGCGCCACCCGGAGTTCCTCGAGACGCTGCGGCAGCTGGTCAGGGAGGGCCGGGCCGAGGTGCTCTCGGGCGGGTTCTACGAGCCGGTCCTGGCCGTGCTGCCGGACGAGGACAAGACCGGCCAGGTCCGGATGCTGACGGACTACATCCGGAAGCAGCTCGGGTACGAGAGCCGCGGCATGTGGCTGGCCGAGCGGGTCTGGGAGCCCCACCTCCCGCGGTACATCGCCGAGGCCGGCATCGACCACGTGGTGGTGGACGACTTCCACTTCAAGATGGTCGGCCTGCGGGACGAGGAGCTCGACGGCTATTATCTCACCGAGGAGCAGGAGGGGCTGGTCCGGGTCTTCCCGGGCAACGAGTGGCTCCGGTACCTCATTCCCTTCCATCCGCCCGAGGAGACCATCGAGCATCTCGCGAAGCTCCGGTCGCCGGGCCGGACGCGGCTGATCACCATGGCCGATGACGGCGAGAAGTTCGGCATCTGGCCGGACACCCACCGGTCGGTCTACGAGGAGGGATGGCTGGAGCGGTTCTTCATGCTCCTGGAGCAGAACAGCGAATGGATCGAGACGACGACCTTCGCCGACCATCTCCGGACCGAGCCGCCGCGCGGCCGGGTCTACCTGCCCACGGCGTCGTATATGGAGATGGGCGAGTGGACCCTCCCCACCAGCGCCATGGCGGACTATGAGGGCGCGCTGCAGCGCATCAAGGAGATGCCGGACGGCGGCCGGATCCGCTCCTTCGTGAAGGGCGGCATCTGGCGGAACTTCCTGGCCAAGTACGCCGAGAGCAACCACATGCAGAAGCGGATGCTCATGGTCAGCCGGAAGGTCCGCCGCGTGCTCGAAGCGCCGGGCGGGAGCGCCAAGCTCGACCGCGATGCGGCCCGGATGCTGGACCACCTCTACCGCTGCCAGTGCAACGACGCCTACTGGCACGGCGTCTTCGGCGGCCTCTACCTGCCCCACCTCCGGAGCGCCGTGTACGAGAACCTGGTGCAGGCCGAGTACCTGGCGGACAAGGCCCGGCGGACCCAGGGGCCGGTGCTGCGGAGCAGGACCGGGACGAAGAAGCTCGAGACGAACTCCTGGCTGGCCATCGAGCAGGGGGACTTCGACCAGGACGGGGACGAGGAGATCATGATCAACTCCGAGGTCCTGAACGTCTTCCTCGACCCCGCCGAGGGCGGCCGGATCACGGAGCTCGACTGGAAGGCCCGGCCTTTCAACCTCATGAACTCGCTGACGCGCCGGCGCGAGGGCTACCACGGCAAGATCGCCGAGACCGCGAAGGACGCCGGGGGCGGCGCGGCGAAGACGATCCATGAGCGCGTGGTGGTGAAGGAGGAGGGGCTCCAGCACCACCTGCAGTACGACTGGTACCAGCGGGCATCGCTGCTGGACCACTTCCTGGAGTCGGGCGTGGACCTGGCGGGCTTCATGCGCGCCGAGTATTACGAGGCCGGCGACTTCGTCCTCGGCCCCTACCTTGCGAAGACGCGGAAGCAGAAGGACGCGGCCGTGGTGGTGCTGGAGCGGGCCGGGAACGCCGCCGGCCTCCAGGTGCGGCTCCGGAAGACGGTGCTGCACCGGGCGTCGCGGCCCGAGGTCGTGGTGCGGTACGAGATCGTGAACGACGACACCGAGGAGCTGAACACCACCTTCGGGACCGAGTTCAACTTCTCGCTGCTCGCGGGCGACGCGCCGGACCGGTACTACGACATCCCGGGCCATACGCTGGAGAAGCGCAACCTCGCCTCCCAGGGCGAGACGAACAATGTGCGGCAGGTGAGCCTGGTGGACGAATGGCTGGGCCTGAGCGTCGTCCTGGCCTTCTCCGATCCGGCGGTGCTCTGGCGCGCGCCGGTCGAGACGGTCTCCCAGTCCGAGGCCGGGTTCGAGCGCGTCTACCAGAGCTCGATGGTCATGCCGCTCTGGCGCGTCTCGCTCGGGCCGGGCAGGACCTGGGCCGGAGAGGTCCGGCTGCGCATCGAGGAGAAGTGACCTTCACCCGGGCCCTGAGGCCCAAGGAGAACCTATGCAGAAGCGACCGATCTTGATCCTGTTTCTGATGCTCTTCGCGGCCCTGGCCGCGCCGGCGGCCCATGCCGGAACGCCGCTGGGGCCGAACGACTTCACCTCCGTGGACGAGCTCGCCCTGGCGATCGCGGACTACTTCCCGAAGGTGAAGGGCGAGGTGACCTCGGTCCAGAACGGCCGGGTCACGATCAACGTGGGACGGAAGGACGGCATCCTGCCGAACATGGTCCTCTCGCTCTGGCGGGAAGGGAAGGAGCTGCTCCATCCGGCGACCAGGGCCGTCATCGGCCGGGCGGAGGAGGAGGTCGGGGCGCTGGAGATCGCCTCCGCGGCCGAGGCCGCCGCCGCGGGCGTGATGAAGCGGCAGGTCCGGGAGCCGCGGCCGGGCGACCGCGCGCGCATGTCGCCGCGCCGGGTCCAGCTCGCCGTGGTGCCGCTCCGGAGCGACCGGCCCGAGATCATCGAGGGGCTGGTGGAGCGGCTGGGCGAGCTCGGGCGCTTCACGGTCCTGGAGCCGGCGAAGGTCTCGGCCTTCCTCCGGGAGCGGAAGCAGCGCGACGCGACCCTGGTGCGGGAGATGGGCGCAGCCTTTGCGCTTGATGCCGTGGTCTCGGTGGCGGTCCTGCCCTCCGAGGGCAGGCAGCTGGTCACGGTGAGGATATTCTATGCCGATGAGACGCAGCCGCTCGACACCATCGTGGCGACGCTGACCCTCACCGCCAAGCGCGAGGCCCTGGGCGATGTCCGGCCCTTCTTCGCGCCGGTGAAGGAGGCAATGGACCGCACGCCCGACCTTCCCGTCGCCGCGCGCTTCTTCGCCCTCGGCGACCTGGACGGCGACGGCATTCTGGAGCATGTCTTCTCGAGCGGCAAACAGCTGTCGGTGCACCGCCTCGAGGGGGGCGCCTGGAAGACTCTCTGGACCGAGACGGTACCGGCGGGAGAGCAGGACGTGCAGCATGTCTATCTTGGCGCAGCGGACATCACCGGCGACGGCAGGCCCGAGATCTATGTGACCCGGATGCTCTTTGACCGCGTCACGTCCTATGCCCTGGAGTTCCGGGACGGCGCCTACCGGAGGATCGCGGACCTGCCGGGCTTCGTGCGCGTCCTGGCCCTGCCGGGACGGGGAGCGGTGCTCGCGGGCCAGGGGTTCTCGGCCGCGCTCTTCTTCACCGGGCCGGTGCGGGAGCTGACCTGGACCGGCTCGGGGTTCACGGAGGGTCCGGTCGTGGCCGTGCTCCCGAAGGGCCTGAACCTTTACAGCTTCGTGCTGGCCGAGGTGGGCGAGGCGCAGCCCCTTGCCGCGGCCCTTGACCGGAACGACCGGCTGGCCGTCTTCAAGGGCGATACAGCGCTCTGGAGGAGCGAGGATGAGTACCGTTCCTCGGACGTCACGGTGATGAAGCCGCTCAACACCCTCGAGGCCATGAGCAGGGGCTCGGACCTCTTCGGCAATCCGGAGGAGGACAAGACGCGCCAGGTCCGGATGCCCGGCAGGCTGCTCACCGCGGACCTGGACGGCGACGGGCGGGACGAGGTGCTCGCGCCCCGGAACAGCGGCGATACCTTCAGCAGCGAGAGGAGCGGCCGGGTGCACGGTCTCTCCTGGACCGGCGCGCGGCTCGACCCCCGGTGGAGCTCGCCGGAGCTGGACGGGAGGGTGCTGGACATCCAGGCAGCGCGGACCGAGGAGGGCGGGATGCAGGTCTTCGCCCTGGTCGCGGCGCCGGGCGGGTTCTTCAAGCGGGACGTGCTCCGGCTGGAGCGGTTCATCATCAAGCCGTAGCGAGGCAGGACCGCGAAAAGCTTCTATCCGCAGATTTCACAGATTAAAATAAGGCCCTGGCCTTTGGGTTTGCTTGTAAATCTGCGGAATCTGCGGACCATGGATCAGTTCTGGTATTTGGTCTTGGCCTCGTACGAACCGGACCCGGAAAAGCTTCTATCCGCAGATTTCACAGATTAAAATAAGGCCCTGGCCTTTGGGTTTGCTTGTAAATCTGCGGAATCTGCGGACCATGGATCAGTTCTGGTATTTGGTCTTGGCCTCGTACGAACCGGACCCGGAAAAGCTTCTATCCGCAGATTTCACAGATTAAAATAAGGCCCTGGCCTTTGGGTTTGCTTGTAAATCTGCGGAATCTGCGGACCATGGATCAGTTCTGGTATTTGGTCTTGGCCTCGTACGAACCGGACCCGGAAAAGCTTCTATCCGCAGATTTCACAGATTAAAATAAGGCCCTGG
>CAZTXN010000114.1:0-8384 GCA_964617655.1 uncultured Nitrospiraceae bacterium | reverse complement strand
CGACTACGAGTGGTTCTGCTCCATGAGCCACTGAAGAAATGCGGAGTGCGGAATGAAGGCATGTTGACCATATCCCGTTCCGATCTTCGCACGGTCATCGAACATTGCAGCACTGCATATCCGAACGAGGCCTGCGGCATCCTGGCCGTGCGGGAGGGGCGGGTCGAACGGGTCTATCCCATGCAGAACGCGCGGCCCGGCCCGGTCTCGTACGAGATGGAGCCTGCGGAGCAGTTCCGCGTGCTGAAGGAGATCCGGGAGGCGGGGCTGCAGCTCGGCGGCATCTACCATTCCCATCCGTGCGCTCCGGCTGTTCCGTCGGGCATCGATGTGGAACGGGCCTACTGGCCGGACACGCTCTTTCCGAACTACCCCGGCGCGGTGCAGGTCATCGTGTCGCTCCGGGAACCGGCGCGGCCGGTCGTGAAGGCGTTCACCATCACGGACCGGCAGGTCGACGAGGTGCTGCTGCAGGTCGAGTAACGAGGGGAACGATCAGGAGGAGGGTTCCATGGGTGTGAAGGTGAGGATACCGACGCCGCTCCAGAAGCTGACGGACGGCCGGTCCGAGGTGGAGTGCTCGGCGCGGAACATCGCGGAGCTCGTGGCGTCGCTCGAGAAGGACTATCCGGGCATGCAGGAGCGGCTGACCGACGGGGGGAAAGTGCGGCGGTTCATCAATATCTACGTGAACGACGAGGACATCCGCTTCCTAAGCAAGGAGGAGACCGCGCTGAAGGACGGGGATGCCATCTCCATCGTTCCGGCGATCGCCGGAGGCGCGGATACGGGGTCGCATCAGTAGGTGATTGCGCAGGGACCGCTTCGCTCTCTCGGCGTCCAGACATCCCCAGTGCTCAGTATCGGCACGTTGCAAGGAGGTCCTATGGCAACCAGACGGATCAAGCTGATCTTTCCGCAGGAGCTGATCAGGGAGCCCGTGATCTTCACCATGGCGAAGAAGTTCGATGTGATGCCGAACATCCGGCGCGCCAAGGTGACCGAGAGCGTGGGCGAGGTGGTGCTGGAGCTCGAGGGGTCGGACAAGAGCCTTGACGCCGGCATCGCCTATCTGCAGGAGCGGGGCATCAAGGTCGAGCTCGTGGAAGGGGAAGGGGCCGCATAAGGACCCGGGACCCCGGACCGCAGCGCGGATCGGCGGTGCGGTCCGCCGGAGACGCATGAAATACATCATCCTACTCGGAGACGGCATGGCGGACTGGCCGCGCGCCGACCTGGGCGGCAGGACCTGCCTCCAGGCCGCGCGGACGCCGAACCTGGACAAGCTGGCCACGCTCGGCAGCGTCGGCATGGTACGGACCGTGCCCGTGGGCTTCCCGCCGGGCAGCGATGTGGCGAACCTCTCGGTGCTGGGCTATGACCCGCGGCGTTACTACACCGGCCGTTCGCCGCTCGAGGCGGCGAGCATCGGGGTCCAGCTCGGTCCTGAGGACGTCGCCTACCGCTGCAACCTCGTGACGCTCCGGTTTGGGACCTCGGGCACAGCCGAGGAGCGGCGGCGGAGCGCGGTGATGGAGGACTTCAGCGCAGGCCATATCTCCACGCAGGAGGCCCGCACGCTGATCGAGGAGATCGACCGCCGGCTCGGGAGCGACCGCATCCGGTTCCACCCCGGCGTGAGCTACCGCCACCTGATGGTCTGGAAGGGCGGGGAGGAGCGGATCGAGTGCGCGCCGCCCCATGATATCCAGGACCAGCCGACCGGCGACCACCTCCCCCGGGGAGAAGGCGCCGCGCTCATCCGGGAGCTGATGGATGCGTCGGTGGAGATACTGGCGAACCATCCGCTGAACCGGGAACGGACGGAGAAGGGCAGGCGCCCCGCCAACAGCATCTGGCTCTGGGGCCAGGGCAGGCGGCCGAGCATGCCGACGTTCCGCGAGAAGTACGGGCTCGAGGGCGCCGTCATCTCGGCCGTGGACCTCACCAAGGGGCTCGGGGTCTACGCGGGCTTCGAGGTGATCAATGTCCCGGGCGCCACGGGATGGATCGACACGAACTACGTGGGCAAGGCCGAACATGCCCTCTTCGCCCTGCGGACCAAGGATATCGTCTATCTGCATGTCGAGGCGCCGGATGAGGCGGGACATACCGGGGACCTGAAGAACAAGATGAAGGCCATCGAGGACTTCGACGAGCTGATCGTGGGGAACATCCTCGAGGGCATGAAGCAGTTCGACGACTACCGGATCCTGGCGCTGCCGGACCATCCCACGCCGATCGAGATCCGGACCCATTCCGCCGATCCCGTTCCCTTCGCGCTCTACGACAGCCGGAGCGAGCGGAAGGGCGAACGCGTGGGATATGACGAGTCCATCGCGCAGCGGCCGGACGCCCTGGTCTTCGAGGACGGCCATACGCTGATGGACCATTTCCTGGGCAGGGCATAGGGGCCCGGCCGCAGAGGACAGGGCGAGGACAGACAAGGAACGCCGGCCGCGGAGGTCCGTATCGGGTCCTCGCCGGCCGATGCAGCCCCTCACGCGAACGTCCTTGTTCTCCTGAACCCATTTGGAGGTAATCGGTGCTCATCGTCCAGAAGTACGGCGGTACCTCGGTCGGGAACCCCGACCGGATCAAGAACGTGGCCCGCAGGGCCGTGCGCACCCGCGAGCAGGGCCATGACGTCGTGGTCGTCGTCTCGGCCATGAGCGGCGAGACGGACAAACTGCTGAACCTGGCGAGCCAGGTGAGCGACAGTCCGGACCCCCGCGAGCTGGACATGCTGGTCTCCACCGGCGAGCGCGTGACCATCGCGCTGCTGGCCATGGCCATCCAGGCGCTGGGGCAGCAGGCCCAGTCCTTCACCGGCCGGCAGGCGGGCATCGTCTCGGACAGCGTGCATACCAAGGCCCGCATCGAGAAGATCTCCGGGGAGCGGGTGCGGCAGGCGGTCAAGGAGGGGAAGATCGCCGTGGTGGCCGGCTTCCAGGGCATCACGGAGCAGGACGACGTCAGCACGCTCGGCCGCGGGGGCTCGGACCTCACCGCCGTGGCCGTGGCGGCGGCGCTCCAGGCCGACTTCTGCGACATCTACACGGACGTGGACGGCGTCTACACCACGGACCCGAACATGGTGCCGCAGGCGCGCAAGCTGGACCGGATCTCCTACGACGAGATGCTCGAGCTGGCGAGCCTCGGCGCCAAGGTGCTCCAGACGCGCTCCGTGGAGTTCGCGAAGAAGTACAACGTTCCCGTGCGGGTGCTCTCGAGCTTCAACGACAATCCCGGCACCCTGGTGACCAAGGAGGATGCAGAGATGGAGAAGGTGGTCGTGTCCGGCGTGGCGTACGACAAGAACCAGGTGAAGGTGACCGTCCAGGGCGTGCCGGACAGGCCGGGCGTCGCGGCCAGGATCTTCACCGCGATCTCCGAGGCGAACATCGTGGTGGACATGATCATCCAGAACATCGGGGAGGGCGGGCTGACGGACATGTCCTTCACCGTGCCGAAGACCGACGGGAAGAAGATCATGGAGCTCATGAAGAAGGTCGTTGCCGAGATCGGCGCCAAGAGCGTGGACCTCAAGGAGGAGATCGCCAAGATATCGATCGTCGGCGCGGGCATGCGCTCCCACTCGGGGGTCGCGGCCCAGATGTTCACCTCCCTGGCCCAGGAGGGCATCAACATCCTGATGATCAGCACGTCGGAGATCAAGATTTCCTGCGTCATAGAGGCCAAGTATACCGAGCTGGCCGTGCGGGTGCTGCACGAGGCCTTCGGGCTGGAGAAAGCCGCTTGATTGCAGATTGGTGATTGCGGATTGCGGAATAACGGTTTTCCGTTACTCGTGTTTCTTAATCCGCATTCCGCAATCCGAAATCCGCAATGGGCATTGCTGAAAGAGGAAAGATCGCTCGCTATGAAACAAGTGGTCCAGATCTACGACACGACCCTCCGTGACGGCGCGCAGGCCGAGGACCTGAACTTCTCCGTTGAGGACAAGGTCCGCGTGGCGCGGAAGCTCGACGCCTTCGGGGTCCACTACGTCGAGGGCGGCTGGCCGGGATCCAATCCGCGGGACGTGGAGTTCTTCCGGGAGATGCGGCGGTCCGGCCTGCGCCGGGCGAAGCTCGTGGCCTTCGGCGCCACCCGCCGGGCGAAGCTCAAGGCCGCCGAGGACCCGAGCCTTCGGGCCCTTGCCGCCTCGGGCGCCCCGGTCTGCACCATCTTCGGCAAGACCTGGGACCTCCATGTGCTGAAAGCGCTCCGGACTACGCTGGACGAGAACCTGCGCATGATCCATGATTCGGTCTCCTTTCTCGGCCGTCGCGTCGACGAGGTGGTCTACGACGCGGAACATTTCTTCGACGGGTACAAGGCGAACCCGGAGTACGCCCTGCGCACGCTCCTGGCCGCGCAGGACGCAGGCGCGTCCTGCCTGGTGCTCTGCGACACCAACGGCGGCACCCTGCCGCACGAGGTGGCGGCGATCATCAAGGATGTGCAGCCGCGCCTGCGAACGCCCTTCGGCATCCACGCCCACAACGACGCCGAGTGCGCCGTGGCCAACTCGCTCGAGGCGGTCCGGTTGGGCGCGGTGCAGGTCCACGGCACGGTGAACGGCTACGGCGAGCGCTGCGGGAACGCCAACCTCTGCGCCGTCATCCCGGCGCTCAAGATCAAGATGGGGATCGACTGCGTGCCGGAGGCCGGGCTCCGGAAGCTCCGCGAGCTCTCGCGCTACGTTGACGAGATCGCGAACCTGTCGCACCGGAAGTGGCAGGCCTATGTGGGCGACAGCGCCTTCGCCCACAAGGGCGGCGTGCATGTGGACGCCGTGGCAAAGGTGCCGCGCAGCTACGAACATATCGTGCCGGACCAGGTCGGCAACCGCAGGAGGGTCCTGGTCTCGGACCTCGCGGGCAAGAGCAACATCCTGCAGAAGGCAGCCGAGCTCGGCATCCTGATCCGCCCGGACAGCCCTGAGCTCGCCGAGATCCTCCTGCGGATCAAGCAGCTCGAGAGCGAGGGGTTCGAGTTCGAGGGCGCCGAGGGGTCCCTGGAGCTGCTGATGCTGCGCGCGCGCCACACCTACGAGTCGGTCTTCTCCATGTTCGACCGGATCGACTACCGGGTGCTGATCGAGAAGCGGAAGGCGGATCCCCATCCGATGAGCGAGGCAACGGTGACCGTGGAGGTGGGCGGGACCGTCGAGCATACGGCGGCCTGGGGCAACGGCCCGGTGAACGCCCTCGACATCGCGCTGCGCAAGGTGCTGCCCCGGTACTTCCCGGGCCGGGGGCTGGAGAACGTGCGGCTGCTGGACTACAAGGTGCGCGTGCTGACCGCGGCCGAGGGGACGGCGGCGCGGGTTCGCGTGCTGATCGAATCGGGCGACGGGAAGCGGAAATGGGGCACGGTCGGGGTGTCCGAGAACGTGATCGAGGCGAGCTGGCAGGCCCTGGTGGACAGCATCGAGTACAAACTGCTGCGCACGGACGGCAAGCGCCGCAGAGCGTAGGACGGAAGCAGGCCGGCCCTGCTCCCGAAGGAGGCGCCGTCATGATCGAAGAGGAAGGCATGGTCATGGAGACAACGGGGGACATCGCGAAGATCGCGATCCTCACCAAGAGCGCCTGCGAGAAGTGCGCGGCTTCCGATACCTGCCATCCCCGGGAGGGCGACAAGCTGATGGAGGCGTCGAACCCGCTGAACGCGAAGAAAGGCCAGCGGGTCAAGGTGGTGCTGGCGCCGCAGGTCTATCTCAAGGCGGCGATCATCGTCTACGGGATCCCGGTGACCGCGTTCATCGCGGCCGCGATCGTCGCGAAGAACCTGACGCTGGCATCGGCGGGCGAGAAGGGCTCGGACCTCTGGGCCTTCCTGGCCGGGCTCGTCTGTCTCGTCATTTCCTTTTTCTTCATCCGCGGCTATAATAAAAAGGTCGAAAGGACCCGTGAGTACAAGCCGGTCATCGTCGAGATCCTCGGCGACTGAGGCGCCGGGCGCGGCGAACGCATACCCCATGAGAACGATCACGACCCAGGACGAGGCAAAACGGCTCGCGAGGACCATCCTGTCCGATATCCTGCTGTACAACCCGGCCAAGGTGAAGGAGGGGATCGAGAAGGACAACCTCTTCGACATCCTGGCCGATGAGCTGGCCGAGGGCAGGAAGTACTACGAGAGCATGGTGGACCCGTCGCTCCGTCAGGACACGAACTTCTTCAACGAAGCGGTCATCGACGTGCTGCTGAAGCAGGGAGGCAGGCACAAATCGGACATCTGGTGACGCGCCCCGTCCCGACGCCCCCTGACAACGCGGCCGTTCTGCAGGAAAAAATCCCGAATAAAGGAGTTGCGTATGTCGAACGGTGATGTCAAGGAAGTCCGTAATGTCGCCATCCTGTCGCACGGCGCGGCCGGCAAGACCTCCCTTGCCGACGCGATCCTTGCCGCGGCGGGCGCCGTGGACGCGGCCGGCAGCGTCGATGCGGGAACGTCGGTCTTCATGCACGAGCCCGAGGAGCTCGCGCGGAAGATCACGATCACCGCCGCCGTCGGATTCGCCGACTGGAAGGGCGTGCGCGTCAACCTCATCGACACCCCCGGCTACATCAACTTCCTCGAAGAGACCCGCGGCACCCTCCGGGCCGCCGACGGGGCGATCCTGATCATCTCGGCCGTCTCCGGCGTGAAGGCCGAGACCGAAAAGGTCTACAAGTTCGCCTGCGACTACGAGATCCCCCGCATCGCCTTCGTCAGCAAGCTCGACAAGGAGCGCGCCGACTTCTTCCGCGCCGTCGGCGACATGGAGAAGTACTTCTGCAAGAACGCGGTGGTCCTGCAGCTCCCCCTCGGCCTGGAGGACACGTTCAACGGGTTCGTGGACCTCGTTCGCATGAAGGCCGTGGCGTTCAGCGACGACGGCAGCGGCAGGTCCGAGGAGAAGGATATCCCCGCGGACAAGCGGAAGGATGCCGACGCCTACCGCAAGAAGCTGGTCGAGACGATCGCCGAGAGCGACGACACCCTGCTCGAGAAGTACCTGGACAAGGGCGCCTTGACCGATGAGGAGCTCATCGCGGGGCTGAAGCAGGGCACGCTGGCGGGCGGGCTCCTGCCCGTGCTCTGCGGCTCGCCCGTCCGGGGCATCGGCATCGCGCAGCTCCTGGACGCGGTCCTGCTCTGCCTCCCGTCGCCGGCGGACCGCGCCGGGATCGTCCAGATCAAGGGAACGGACCCCAGGACCGGGGAGGAGGTCGTGCGGAAGCCGGACGCCGACGAGCCGCTGGCCGCGGAGGTCTTCAAGACGGTCATCGATCCCTTCGCCGGGAAGCTCTCGCTCGTGCGGGTCTATTCCGGCGTCCTGAAGCCGGACTCCACGGTCTACAACTCGACGCGGCAGGCGAAGGAGAAGGTCGGCTCCCTCTTCTACCTGCAGGGAAAGAAGCAGGTTCCCGCGCAGTCCCTCGGACCGGGCGAGATCGGCGCCATCGCCAAGATGAAGGAGACGCTGACGGGCGATACGCTCTGCAGCGACAGCGCGCCGGTCGTGCTGCCCTTCGCCAAGTTCGCCGATCCGGTCATGTCCTATGCCATTGAGCCGAAGTCGCGGGGGGACGAGGACAAGGTGAGCATCGGCGTCCACAAGATCCTGGACGAAGACCCGACCCTGCGGTTCGTTCATGACGAGCAGACGAAGGAGATGGTCCTGTCCGGCATGGGCCAGGTGCATATCGAGGTGACCATCGAGAAGCTGAAGCGCAAGTTCGGCGTGGACGTCTCGATGAAGACGCCCAAGGTCCCCTACAAGGAGACCATCCGCGCCCGGGCGCGCGCCCAGGGCAAGTACAAAAAGCAGACCGGCGGCCACGGCCAGTACGGGGACGCATGGCTCGAGATCGAGCCGCTGCCGCGCGGAAGCGGGTTCGAGTTCGTGGACAAGATCGTCGGCGGGGTCATCCCGCGGCAGTACATCCCGGCCGTGGAGAAGGGCGTGGCCGAGGCCATGCATGACGGGTTCCTGGCGGGCTATCCGCTGGTGGACATCCGGGCGACGGTCGTCGATGGGTCCTACCACACCGTGGACTCCTCCGAGATGTCCTTCAAGATCGCCGCGAGCATGGGGTTCAAGAAGGCGCTGGAGGCCGCGAAGCCGGTGCTGCTCGAGCCGGTGATGAACGTCGAGGTGGTCTCGCCCGACGACACGCTGGGCGCGGTCATCGGCGACCTGAACTCGCGGCGCGGCAAGGTGCAGGGCGTGACGCCCCAGGCGGGCGGCCAGATCATCAAGGCGCTGGTGCCCATGTCCGAGATGCTGACCTACGCGCCGACGCTCAACTCGCTGACCAGCGGCCGGGCGATGTACACCATGGAGTTCTACGGCTACGAGGACGTGCCGAGCCACCTGGCGCAGA
>CAZTXN010000113.1:0-8559 GCA_964617655.1 uncultured Nitrospiraceae bacterium | reverse complement strand
TATACCAGAACATACTAATTTACAACAGGAAAATGAAAATGTCCTCTATGACCCCATATTAACCGGCGGCCGGGCCTTGCCGCCCAGGTTCCGCGCCAGGCTGCGGATGCGCTCCGCCTGCTCCCGGCCGCTGACCGCGATGCCGCAGCAGATGTCGCTGTGGCCTCCCAGGTACTTCGTCCCGCTATGGACCACGATATCGATGCCGAGCGCCACCGGGTTCTGATAGAGCGGCGTGGCGAAGGTATTATCGATGACGGTCAGCACGCCCCGCTCCCGGGCAAAGGCCGCGACCTTCCGGACATCGATCACCGAGAGGAGCGGATTGGTGGGCGACTCGAGGACGATGATCCTCGTGTTCTCCCGCACGGCGCCGCAGACGGATTCGGCGTCCGTGGCCGCGAAGGTGCAGCCGATGCCGAGCCGCGGAAGCTCATCCGTGGCCAGGGCATGGGTGCCGCCATACAGCTCATCCATCATCACCACGTGGTCCCCGGCCCGGACGAAGGCCAAGGCTGCACCGCGACCTGGTACGGCCCTGGCATCCGTCCGTCCTCCCTGCCCTGGACAGGAAGGACCGGGAATCGTATAATGACAATAACTACTCAGGTCATTTTATTATCCGCAGATTACGCCGATTACACAGATTAAAGCGAGTACGTTTTTGTGTTTAAAATCTGCGCACATCTGTGAAATCTGCGGATCAAAGGGTTTTCCTCATGTTTAATTCCCATTGGTTTCAGATTTACTGAATAGTTACTAATGACGCAACTTACTCGTTCCGGAGGTTGCCATGAGAGTCCATTCGTTCTTCCTGACCCTGCTGCTCCTTGCCGTACTTGTGCCGACAGGCAGGGCAGCGGCGGCCGAGTGCGGCCAGGCGCCGATCACGGATAAGAACCGGAAGTTCTCGGTCTTCCTGCCGAAGGACGCCGGCCTGGGCGAGCAGTCCTATGCCGACATCGCCTGCGCCGTGATCAGCCGGAACGCGGAGTGCGCATCGCGCCAGATGTCATTCGACAGCGGCGCCGTGGCCCATGATTTCACCACCGGCGAGGCGGTCCCGGCGGAGAAGGCCTATTTTGTCCTTGGGACCGATGTTGCGACACCGGCAGGCTACGGCATCGTCGCCTTCCGCGAGAAGGCCGAGGCGGAGAAGTTCTCCGCAGAGCACGGCAAGGGCAAGGTGGTCACGTGGTGGAAACTGGTGAATGAGAAGCTGAAGTAGCAAGTGGTAGATGGCAGGTGGTAGGTGGGAGGTGGGAGTCAGAAGACAGTAAAGAAAGCCAGATACGTCATTCCCGCGAAGGCGGGAATCCAGAGCAATTCAATTCACACCTTCCCTCCTTCCTAACCTCCCATCTTCGAACCCTCCCATCTTCCCACCATCCTACCTTCCCATCATCCCACCCTCCCGACTTCCGGCCCTCTGCCCCTCCGTCTTCCTCTCCAGCATTCCTTTCACCCGCTTCAGCCGGTAGAAGGCCTCGCGCTCGCGCTCGCTCAGGTACTGGCTGATGGCCCGTATCCGGAGCTTCAGGCCGGGCAGCACCATCTCCTCCAGCACCTTGATCCTCCGGGAGGTCCGCACGATTTCCTCGCCCAGCCGCTTCAGCTTGCACTCGTACTCCGCGATCTGGAGCATGCTCTCGAGCAGTTTCTCGAACAGGGTGATGCTCTCCTCGAGATGGGGAGTCGTCCCCCGCTCGTCATATCCCCGCTCCTCCAGCCGCCGCACCGGCGTCTCGTGGTAGGACAGGTTCTTGTACTTGAGACCCCAGATGCTCTGCTCCCGGACATCGACCCCGAAGTCCCGCGCCGCCGCCGCGGCGACGGAGCCCACCATCTGCGTGCCTTCGCGTCCCAGGGAGATGGCAAGCTCGCGGATGGCCCGACCATAGGACTTCCTGATCTCCTCCCGGGACCGCAGGAACGGCGTGGTCGCGGACAGGAACTCCCTGATCAGCGCCTGTTTCCGCGCCTTCAGGATGCCGATGCTGTTGACCACGGACCTCCGCTTCTCCTTCAGCAGCAGCAGGTTGGTCCGTGTGGGATGGATGAGCATGGGACGACCTCGAGCACCAAGGATCCGGCTGCAAGCACCAAACAGCAAGCACCAGATCCGAAACAATTCCCAAGCACCAATATCGAATACCAGAACCTGTCTCACTATCGCCTGTTCTGCACTAATCCGTCATGCCCGTCCCCGCTTCCGCGAGGATAAACTTGCCCCGTGAAAACGGGGGGCGGGTATCCAGAACAGACCGAAATACTGGATTCCCGTTTGCACGGGAATGACGGCAAAAGAGGGATGAGGACAAAAAACCAATAATGAGACAGGTTCTAGCGACCGGCTTGTGCTACGCCGCCTCCAGTCCGAACTTCCGCATCAGCTCCAGGCCGGCGTCGAGGCTCTCCGCGACCGTCCGCCGGGCCTCGCCCTGGCCGATCAGCTCCCGCTCGAACGCGTCTGCGAAGTCGAGCATCAGCACATCGGCCTTGGTCATCCCGTCCCGCCCCACGATCGCCTCGAGCCGCCGCAGGTCCCTGCCCTTGGCGTAATACTTGTAGAGATGGTTGGCCACGGAACGGTGGTCCTTCCGCGTCCGGCCCTCGCCGATGCCCTTCTGCATCAGCCGCGAGAGGCTGGGGAGCACGTCGATGGGCGGAAAGACGCCCTTCTGGTGCAGGTCGCGGGAGAGCACGATCTGGCCCTCGGTGATGTAGCCCGTCAGGTCCGGGATGGGATGGGTGATGTCGTCCTCGGGCATGGTCACCACCGGCAGCATGGTGACGGAACCCTCGACGTCCCTGACGCGGCCCGCCCGCTCGTAGAGGGAGGCCAGGTCGGAGTACATATACCCCGGATACCCGCGCCGGCCGGGCAGCTCCTCGCGCGCCGTCGAGATCTCGCGCAGGGCGTCGCAGTAGTTCGTCATGTCCGTGATGACCACGAGCACGTCGCGGTGGCGCTCGAAGGCCAGGTACTCCGCCGCGGTCAGGGCGAAGCGCGGCGCCAGCAGCCGCTCCATGACCGGCTCGTCCGCACGGTTCACGAAGGCTACGAAGCCGGTCCGCATCCCCTCCAGTACCGAACGGTAGAAGGAATACTCATGGAAGGTGAGCCCCAGGGCGGCGAAAACGACGACGAACCCGCCCCCCTCCCGCCCGGCAGCGGACCGGGCCAGCCGCGCGTTCCGCAGGATGCCGGCCACGACCTCCTTGGACGGCAGGCCGGCGCAGGAGAAGACCGGCAGCTTCTGGCCGCGCACCAGCGTGTTCAGGCCGTCGATGGCCGTGATGCCGGTCTCGATCAGGTCCTCGGGCCGGGCGCGGGCCGCAGGATTGATCGGCGCGCCGGTGAGCGGCATCAGCCGCTCGGGGATGAAGAGCGGCGCGCCGTCCAGGGGCTGGAAGGACCCGTTGAAGACCCGGCCGATGATCGCCTCCGAGAGCGGCACCTTCTTGACCGAGTCCGTGAAGGAGACCGTGGTGCGCTCGATGTCCAGGCCCTGCGTGGAGCCGTAGACCTCCACCAGGACCGTGGTCCCGTCGATCTCGAGGACCTCGGCGTCCGTGGTCCCGCCGTCGGGCAGCGCGACGCGCACCACCTCCCCGATCCGGGCGGCCTGCACCTGCTCCACGAAGAGCAGCGGCCCGGCGATGGTCGAGATGGTCCGGTAGGTATGTTCAGAGAGACGCATGATGCCCCTGTATTCAGAATCCAGGAGCCAGGACCCAGAAGAACTGCTTATCGTTCTTGTTTCTCTCCTGACTCCTGACTTCTGGCTCCTGACTCCTTCAATGCCTCTTCGAGCTTCATCCCCTGCTGCAGCCGCTCCAGCGCCCGGTCATGAAGCTCCAGGATGCCCTTCACGAGCGCAAGGGTCCGCCCGGGCGGCGAGAAGGCGTCCTCCTCGCTGTAGGCGTTCTGGGCCAGGAACTCGTTCCGGACCCGTTCCGCGGCATGCATCACCAGTCGGTCGGTATCCTGCAGTCCCTCGGCGCCGACGATCTCGGCCACCTCGCGCAGGCTCTCCTCCTGCTGCAGCAGGCTCCTGCAGCGCTGCCGCACATCCTCCCAGTCCGGCGCAACGGTGCGGCAGCAATGCGCCGAGAGGTCCCTGCCGTAGAGCGAGTAGCTCTGGAACCAGTTGATGGCCGGGTAGTGCCGCCGGTGCGCGAGCGATGTGTCGAGCATGAAGAAGGCGCCCGTGGTCCGAAGGCAGGCCTGGGTCACGGGCTCGGTGAAGTCGCCGCCGGGCGGCGAGACCGAGAGGAGCATGCTGAGCGATCCGGTCCTGCCCGAGAGCGTCTCGACCACGCCCGCGCGCTCCATGAACGCGGAGAGGCGCGACGCAAGGTAGGTGGGATAGCCCTCCTCGCCCGGCATCTCCTCGAGGGAGGTGGAGATCTCGCGCAGGGCCTCGGCCCAGCGCGAGAGGCTGTCGGCAAGGAACAGCACATGGTAGCCCATGTCGCGGTAGTACTCCGCCATGGTCACGGCGGTGTAAATGGACGCCTCGCGGGCGGCCACGGGCATGTTCGAGGTGTTCACGACCAGGATGGTGCGTTCCCGCAGCTTTTGCTTGTTCCAGGGGTCCTCTTGCTCCTCGAACTCGGCGATCAGGTCCGCCATCTCGTTGCCCCGCTCGCCGCATCCCACATACACCACGATGTCCACGTCGGCGAACTTGGCGACGGACTGCTCCAGAATGGTCTTGCCCGTGCCGAAACCTCCGGGGATGATGGCCACGCCGCCCCGGGCGATCGGGAAGAGAAAATCGATGCTGCGCTGGCCCGTCACGAGCGGCTCGATTGGCGCGAATTTTTTCCGATAGGGCCTGGCTATGCGCACGGGCCATTCATGGCAGCCGGGGATCTCGATCCCGCTTTCATAGTCGCCGAAGGGCTCATCGAGGCTCACATCGCCTTCCCTAATGCAGTCTACGATTCCCCCCTCGTCGGATCCGCACATGATGATATGTTTGAAAAAGCCTTCTTGTATAAAGCCGAGAACCGAGCCGTAGGAGATCGCATCTCCTTTCCTGGCCTGGGGGGTAAACTGCCAGCGCTTCATGTAATCGAGCGCGTACATCTCCTTCCAGGCGCGGATAAAAGGCCCCATCTCTTTCCTGATCTGCTCCAGCGGCCGCTGGAGGCCGTCGAACATGCCCCCCATGAGCCCCGGGCCGAGCCGCACGGTCAGCGGCCTGCCCACGCCCTTGACCGGTTCTCCCACGCCGAGGCCGCGCGTGTCTTCATAAACCTGGACCACGGCCAGCTCTTTCTCGATCCGCACCACCTCGCCGGTCAACAGCCCATGGCCCACAAAGACGCGCTCATAGAGCTTCAACCCTCTGCAGTCCACGCTCACCGTGGGCCCTGAAATATTCAGTATCTTGCCGGTGACGGTCATAGGGAAAGCCTCACGTGATACCCGATGGCCCTTCGGATCAAGCGGGCGGCGTAATCCTCAGCCTCCGGCGGCGCAACTTCCGGCGACGGGAGCGCAAGGAGCACGCCGTGCCAGTTGCCCTCCAGTTCGCGCAGCCGCTCCTCGGGAATGCCCGCTATCATCCGCTCGTCGACCACGACCAGGCCGATCTCCGTTTTCGAAAAGACTTCCAGAAGCGCGGCTTCCGCCTCGTTGATCTCCGCCTGCTGCTGGGAAAGCCCGGTCAAACTGAAGCCGTACTTTGCGTCAGGCGGTGTAAGAAAAAGGATTTTCTTCATCGTTTATTGCACCAACTCCTCTGCCGCCACTTGCCGTTCGATGTTCTTCGTGTGCGCCAGCACGCTCAGGTTCATGGCCTCGATGGAGCAGCGCCAGAGATAATCAAGGATCACGCCGGCGCCGAGCAGGTCGCGCGCCTCGCTCTTCAGGCGGCGGGTGATTCCCTGGTACAATGCCCGCTCGACCTTGGTGATGTCCGGGACGTCGATCGATATCCCCAGCTTTTTCCTGATCAGCGCCAGGACTGCGTTCATATCGCCTGCGTCGGCGACGGCATCGTACTCCTCCTCGGCAATGTTCCCGCCGCCCAGATAGCGGGGCCGTATTTTCATATCGAACCGGATCTCCTTGAAGAGGCTGAGCAGGTTCCGCGCATCGATGACCTTCCGAAAGAAGGACCGGATGACCGGATCGATACCCGCGCCGGAGGCCCAGGCCAGATAGGCCTGCGCCATCTTCTGCTCGACGCCCCGAAGGCCGTGTTCCTTCAACACATCGGTCAGGCCCGCAAATTCGGGTGAGAGGGCGCGAAAAGCATTTTCGATAACCTGCACGCGGCTCATCACCTCGTCCCTCCGGAGCAGCGCAGCCTTGATATCATCGGCAAGCAGGCTTTCCGCGAGCAATCCACCGGACTCTTCGCGGCCGGCGCCTCCCCCCTGCCGGAGCGCCACCGTAATGGTCCGGAGCTCCGCATAGAGAAAGAACGGCGCGAACCTGCGCCTCGCTTCGCTGTCCATGCGTGCATATATCCATCGATATTCCCTGAGCAGGCCTTTCCAGCTGTCATCAGGCGAGAGCCCCCTCACCCGGCCCCCGACCGCCGCGCCGGGCATTCGTCCGGGTTCCATTGCCTCCAGGGCGAGTTGCTTCCAGTTCCTGATGAGGCGCGCTCTCCTGCCCCGCACCCGCGAGATCAAGAAATCCGAGGGATAGCCGCGGTCTTCAGGCTGCGCCAGCAGTCTTTTCCCGTTCTGTTTTTTCATACACAGCGGCCAACAGATGAGGAAGCAGTTCGTCCCATGCCCGCTCCAGGCGCGCATCCAGGGAGTTCACGACCGTAATGCGTTCCCCCTCCGTGGATGCAACCAGACCTCCGGAGATCGCCTCATCAGTGACGATCGACCCATCGGGGAAGAGGTTCCGGGCCAGCTCCTGGTCCTGCGGGTTCACCTTCACCGTTCGCCAGACAAGGCGGGGAAGCTCCCCGCGGAGCGAACGAAATGCGTCCTCATATCCTTCGTTCCGGAGGCTCGGGAGCGATGCCTTGGCCAGAGCGGCGAGACGCGCTGCCAGACGCCGCTCCGCGGCGATCCGGATGTCCCGGGCCTCCTTGGATGCCTGGGCCAGGACCGTCGCGGCTCTGATCTCGGCCGCCGCCTTGTGCTCCTCCTGAAGGCGAGTCCTGCTTTCCTCCATCTCGCCGCGCGATTCGGCGCGCGCCTCATCCGCAGCCGCCTCGGCAGTGTCCCAGATCGCGATGATCTTCTCATCCCGCGCCGCCCGGAGCGACGCAATCAGTTCCCGGCATCCCATGCTACTTCACCGTAAAGAGGATCATGGTGGCCACCACAAAGCCCAGGATGACCATGGTCTCCGGTATGGCGACCAGGATGATGATGGTGCCGGTCAGTTCCGGCTTCTCGGCCAGGGTCCCCGCGCCCGCGGCCCCGATCTTGGACTGCGCCCAGGCGGTGGCGATGGCCGGAATGCCGATGGCCAGCGCCGCGCAGAAGGCAATAAGGACGTTTTCGAGATTCATGACGGCTCCTCCTTTACTCATTTACCGTTACGCATACCCACATTTACGCTTTCCCGCTTTTCCGCACTCTCGCATCCACGCATCCCCACATTCCCGCTTTTCCGCATTCCCGCCTTCACCGCTTCAGCGGCTCGAACCTCCTGCCGCCGTGTTCGATGAACTTGCTGAAAAATTCGACATAGTGCAGCCTGAGCGAGTGAATCGTGGGAGAGAAAACGCCCAGGATGATATTCAGGATGTGGATGAGCCCCGCCGCCATAATGCCGGTCACAATATCGCCCGTCAGCCCGCCCAGGCGGTTCGCCACAAAGGCCAGCAGCACCGAGGTCAGTCCGATGGCCGTGATCCGGACATAGGAGATGATGTTCCCGATGCTCTTGAGGAGTTCGAGCGGGGCCAACACGCCTCCGGCAAAGAACAGAATGGGCGACAGGAACAGGATGGCCAGGATGATCGGCCGCGTCAGGATCGCCGGGAAATACCCAAAGAGCGAGGAGATGACCGCGGCCAGGCCGAGGATGACCACGATGCTCAGGAGCTTGTACAGGCCTTCCCGCCGCACATGATGTTTGAAGGCGTTGAAGGCGCCCAGCGCCAGGCCCAAGAGAACGTGCGCCGCGCCCAGGGCAAGGGCGAAGATCAGCATGGGCACGATGGCGGTCCGCCGTTCGATGCAGAGCGGCTCGAGATGGAAGAGCCGCTCCGGAAGATCGCCGAAAAACTCGCCGAAAAGCACGCCGAAAAAGATGACATACCCCGAAGAAATGAGCAGGATCTTTCCGCCGTCGCGGGCCAGGGCGTTCCGCTTCAGTTTCTTCATCAGGAAGAGCGCCAGCGCGGCCAGAACCAGACCATAGCCTGCGTCCCCCAGGATGATGCCGAAAAAAATCGGGAAAAAAATGCCGATAAAGGTCGTGGGGTCATAGGAGGTATAGGTCGGCAGCGGCAACAGGCTCGTGAGCACCTCAAAGGGCTTGAAGTACGCCGGATTCTTGAGCATGATCGGGACGCGCTCGAACTCCTCCTCCCGGATGTCCCGCTCTTCGACCACCACCTGCTC
>CAZTXN010000112.1:0-8576 GCA_964617655.1 uncultured Nitrospiraceae bacterium | reverse complement strand
ATCATCTCCGAGGACGCGTCGTTCAGAAGGCTGACCGCGCCCAGAACGACCACGTTCCGCGAAAGTCCCCGCCGCGGGGATGCTGGGGATGCGCTCATGCTGCGGTTCTCGTTCGTCCTGCGTGCCGGCAGTTGCCGGACCCGCCGCGGACGGGGACCCCGGCGATCACTGGGAGAGGTATTTCCGGATCGAATGCTCCACCATGCTGGACAGCCGCGCCTCGCTCTCCTGGAGCGAATCGCGGGCGCGGCGCGCCTCCTCGTAGAGGCGTGCGTTCTCGATCGCGATTGCGGCATGGCCGGCCAGCGCGTCCAGAAGGTCGATGTCGCTTTGAACGAACGGCTCGCCGCTCCCCTTGCCTCCCACGGTCAGGATGCCGTCGAGCCGTCCCTTGCTGCTGAGAGGGATGATGAGCTCGGCGTCGACGGCCTGGAGCGCGCGGTTCAGATGGCCGAACGCCTTCTCCGGAAGGATCCGCTCGAGCTCCTCGCGCACCACCGCGCTGCCGGACTGCCGGACCAGGTCCACGATCTCCTCGTTCAGCGCCGGCTCGCGGTCCTGCGCGACCGCGCCGCCCAGACCGTACCGCATCGTGAACCGGCCGTCCGTATCCTTCAGGTAGAGCGCCGCGCTGCCGGCCAGCAGGCCCCTCCGGGCGGCATCGACCAGGTACGCCATGAGCTCATTGAAGTCCAGGATCGTCACTACGGCCTTGACCGATTCCCGCAGGACCTCCTGGTAGTGGTACTTGTCCCGCAGCACCGTCCGGCGCACGAGGCCGCGCAGCCGGGCGCTCACCGGCGTGCCGAAGAAGGCCAGGACCGCAACGGAGAGCGACAGCATGAGTGCGGCCGTGCTGCCTGCCAGCGGCTGCAGCAGATGGAAGAGGCCGGCCTGGGTCGCGGCGAAGAGGGCGAAGAGCAGGCCGACGGCCAGGAGGTTCGAGACGACGATCCGAATGTCGAAGAGCCGGTAGCGGGTGATGGCATAGAAGGTCAGCACGACCCAGGGAAAGCTGAAGTAGGCCGTGAGCCCCGGCTCGAACCCGAACCCGCCGAGGAGCTGGAGGAAGCCGGCGGCAAGGGACCCGCAGGTGGCGAAGATCAGCGTGCCATAGAAGAAATAGTTGAGCTGCGCCCGTTTGATGCCGGTCACCTTCCTCCGCAGACGGAAGATCTCGATGATCAGCCAGAGGATGAGCACGCCCCCGATGAGCCGCGCCGGGTTCTCCACCGGGCCGGGATGGTTCTCGAAGGGAATGAGCACGTAGCGGTCGGTGACGATGAGGTCCGTGAAGAGGCTGAGCGCGAGCATCACCGCCCAGAAGGGATAGAGGGACCAGCCGATGATGCGGGCGGCGCCGCTCGTCTCGCTGCGGAGATAGAAGACGAACTGGAGCGCGGCAGGGATGCTGAACCATCCGATCCAGCTCAGCCGGGCGAAGGGAATGTGGTCCAGCCCCGCGGCCGCCCGCAGGTACATGAGCGCCGTGCTGAGCGAGAATGCCGCGGAGACATAGGAGAAGACCGCCACGGCCCGGTTGACGCGGCTGTGCCTCCGGTTCTGGCGAAGCAGCATGGTCCCCAGCAGGACCTCCAGGCAGGCGACGGCAACGAGCGGATATCCCAGCAGATGGTGCAGGTCCATGCTCTCCCCCCGAACTCGCCGCCACTATACCACTCCGGCCCCGGGGTTGCAAGCATCGCGCCCCGCATGCCGCCGAAGCGCGGAAACGGAGAGGCATCGTGACGAAATCATTTGACTTTGCCCGGTTGCTATGATAAATACGGAAGAATTTCGATCATCCCGGCAGCAGGAAAGGTTCAGGTACTCACTCAATGGCGATCGGACTGGCAAAACGGGCTACGGCCATCAAACCCTCGCCCACCCTGGCCATGGCGGCCAGGGCGCGGGCGATGCGGTCCCAGGGCATCGATGTGATCGACTTCGGCGTGGGCGAGCCGGACTTCGATACGCCGGAGCATGTGAAGCAGGCGGGGATCAGGGCCATCCAGGCGGGCTTCACCAAGTACACCCCTGCCGGCGGCGCCGACGAGCTGAAGGAAGCGGTGATCGAGAAGTTCCGGAAGGACAACGGCCTTGCCTACGAGAAGCCCCAGGTGCTCGTCTCCTGCGGGGCGAAGCACAGCCTCTACAACATCGCCGAAGCGGTCTTCGACGCCGGCGACGAGGTGATCATCCCGGCGCCCTACTGGGTCTCCTATCCCGACCAGGCGATCCTGAACGACGCGGCGCCGGTCATCGTGGAGACCCGGGAGGACGAAGGCTTCCGCATCACCGCGGCCATGCTCGAGAAGGCCGTGACCCCGCGGACCAAGGCCATCATCCTGAACAGCCCCTCCAACCCCACCGGGCTCGCCTACGACCGCCGGACGCTGGAGGAGGTAGCGGCGGTGGCGGTGAAGCACCGCATCTATGTCATTTCGGACGAGATCTACGAGAAGCTCGTCTATGACGGGTTCCGGCATATCAGCATCGCGTCCCTCGGCCGGGAGATCAAGGACCTCACCATCGTGGTGAACGGCGTCTCCAAGTCCCACGCCATGACCGGCTGGCGCATCGGCTTTGCCGCGGGGCCCAAGGACGTCATCACCGCCATGGCCAATATCCAGAGCCAGAGCACCTCGAATCCCGCCTCCATCTCCCAGAAGGCTGCGGTCGAGGCGCTTAACGGCTCCCAGGATTTCCTGGCCGTCATGCACGCGGAGTTCGACAAGCGCAGGAGATACATGGTCGAGCGGCTGAACGCCCTTCCCGGCGTCTCCTGCCTCATGCCGGTCGGCGCCTTCTACGCCTTCCCGAACGTCGCCCGGCTCTACGGCCGCTCCGCGGCCGGCAGGACCATCGCCGACTCCAACGACCTTGCCGCCTATCTGCTCGAGGAGGCCGAGGTCGCCCTGGTCGCCGGGGATTCCTTCGGCGCCGACGCCCATATCCGGCTCTCCTACGCCACCTCGATGGAGAGCATCACCAAGGGCCTGGACCGGATCGAGGCGGCGGTGAAGGCGCTTCGCTGACCGGACGGCTGCACAGCCGGAAATATTCTTCGCCCGCCCGCGGCGTCCCCACCGCGGCAGAGGCAAGGAGGTCCCATGAAGGTCGTGACCTATATCGTGCTCCTGCTCCTGGTCGTCGCTTTGGCGGGAGGCGCCTACTTCTTCCTCTTCATCCATCAGCCCATGGCCGACGAGCTGGCGGTGCTGACGGCCGGGCAGCCGGAGTTCGAGAAGGCCCGGAAGGAGCTGAAGCGGTTCCAGGACCGGGAGCGGCAGGAGTCGGGCTGGACCGGGCCGGTCGCTGAATCGCTCCGGAAGGGCCTGGCGCAGGAGATCTCCGCGGGAAAGGCCGAGGTCGTCGTGGCAGGAGGCAGGATCGTGGTGAACATCGCGGAGAACGTGCTCTACACGCCCCGGTCCGTGACCTTCGCGGCAGGCAGCCAGCCGGCGCAGACGAACCTCGCCGGCCTGCTGAAGGACCTCAAGGACAGGGAGATCATCGTCGGGAACACGGCGCAGTCGGTCCCGGCCCAGGGCCGGGGCAGGAAACGGGTCCCGGCGCGCGACGGCCGGAGCCTGGCCGGCAGCAGGTCCCATGAGCTGGTGAAGGCCCTGGCCAAGAACGGCGTTCCCGAGGAGGTCCTGGTGGCCGCTTCGTATGCCCCGAAGCTTCCGGAGCGGGGCTTTCAGGTGAAGGGGGACCGCACGGTCATCATCATCAGCAGCCCGGCCATGGTTTCGCCTGCTTCTGCTGCCCCGCCGCAGCAGGCGAAACCGGCCTCAGCAGCCGCGGCGACCGCTCCGGCGACTACCGCGCCTCCGGAGACGCAGCAGCCCATCCCTATCAGCCCGGCGCCGCCGCGCTCGGTCCGGTAGGACCTGCATGCACAGGCTCGTGCGCTCGCTCGGTCTGCATCGAGGCGACGGGCGACCCTCTGCATCCCTATCCTCTCTCGCCGTCCGCACGGCATTCCACGGGAGCGCTCCATGACCGACAAGGACCAGCCGTCGCTCAAGGACCGGATCCGGGCTGAGCTCGATCAGGCGCAGGCCGAGAACCAGTCGCTCGGAGAGATGCTGGAGCGGCTGAACGACCAGCTCTACGCCTTCTACAACATCTCGAAGACCATCGCCTCGACCAATGATCTTCCTTCCATGATCGCCGACGTGGTCGCCGTGCTCCGCAAGGCAGTCCCCTTCGACCGGGCCGCCTTCTATCTCTTGGACGAGGACCGCGGCCGCCTGTTGCCTGTCTACGCGCTGGGCCTGGCCCTGCCGCCGGACCTCACGATCCCCATCGGCGAGGGCCTGCCGGGCAGGATCGTCCAGCAGGGAGAGCACCTGCATCTCCATGACATCGCCGCCGTGCCGTCGTCCTACGGATTCCTGCACCATCCCGGCGACGGTCTCCGGAGCGGATCCTATATCGGGATCAGCCTCAAGTCGCCGGACGGCGAGACGGTCGGGGTCCTGGGGATGGACTCCGGCCGGCCGCAGGCGCTCGGCGTCGAGGAGATGGACTTCCTGGCGCTCACGAGCCAGCAGCTGTCCGCGGGCATCGAGAAGTGCCGCCTCTTCCGGAAGGCGGAACTGCTCTCCCGCATCGACGGCCTTACGGGACTGCTCAACCGCCGGGTCTTCGATGAGGTCCTGCTGCAGGAGTTGAACCGGCGCTCCCGCACCCGCAAGCCGCTCGGCCTCATCCTGCTCGATATCGACCACTTCAAGCGGTTCAACGACGCCTTCGGCCACCAGGAGGGCGACCGGGTCCTCCGGGAGCTCGCGGACTGCATCCGGAGGCAGTGCCGTCATGGGACCATCGACGCCTGCTGCCGCTACGGAGGGGAGGAGTTCGCCGTCATCCTGCCCGAGGAGGGTCTGCCGACGACGCTCATGATCGCCGAACGCATCCGGAGCGCAGTGGAAGCGCACCCCTTCAGCGTGAAGCAGGACCATCCCGGCGCCGCGGTCACGGTCAGCCTCGGCGCGGCGGCCGCCGATCCAGACGAGGATATCGGCCCTGATGCCCTCACGAAGCGCGCTGATGCGGCGCTCTATGCGGCAAAGCGGGCCGGCAGGAACCGCGTCAGCCATTGACGCGGCCGCGTCGGCCCTTCCCCCTCATCGGTCAGGCCGGCCGGACCCCCGGTCCGTGACCATCCCACGCCGGCAGTGCCGCCGGCCGTCGCCCTCATCAACGGACCTGTCATCGCAGCTCAACACCCCGCAGGAAGCATCAGCATGATGGTCGTCAGCGTATGTGCTTCGCTGCCTCCGAGATGGAGGCAGACCGCTCCCACGGGCGCGGCCTGTCCGATCGGATGCAGATGATGTCGGATGTTGGATCGATCGAAGCGAGCCGGGGCTGCTGACGAGCCGAGAGAGATCGATATGCGTTTCGGTCGGTTCGGCGGACCAGCGGTTTGCTGAAAAAGTTCCGGATTGTCATTGCGAGGAGCGATTTCGCGACGCAGCAATCTCGTATCTGCTTGAAAATTTCAACTACGAGTTTGCTTCGCTTCGCTCGCAAAGACAGTCAAAAGACTTCAGTGACCTGCTAGAAGGGGCGGGACGCTTTGACGAAGAAATACTGTTGTTCGGTCCGGGGCTGGTACTGGTAGATATCCTCCCGCCAGCGGTGCTCCGCGTTCAGGATGATCTTCCGGATCCGGTAGTTCAATGCGGAGCTCGCGATATAGGCCGTGGTATCATTGGCATCCCCGGGCTCCCGCTTGCGGATCTCCTCGCGGACAAAGGTGCGGAAGGAAAGATTGCGGGTAAAGTGGTAATTGAACGTCAATCCTGCATACACGACGACATCGATCACCTCCAGATCGCTTGTGATGTTGGCAAGCGAATAATCGGTCTTCGATGTCGTCCTGCCGCGGCTGGTCCCGGCATTCAGGCTCAGATAGTTCCGAAGCGCATGGTCGATCGATGCATTGTACTGCAGGCTCCTGGTGTTCTGCAGCGTATCGGAGGGCGTGTTCAGGAAGACGCCGGTGTAGCTGCCCGAGCTGCTTCGCTGCGAATGATAGGCGCCGTTCGCGCTGACGACCGTCCGCGGCAACCGACGGGTGGAGAGCCCGAGATTGAACCGCTCGGAACGGTGGTCATGATTCAGGGGTGAATGATCTCGCTTGCTGACGAACGCATATTCCAGGCTGACCAGCTCGTATTTCCAGCCGGTGCTCCGGAGCCCGAGATCAACGTTGTTCTGGTAATAGCGTCCCTTGCCTTCCTCTCCCGATAGCTCGTCCTTGGTGCTGGAATACCCTGAGGCCAGGTCGTACCCGGTGCTGAAGGTGAACGGATCGAGGAACTCCGGGCTGTACACCTTCCGGTACATTGCGCCGATATAGAACTTCCCATCGGACATGGTCGTGCGGGCAGCGCTGACCGGACCGGATGCCTCGCGGATGGATTCCGACTCGGAGTATGCAATACCGCCCCGGAAACTGAGCTCGGCGAGGTAGGCGTATTTCACTTCTGCCGCCCCGCTCTGGCTGAGGTATTCGGAGGCGCCCGAGATCTGGCGCGAAAAGTCATACCGGTACATATGAGCCAGCCGCCCCTCGGGCTTGAAGTCAAGCTGGGCCGAATAACCCGTCCTGCGTATCGTCGGATACTCGAAGCCGGGCAGCCCGCGGGTCTCCCGCTCGTTCATATCACCGGTCAGCTTGAGCTCGCCGTTCTTCGAGACCCTGCCGGTCGAGACGATACGCAGCGAGGAGGTCTCATATCCCGATCCGTTCAGCTCGTTCTCGAAGGTCTCAAGCGTTGCATTGGCATCAAGGTCGAAGCGGGACCCCAACCGGTACCTGATCCCGGCGGAGTGGTTGTCGCGGGTCTCCTGCAGAGGGAATGAAGGGTTCCGGGACTCCGCTTCCTGATGCGTCGTGCTCAGGAAGATGTCCGGCAGGGGGGGATAATAACTGCGCAGATTATTATTATTGTTGGTGTAATTATTGTTGTTATTGTTGTTGGTGAGACGGCCCCGCAGGGAGGAAAGACGAAGCGAGAGGGCCGCGCCGTAGGTCGTGCTCACCACATCATATCCGGCGATGTTGTTCGCGCTGTCAACGCTGGTGACCCCCTTCGATCCGAAAAGGTCCCAGGAGACAACCCTGCCGGGAAAGAAGCTGGTGTTGATGCTGTAGGACAGCACATCGGAATCAGAGGTGTCCTGAGAATGCCGAGAGGAATAGTCCACCGTGGCGTGCCATCGCAGGAGCCTCGCATCGTAGATGAAGCCGCCGGCGCCGAGGCCATAATGTTCCGTCCATGAGCTGGAGGAAGTTCTGGTATCACCGATCTTCGATGAATAGGCAGAGTAGCTGAAGTCAACGACGCCGTTCACATAGTATGCACCGGATGTTCCGGCGAGACATACATGAATAAGCGACAACAGGATGATATATAAAATGAATTTACGATTAATAAACACTTGTTATCTTCCGTTACCGTAATGATGCACTACAGGCTTTTTCAATTAATGCAAAAAATCTGCCTGAAAATTGGTATTAATTTGCACATGATTACAACTGGTTATGAAGGAATACGTCAACGAAATATGGGCGAGTGAGCATTTGCGCTCATTCTGGTGAGTATTATTACACTACCACAGAGAGCCGGCCTGTACAGGCGTATCCATATGATTACGGAGGTCTTTAATCCTAAAAACGGCGGTTGGGACACGGAAAATGCGGATAAAACCTGAAAAGGCAAATACTTCTGAAAGGCTTTTCACCTTGCAGGTGAGTTCTCTTTCAAGTATTGACCGTAGGTTTCTCCTGACGTTATCAGATATTATCAGATGTTATCCGCGTCCAGATGCATTTTTCAGGTTTATGCCTTTGCAGGGCGCTACCGGGCCTGCCCGGAAAGCTCCGGAAGCTTGATATCGACGACCGCTTTTTCCCGCAGACCGTCCATCCATTCCCGCATCAGTTCGTCCGCGCGTTTCTTCTCCAGGTCCTTTTTCAGCCTCTCCCTGGCATCGTCAAAAGAGATCTGGTGCTCCGGGAGGCGGTCCTCGGCCTTCACGATGAACCAGAGCCCCTCTGTTCGGACAGGACCGCCGATCTCACCCTTCTTCAGCCTGAACGCGGTCTCCTCCAGCACGGGATAGATCCTTCCACGATGCACGAACCCGATGTCCCCGCCTTTGATGCGAAAGGCGTCCTCGGACATCCGGGCGGCCACATCCCCGAAATCCTCGCCTCCGCTCAGCCGCAAGAGCGCCTCATTGATCTTCGACTCTTCCCTGGCAGAGATGATCCTGAGCTTGAGGCTCTCGGGCTGCCGGAACTTCTCCTGGTTGCCGTCGTAATAGCTCCTGAGCTCCTCGTCGCTCACGCGGGACGGCGCGGAGACCACCTGTTCGAGCACGGCCTGGACGACGAGCTGCTTTCCGATCTTCTCGCGCAGCTTCTTTTCGCTGCCGAACGCCGCTTTCAACCACCGTTTGTATTCCCCGGTCGATGGGAACGATCCCTCCACCCGCGCCAGGCGCTGCTTCACCTCGCCGCGGTCCGGCTTCAGCCCCCGTGCGATGCC
>CAZTXN010000111.1:0-8584 GCA_964617655.1 uncultured Nitrospiraceae bacterium | reverse complement strand
GGCCCGCAACCGCGGCACGGTGTACGTGGACGAGTTCAATGTGCTGAAAGGATAGTGGAGATCAAGCACGAAATTCGAAATACGAAATTCTAAACAATCCGGAATGTCCAGAAGTGTTATGCACGTGAGTCATCGTTTGGGTCCTTGTTAGGATTTCGAAATTCAGATTTCGAGCTTGTTATCGAGGTGTCTATGCTCAAGTACGTGCTCATACCGCTGCTGCCCTTTGCCGGGTTCCTGATCGCGGGGCTCTTCGGGAAGTATCTGAAGGAGCGGGCCGCGGTCGTCGCCATCGGCGGCGTGCTCGGCGCGTTCGTCTTCTCGGTCAGCGCCTTCATCGACGTGCTGAACGGCGTGATCATCGACGAGAACCTCTACTCCTGGATAGCCATCGGCAGCCTCTCGGTCAATGTGGGCTTCCAGGTCGACCAGCTCACGGCGGTCATGCTGCTGGTGGTGACCTTCCTGAGCCTCCTGATCCATATCTACTCCGTGGGGTACATGCGCGGGGACAAGGGGTTCGCCCGGTTCTTCGCCTACCTGGAGCTCTTCACCTTCTTCATGCTCGTGCTGGTGATGGGCAACAACTTCCTGGTCCTCTTCGTGGGCTGGGAGGGCGTGGGCCTCTGCTCCTACCTCCTGATCGGGTTCTGGTACGAGAAGAAATCCGCTGCCGACGCCGGGGTCAAGGCCTTCGTCACGAACCGCGTGGGCGACTTCGGATTCGTGCTCGGCATGCTGCTCATCTTCGTGACCTTCGGCACCCTGGACTTCACCGAGGTCTTCGCCGCGGCCACGCCGCAGGTCGCGGAGCAGCAGGTCGGCCTGCTCGGCATGCAGGTGGGGGTCGTGACCCTCATCTGCCTGCTGCTCTTCGTGGGCGCCGCCGGCAAATCGGCCCAGATTCCCCTCTATGTCTGGCTTCCCGACGCCATGGAGGGCCCCACGCCCGTCAGCGCGCTGATCCATGCCGCGACCATGGTGACCGCCGGCGTCTTCATGGTGGCCCGGTGCGCGCCGCTCTTCGCGCTCTCCGAGACGGCCATGCATGTGGTGGCGGTGGTGGGAGGCATGACCGCGATCTTCGCGGCCACCATCGGCCTGGTCCAGAACGACATCAAGCGCGTCATCGCCTATTCCACCATCAGCCAGCTGGGGTACATGTTCCTGGGCCTCGGCGTCGGGGCCTTCTCGGCCGGCATCTTCCATCTCACGACCCATGCCTTCTTCAAGGGCCTGCTCTTCCTGGCCTCGGGCAGCGTGATCCACGCGCTCTCGGGCGAGCAGGACATGCGCAAGATGGGCGCGCTGCGCGGCAGGATCAAAATCACCTACCTGGTCTTCGTGATCGGGTCGCTGGCCCTGGCCGGCATCTTCCCCTTCGCGGGCTTCTTCAGCAAGGACGAGATCCTCTGGAGCGTCTATAATGCCGGCGGCCTCGGCAGCGCGCTCTGGCTCCTGGGCATCGCCGGCGCCTTCCTGACGGCCTTCTATTCCTTCCGGCTGATCTACCTGACCTTCTTCGGCCGGTCCCGCATGGACCACGAGGTGGAGCACCACGTCCATGAGTCCCCGCCGGTCATGACCGTGCCGCTCATGATCCTGGCCTTCTTCTCGGTCTTCATCGGCTTCCTGGGCGTCCCGATCATCGAGCACGGCAACAAGTTCGCCGCATTCCTCGCGCCGGTCTTTCCCTCAGCGTCGCACGGCGGGGAGGGGGGCCACGGGCTCGAGATCGGGCTGATGATCTTCTCGGTGCTGGTGGCGGCCATGGGCATCATGATGGCCTATGTCTGGTACGTGAAGGATGCCGATATCCCCGAGCGGATAGCGGAACGGTTCAAGGGGCTCTATACCCTGCTCCTGAACAAGTACAAGGTGGACGAGGCCTACAACTACGTCTTCGTCGACGGGCTGGTGCACCGGCTGGCGCGGTTCCTGCACACCGTCGGGGACGTGAAGATCATCGACGGGTTCATCAACGGCCTGGCCTCCGCAATCGGCAGGACGAGCGAGCGGAGCCGGAAGCTCCAGACCGGGTTCGTGCAGGAGTACGCCTTCGTCATGGGGCTCGGGCTGGCGGTGCTCGTGGGGCTCTATTACGTGCTGAGATAGACGCGAAGATCGGAAGTTGAGAAGGCGGGAAGGCGGGATGTGTTACGGTGATGGCACTGTTCATCATCCGCGCAGGTCCCGGGCTTTCCGCACCCTGATCCGTCAAAGGAGCAAGCAATGCTCGAACTCATACCCAACCAGCTCGGCTATCCTCTCCTGAGCCTGCTGATCTTCCTGCCCGTGGCGGGCGGGGTGGTGCTGCTCGGCATCCGGAACGCGGCCGCGGCCCGGTGGACGGCGCTGGTCTTCTCGCTCGCCGAGCTGGCGCTCTGCGCGCCGCTGCTGGCGAACTTCAACGTCGAGGCGCCGCACATGCAGTTCGGCGAGACCCTCGCCTGGATCAGCGCCTGGAACATCCAGTACAAGCTCGGCGTGGACGGCATCAGCGTCCTCTTCGTGGCCCTCACGGCGCTGCTGACCGTGATCTCCATCATGGTCTCCTGGACCGCGGTGCAGGACAGGGTGCGGGAGTTCATGGTCGCCCTGCTCTTCCTCGAGGCCGGGATGATCGGCGTCTTCGCCGCCCTGGACCTCTTCCTGTTCTACATCTTCTGGGAGGCCATGCTGATCCCCATGTACCTGCTCATCGGCGTCTGGGGCGGCCCGAACCGGCTCTACGCGGCGGTCAAGTTCTTCCTCTACACCCTGGTCGGGAGCGTCCTCATGCTGGTCGCCATCCTGGCGGTCTATTTCGCCGCCGGCGGGACCTTCGACGTGCTGACGCTCATGAACCACCAGTTCGGCCGGACCTTCCAGATGTGGGCCTTCGCGGCCTTCTTCGCGGCCTTTGCCGTGAAGGTGCCCATGTTCCCGTTCCACACCTGGCTGCCTGACGCCCACGTCGAGGCGCCCACGGCGGGGTCGATCATCCTGGCCGGCATCCTGATCAAGATGGGCGCCTACGGCTTCCTGCGGTTCTCGCTGCCCTTCTTCCCCGACGCGACCTTCGCCTGGACGCCGGCGATCATGGGGCTCTCGGTCTTCGCGATCATCTACGGCGCCTACATGGCCTTCGCCCAGGACGATTTCAAGAAGCTGATCGCCTATTCGAGCGTCAGCCACATGGGGTTCGTGACCCTCGGCATCTTCGCCCTGAACAGCCAGGGCGTGGAGGGCGGCATCCTGCAGATGATCAACCACGGCGTCTCGACCGGCGCGCTCTTCCTTGCCGTGGGCGTCATCTATGAGCGGACCCATACGCGGAAGATCGCCGACTACGGCGGCATCGCGGCCAAGGCGCCGGTCTATGCCGCGTTCCTGATGATCATCACCCTGTCGTCCATCGGCCTGCCGGGCACCAACGGGTTCATCGGCGAGTTCGCCATCATCCTGGGCGCCTTCCAGTACCAGGCCGTCTACGCGGTGATCGCCTCGGTCGGCATCATCCTCGGCGCGGGGTACATGCTCTGGCTCTACCAGCGCGTGGCCTTCGGCACGGTGACCAACCCCCACAACGAGCACCTGGAGGACATGAACCTTCGCGAGGTCGCTGCGGCGCTCCCGCTGGTGGTCCTGGTCTTCTGGATCGGTCTCTACCCCAACGCGGCGTTCCGGTTCATCCATGCGTCGGCGGACAACCTGATCCGGCATGTCCATGCCAAGGCGCAGGCGGCGCCCGCGCCGCCGGTCCCCGGGCCGCTCGCCGGAAAATAGTCCTGGAGAGGTGTCATGATCAGTTCCGTACAGGAGTTCATCGTTCAGCTCCGACCGCTCTATCCCGAGCTCGCGGTGATCGGCGCGGCCATCGCGGTGCTGGTGCTCGATCTTTTCATCGACCGGAAGCATACCGCCGTCCTGGGCTGGCTCGGCCTGGCCGGGATCGCCGGCGCGGCGGTCCTGACCATGCGGCTCGGGGGGATGCAGGGCGCCTTCTTCGGCATGACCTTCGTGCTCGACCCCTTTGCGGCGTTCTTCAAGCTCCTGTTCTACCTGGCCTGCGCTCTCGGGATTCTGCTCTCCCTCAAGTACCTCGACCTGGAGCAGATCCACCGGGGCGAGTACTATGCGCTGATGCTCTTCGGCACCGCGGGCATGATGCTCCTGGCCTCTGCCGGGGACCTGATCACGCTCTACCTCGGGCTGGAGCTGATGGCCCTCTCGGTCTACATCCTCGCCGGGTTCATGCGGGGCGCGGACCGGTCCAACGAGGCGGGCATCAAGTACCTCCTGCTCGGCGCGTTCTCTTCGGGCATCATGCTCTACGGCATGTCGCTCCTCTACGGCCTGGCGGGGACCACGAACCTCAGCGGCATCCTGGCCTTCCTCCGGACCGCTGATCCCGGCAATCCCGTGATCTTCCTTTCGGTGGTGATGCTGCTCGTGAGCTTCGGGTTCAAGGTCGCCGCTGCGCCGTTCCATATGTGGGCGCCGGACGTCTACGAGGGAGCGCCGACGCCGGTCACGGCCTTCATGTCCGCCGGCCCCAAGGTGGCGGGCTTCGCCGTGCTGCTGCGGGTCTTCGGCCATGCCTTCGAGCCGCTCCACGCGCACACCACCGCGCTCCTGGCGGGGCTCGCGGTCCTGACCATGGCGGTGGGGAACATCATGGCGCTCTCCCAGACCAACATCAAGCGGATGCTGGCCTACTCCTCCATCGCCCATGCCGGCTATGCGCTGATCGGGCTGGCGGCAGGGGGGCAGGAGGGCGCGGCGAGCGTGATGCTCTATGTCCTGATCTACGCGGTCATGAACATGGGCGCTTTCGGCGTGGTGATCCTGCTGCGCCACGCGGGGGAGCGGGGCGAAGAGATCGCCGACTTCACCGGGCTCGGCAAGACCAACCGGACCGCTGCATTCCTGATGCTCCTCTTCCTCTTCTCGCTCACCGGCATACCGCCGCTGGCCGGGTTCATGGGCAAGTTCTATATCTTCAAGTCCGCGGTCCAGGCCGGCATGGTCTGGCTCGCCGTCGTGGGCGTCGTCTTCTCGGCCGTCAGCGCCTATTTCTACCTCCGGGTCATCATGGTGATGTACATGTATGAGCCGAAGGAGGAGTTCCGCCTCGTCCGGTCGCCTGCGCTCGCCTTCGCCCTTGCCGTGACGGTCACGGCGGTGATCGTGATCGGCGTCTACCCCTCGTCGGTCCTCGATATCGCGCGGGCGTCGATCATCGCGCTGCGCTGAGGTCCTTCCCTCGAACTGAAGAGGGTCATGGCGGGCCGCCGCCGTGGCCCTTTTTCTTTGTTCGCCGGCCTGCTGCGGCGCGTCCAATGCAGCCGGCGCCTATGATGCCGCTCATAGCGCATCGCTTTCGGTCGTGATAGACTTCATCCATGAAGCCTGAGGGAAAGGGATACCTGCTGAAGGAGTACGGCTCCTGGAGCGTCCTGCTCATGGCCTATGCCGCCGGCCTTGCCGTAGTGAGGTCCGTTCCCTGGCAGGCGCTCCCGGTTCTCCTCGCCCTCGGCCTGCTGATCAACTCGAAGCAGGCATACACCAAGTGGGTCCGGCAGCGCGAGGTCAGGCAGCACCTGGCGGTCTTTCTGCTCCAGGCGGCCGCGGGAGCAGGGGTCCTGCTCCTGGTCTATCACCGGCATCTGCCGCAGCTCCTCCCCCTGGCGGTCCTTCCCGCGGCCTACCTGCTCCTTCACCGGTTCGCCGGCGAGCACCATGCCCTGACCGAGCTCGTGGGCTTCGCGCTGCTCAGCCTGGCGGCGGTGCTTGCCAAGTTCCTGGTGGTGGAGGGCGTGGATGTGCGGCTTTTCGTCGGCACGGCCTGCTATTTCACGGCCGGCGTCTTCAAGGTCAAGGCGGTGCTCCTGAAGAGGACGCGCGACCGGGTGCTCACGGTCCTGTACGTCCTGTTCGCCGCCTATGCCTATCACCGGCTCCATCTCCCGCTCATTGCGCTGCTCCCCCTGGTCGAGAACGTGCTCATGGCCGTTACGCTCTACAAGGTCCGGCTCCAGACCACGGGGTGGATCGAGGTGGCCAAGGGGCTTACCTTCCTTGGGCTCCTTATCGCCTGTTACTAGCGAGGCGGCCGGCGCGCCTTCTGTTCTGCAGGTCCAGCTTCCGCGGTCCTCTCAGGCTCCTCCCTCCCGGTGGTACAATAGGAGCAGGAGCCTGCCATGCGCGCCTCCCGGGACGAGATACCGCTCACGGCCAACGCCCTCACGGTCCTTTCACGCAGATACCTGCAGAAGGACGAGAAGGGCAGGGTGGCCGAGACCCCGGCTGGGCTCTTCCACCGCGTTGCGGAGAACATCGCCCAGGCCGAGGTGGCCTACGGGGATGCTGAGCCCCGCGCCCTGCAGGAGGAGTTCTACCGCCTCCTCTCCCGTCTTGAGTTCCTGCCCAACTCTCCCACGCTCATGAACGCCGGCCGGCCGCTCCAGCAGCTCGCTGCCTGCTTTGTTCTGCCGGTGGAGGACTCCCTGGAGTCGATCTTCGAGGCCGTGAAGGAGACCGCACTGATCCACCAGAGCGGCGGAGGAACGGGTTTCTCCTTCAGTCATCTCCGGCCGAAGGACGACGCGGTGCGGACCACCGGGGGCGCTGCGAGCGGGCCGGTCTCCTTCATGCGGGTCTTCAATATGGCCACCGAGGTCATCCGTCAGGGGGGGGCTCGGCGCGGCGCCAATATGGGCATCCTCAGCGTGGACCACCCGGACATCCTGGAGTTCATCGCCGCCAAGGAGAACGATCGGGAGCTGGCGAACTTCAACATCTCGGTCGCGGTGACCGAAAAGTTCATGACCGCCGTGGAGCAGGACGATCTGCTGGGACTGGTCAATCCCCGCACCCGGACGGTGGTCCGGACGGTCCGGGCGCGGGAGGTCTTCGACCGGATCGTGGAGACTGCCTGGCGGACCGGCGATCCCGGCATCCTCTTCCTGGACCGCATCAACCGCGACAACCCGACCCCGCTCCTGGGCGAGATGGAGAGCACCAACCCCTGCGGCGAACAGCCGCTGCTGCCCTATGAGCCCTGCACGCTCGGTTCGGTCAATCTCGCGCGCATGCTCCGTGGACCGGAGGGCTCCCGGGAGATCGACCGCGCGAAGCTCGTCCGGACCGTGCATACGGCGGTCCGCTTCCTGGACGATGTCATCGACCGGTCGCGCTATCCGCTCGACCAGATCGACCGCCTCGCCAAGGGGAACCGGAAGATCGGGTTGGGAGTGATGGGCTTCGCGGACCTGCTGATCGGACTGGGCATTCCCTATGATTCGGACCGCGCGGTCAGGACCGCCGGGGAGGTCATGGGGCTCGTGCAGGAGGAGGGGAGGAAGGCGTCGCAGGAACTCGCGCGGGAGCGCGGGGTCTTTCCGAACTTCTTCGGCAGCATCCATGACCGGCCGGGAGGGATGCGCCTCCGGAACGCCACCGTGACCACCGTCGCGCCCACCGGCACCCTCTCGATCATCGCCGGCTGCAGCAGCGGCATCGAGCCGCTCTACGCCTTGTCCTTCACCCGGCGCGTGCTGGGCGACGCGGAGCTGCCGGAGGTCTACGCGCCCTTTGTCGCCGCGGCGAGGGAGCGAGGCTTCTATTCCGACCGCCTGATGATGCGCATCGCCGCGGGAGAGAGCATCCGGAAGCTGGAGGAGGCGCCTGAGGATGTCCGTCGGGTCTTCGGCACGGCCTACGATATTCCGCCGGAATGGCAGGTGCGGATGCAGGCCGCCTTCCAGCGCCATACGGACAACGCCGTCTCCAAGACCATCAACGTTGCCGCCGACGCGACCCCGGAGGTCGTGCGCAGCGCCTTCCTGCTCGCTTTTCGTGAAGGGGTGAAGGGGATCACGGTCTACCGGAGCGGCAGCCGGGACCGGCAGGTGCTGGCCTGCGCGGACCCGCTCTATTGCTGAGCATGGTCCGCGGCGGCGCGCCTGCGGCCGCCGCCGGCTCCAGTTGACAAGCAGGCAGCGCGCGCATAAGATGGTGGCATGAACGCATCGGAGTTCCAGGCTTCCTTTCCCGCCCTGAAGAACGGGCCGGAGGAGATGCATGAAGCGCTGGTCGCGGCGGGCCGCGGCCAGGCCATCCCCGCGGGAACGCAGGTCTACCGCGAGGGAGATGCCTGCGGCGGCATCGCGTTCCTCCTCTCGGGGGACATCCGCGTCTACAAGATCGGCCAGACCGGCAGGGAGATCACGCTCTACGAGATCGGGAAGGGCGAGACCTGCATCCTGAACGCCTCCTGCATCCTGTCAGGGAAGACCTACCCCGCCCATGCCGTTGCCCTGTCGGACGTGGCGGCCTTGATCGTCCCTGCCGAGGTCTTCCGGCGGCTCGTGCGGGAGCACGAGGTCATGCGGGACTTCGTCTTCACGCTCCTGAGCCAGCGCCTCTCCGGCGTCATGGAGCTGGTCGAGGAGATCGCCTTCGGCCGCATGGACGACCGGCTGCGCGATTACCTCGTCGAGAAGTCGGACCATGACCGGCTCGAGACCACCCACCAGAAGATCGCCAATGACCTCGGCACGTCCCGCGAGGTGGTGAGCCGCCTCCTGAAGGACCTGGA
>CAZTXN010000110.1:0-8687 GCA_964617655.1 uncultured Nitrospiraceae bacterium | reverse complement strand
ATGAAGCCGTTGTAGGTCAGGCCGATCGAGTCGTCCTTCACCGGCTCCTGGCCGTAGATGTACCGGACCGCCATGATCGTCTCCTGCGCGAACAGGGCTGCCATGCCGGCGTCCAGGGCCTCGCCGAGGTAGGGCACGTAGAGCTTTTCGGGCGGCGCGTCGGTCAGGAGCGGCTTCACCTGCTGCTCCAGCGCCTTCTTCATGTCGCCCACGGTCCGGACCTCGAATCCCGTCATGGCGAACATCTGGGGAAGGAAGTACGCGGTGTCGGGGAACTCGAACTTGAGATCTGCGCCCTTCTCGCTGATCACCTTCTCGACCAGGGCCTCGGCCTGCTTCACGTAGTAGTGGGAACCCAGGATTGCACCCGTTGCGATCGCTTTGGACATGGGATACTCCTTTAAGATTCAGGAGTCAGGAGCCAGGAGCCTGGAGCCAGGAGAACACCTGGAAACCGACCTCTGCTTCCATCCGCCTGATTTTAACTAGCCTTCTTCTGGATTCTGACTCCTGTCTTCTGGCTTCTGCTCTTCTTACGCTCTTCCCTTCAGGAAGCTCGGCAGCTGGTTGGCCTCGCGCGGCCCGACGGTGATCTTCCAGCCCGGCAGCTTCTCCTCCAGCGCGCCGGAGAGCACTGCCACGTAGCCGGGGATGATCAGCTCCTTGTGGCTGATGCTCTTCTCCACGCCGCTCTCCTGCACGAAGGCGGCGATCTTGCCGGCCGTGAACTTGCCGGCCGCCCAGGCCGTGAGGACCGAGAGGCCCTCGTTGTCCATGACCGCGATCCAGGACGGCACCTTGCTGTTCTCCACCTCGCCGCGAACGATGAAGTAGGAGAGCGAGAAGTTCGTGGTGATCATGAGCGGCGAGGTCTCCTTCGCGTCGCCGATCTTGTAGATGTCCTGCTTGACCTGCATCGGCACCTGCGGGTCGGTGTAGATGTTCTGGCGGAGCGAGAGCAGGGCCAGCATCTTCCACTTGTCCACCGAGTTCAGCACGATGATGGAGGCGTACTTCATCACGCCGATGGCCGCGGCCATGGCCTCGCCGAGCTGATCGCCGCGGTCGGCGAAGGAGATGATGGGATAGCCCAGAGGCTTGAAGTTCTTCTTGATCGCCGCGCGGCGGATGATGGTGTACTGCTCCACCATGTCCTTCGCCTTGCGCGCGCCGGGGTCGAGCACCAGGTCGTCCACGCCCATGCCCTTCACCTTCTCCGCCAGCGCCTCGAGGGCCTCAAGGCCCTGCGCCGAGACGGCGAGGGCGGCCTTCTTCTCCTTGGCGATCTTCGCCATGGCCTCGGCGTTCTCGGCCGTGGCAGCGTAGATGAGCGGCTTCTTGTCCGCGCAGTGCGCGATGCCGGCCTCGATGGCCGCGGGGTTCGTGCTGTTCAGGATGACCGGGACGCCCGGCGCGCCGTCCACGACCTGCTTCACCACCGACGCGAACTTGGCCGGGTCTCCGGCGTCGTCGGTGACGGCGATGGCGTCGACGCGCAGCTTCTGGCCCACGCGGTCGATCTCCGAGTCCTTCACGGCCGCGATCTTCTTCGCCGCCCCGTCGCCTGCCTCGGAGGCCTTGATGGAGACGGCGAAGGCGCAGGGATTGAAGAACTTCTTCTCATGCCGGAAGAGGCAGATCTCGTCGCCCACCTTCACGGCCTTGTCGCCCGCGCCGAGCGTGATGCCCCGGATCGGCGGCGCCGCAGCCTCGCCCAGCACCTTCTTCGCCTCGTCCGAGGCGTCCGGACAGGCGTCCAGGCTGGCCTGCTTGGCCGCCAGCTTCATGGCGAAGGCCAGGCAGGTCGGATGGCCGCATTTCTTGCAGTTCGTCTTGGGAAGGTATTTGAATATCTCGACACCGGAGAGAGCCATGCGTAGCTCCTTTCAGGAGAAATCCTAATTACGAATATCGAAATCCTAGACGCCTTGGCATGATGCTGTTTCGAGCATTCGTGCTTGTTTCGAGTTTCGGATCTCGTGCTTCGCGCTTGTCACATCAGTTCCGCGATCAGCTCCTTGGTCTTGGCCATGGCGCCGGGATGGCGCATGATCAGCATGTCCGCGCCGGCGGTCAGCATGCCCGAGGCCGAGATCGCCTCCCAGGCAAGCGCGCGGTCCGCGAGGCCGCCCCACTCCGGCACCTCGGCGTCGGGCGCCATCGTCTCCTTCACCTTCCAGACGTTCATGCCGATGTCGCAGACGATGGGGGTCTGCATCATCGGGTCGTTCTGGAGCAGCGCCGCCTGGCGGATGCGCTCCATCACGCTGTAGGTGTACTCCAGGCCGTAGCCCAGGGCCGACGACATGGGATCCATGATGATGCGCTCCTTGTCGAAGCCCATCTGGGAGAGCAGGATGTTCAGCTGCTTGGCCAGGTTCACGTCGAGCTGGCTCATGGCGATGAGCTTGTGGTCGTTCGCCATGGCCGCCGCGGCAACGGTCTTGTAGTTCTCCTCCACCGCCTTGCCGATTGCGCAGTTCTTGCCGCGCACGGCGGCCGCCACGGCCTGGAGCACCTGGGAGTCCTTCTCCACATGACCGCTGCCCAGGATGACCAGCGGAATGTCCACGGCCGCAGCCACCTCGGCCGCGACCTTCGACGCGTCCTCGGGGCTCTTGTTCTGCTGGTCCGGATGGGTCCCGAGCAGCCGGAGCGCCACCATGTCCGCGCCCTGCTCCTGGCAGAACTTCGCCCACTGCGCAGGAGAAGCGGACGCGCCGGACACGGCCTTCTGCACCGTCTCGGGCCAGTCCGCCGGAGCGATGTCCATGATCTCGAGCGCCACGGCCGGCCTGTTCGGGAACGCTCCTTCAAAGGAAAGGAAGGGAAGCGCGCTCGCGCCGCCGATGGTCACCGTCTTGGCGCCGGCGCCGAGCTGCACGTTGTAGATCTTCCCGCTATAGTTCTCTTTCGGTGTCACCAGTGCCATACAAGCCTCCTCGAAAAAGGGTGCCGCATTTTATCAGAATACCCTGCAGAGCACAATGAAAAATGCTTCGTTTGGTAACGGGTCAACGGGTTGCGCAGGCCTGAATATCCTTGGATATCAAGGCATTAGCCACACGGCCCGGGCGCTACATATCCAGGTACGAGTGAGCGTACATGGTCTTGCCCATGATCATGTCCACGGTCTTGACCGTGTCCATCATGTCCTTGTCGAGCGGGTCGATGATGGCCGCGGAGAGTCCCTCGTAAATGAGAAGGGCCAGGAAGTTCCGGTTGATGATGGGCCGCACGGCCTTCGGCGCGCCGTTCGAGATGTTCGAGAGCCCGACCACGGTCTGCATCGGCGGATCGTTCAGCTGCTGGAACATCTTGATGGCGCGGATGGCCTGCCGGCCCTGGTCCTGCATGGTGCAGATCTGGAGGATCAGGGGATCGAGGAAGATGTGCTCCATCGGCACGCCGTACTCCATGCCGCGGGCCATGATCTCCGAGGCGATCACGCAGCGGTCCTCGGCGTCCGCCGGGATGCTGCCCTTGCCGAGGGTGAGCGCGATGATCTTGGCGCCGTACTTGCCCGCCAGCTCCATCATGGGGAAGCGCTCGGGCTCGTTCGACGTGGAGTTGATGAGCGGGATGCCCCACTGGTTGCTGTGAGCCTTGAGGCCTGCCTCCATGGCCTTGTTGTTCGTGGTGTCCAGGCAGAGCGGCTTCTGCACCACCTCCTGCACCACCTTCACGGCCCAGTCCATGAGCTCCGGCCCGTTCTCCTCGGCAGGGCCGATGGAGACATCGATGAAATCCGCGCCCGCCTTGGCCTGGCTGGCGGCAAGCTCCTGGAGCGGCTTCGGATCACGGTTCGCGAGGGCCTCGCGCACCTTCTTTGCGATGACACTGATCTTCTCGCCTATGACGATCATGTGGGACCCTCCCTTTTCTTACAGTACCTATGCAAGGTAATTTATTGATCAACTGCGAACAGCACAAAACCGCTCTCTCGCAGAGACGCAGAGCTTGCAGAGAACGGCAAAGGAAGTGATTCGTCGGTCTTTCCTCTGCGGTCTCCGCATACTTTGCGAGAGGCGCTTTTCATTCCTGCAAAAGCTTCAATAGCTCCTGCACCTGCTCCTCCGGCAGACCCCGGTCCCGGGCGATGCTGATGGTCTGCTTCGCCAGCTCCCGGTAGAGCGGCAATAGCTCGGGAGCGCGCTGCCGCATGGCCTCCAGGTGGCCCTGCACCGTGGCCGCGTCGCCCCGGGCTATGGGACCGGTCAGGGCCGCCGTCGTGCCGAGCGACTCGATGTTGCCCAGCGTGCCCCTGATGAGCGGCAGGACCGCCCGGAGCGCCTCCTGCTTCTCCGCTCCCAGGGCCTGGTAGAACCGCAGGCCGTACTCGATGACCGCCACGAAGTAGTTCGATACGGCGACAGCGCCGGCGTGGTAGAGCGACGCGGACCCCTGGTCCGAGCGCCACTGCGGCATGACCAGCTCCCTGCCGCCCAGCGCCTGCACCAGCTCCCGGGCCGTTGCCTGGGCCCCGTCATCGGCCTCGATGCGGAAAGAGGAACCCGGGAGGTTCTTCGCGCCCTGCTCCATGCCCGGGACAGACTGGAGCGGATGGATCACCGCCCGGAGTGCACCTGCCTGCTTCGCCGCCCCGAGAATGTCCAGCGTCTGCGCGCCCGAGAAGTGCAGTACCACGCTGCCCTTCCCGAGACTGCCTGTGATGGCCTCGCAGACAGGCCGGATCGCACCGTCAGGAGTCGCCAGCAGGACGACCTCGGCGCCCGCGGCCGCCCGGGCCGGATCGGTCATCGGGATGCCGGCCCCGATGAAGGCCGCCGCCTTTTCGGCCGAGGCCATGCTGCGGGCGGCCACAGCGGTGATCCGCCAGCCCGCCTCTGCGAGCAGGCGGCCGACCGCGCCGCCGACCCGTCCCGCGCCGATGATGGCTACGGTCTTCATAAAGAGCGTGAATGGTGAAGGGTTAGGGGTGAAAGGTGAAGGATAACGACGACGAGGCCTCTTTACCTTTGTATTCCCTCACTTCTCCGCCGTTCTCTGAATCGCTTCTTACCCCTAACCTCTTACCGCATCTCACGGTATCAATGTATCCAGTATCCCGTAGAAGGCCGTCAGCGCCTTCGCATGTTCCGGCAGCTGGATCAACGGCCTGCCGTTCAGATCGTACTGGAAGATCAGGTCATCGGACGGCACGAACCCGGCGAACTCGACGCCGGTCCGCTCGATGGCCTGCTGCAGGGCGCCGTCGCCCTGTTCCTGCGCCCGGTTCACGATGAGCACCGAGCGCTTCACGTTGAGCCCCAGCTCCTGCACCAGCTCGCCGATCCTCCCGCCGGTCATGACGCCGCGCACCGTGGGGTCGCTGATGATGAGCAGCAGGTCCGTGTCCTGCGTCGTGCGGCGGGAGAGGTGCTCCAGACCCGCCTCGTTGTCCATCACCGTCCAGGGATAGGTCTCCGCAAGCTTGTCCATGTACTTGCGGATGATGTTGTTCGCCGCGCAGTAGCAGCCCGGCCCCTCGGGCCGGCCCATGACCAGCAGGTCGAAGCCCTTGGCCTCGATGATGGACTGCTGCACCTGGTAGTCGAAGAGCTGCTCCATGCTCATCCCGCCGGGACGGGGAGCGGTGGACTTGACCGCGGCGAGGGAGTCCTCGCGGAGCTTGCCGATGGAGGCGTGGACCGGGACGCCCAGCACCTCGTTCAGGTTCGAGTTCGCGTCGGCGTCCACGGCAAGCACCGGGCCGCGCTTCCTCTCTGTCAAATACCGGACCGTCAGGCCGCAGAGGCTCGTCTTGCCCGTGCCGCCCTTGCCTGCCACTGCGATGGTGAACGCCATTTCTTAACGCCAGCCCCGTAAGTTCCCGTAAGTTCCGAAGAAAAAGACAGAAAAAGAATGGAAAAGGAAAAACATTATAGCGAGCGTTCAACTCGGGAGTCAAGAGAAATGAGCCAGGAGAACCCTATTTTTCCTAATTAAGTTATAAATTTCATTGATAAAATGCTGCTCTTGATGTTACTTTCGGTAAATCATTTCTGACGCAAGGTCCGTATGCGAGCGATCTCCTCCTGGTATCCATAGATATGCGCGCCCGCGCTGTACGCATACATCGGCCCGCTCTTCAGTCCGGCCTCGGAAGCGACATAGCTCTTGAGGAGCTCCAATCCCCCGAGATTGGTCGGGAAACCGGCCCAGAGGTCCCAGGACCGGAAATAGCAGGTGAGCGAAAGAACCAGATCGTCGGCCGCAGGGACTGCCTTGAAATCCAGCAGCCGCAGACAGGGCGGGTCGAGATTGCCGTCGTTGCCGATGCAGACATCATGGTCGTCCGGCGAGCCGATCTCGACGATCGCCTGGTTCGTGAGGGGGGTTTCCTTGAGCATGGCGATGACCCGGTCCAGCTGCGTGCCGCCCTTGGGCATGGGGTGCTGGATCCTGCTCGCGTACTTGTAGGTCTCGTTCTCCGCCAGCGCGGGGTCCATCAGGTAGTTCGCGAAATAGTCGTTGATGTAGTCCATCGTCGTGGGCGAGGGAATGCCCAGGGCGGGCGGAATGACGGGGATCATGTCCTCCGAAGGATGCTCGATGAAGGCGGCCAGCCCCTGGTACTGAAGCCGGTGCTGCTCCTTTTCGAACGAGCCCTTCTGGATCTTCTGCGTGTACGAATGGTCGAAGACGTTGTAGATCAGCTGGAACCACGCATCAGAGATGGTCTTGGCCCGCAGACAGAACAGGGACATGCAGCCCTCCGGACGGGTAATGATCGGAATGAATTTGTACTCTGTTGATAAAGGCGAACAACCGGGTCTGGCCAGAGAGCCGCGGCGGGCGCGGAGAAGACCGATCAATGGAGTTCCGCGTTCTCTCTCTGTCTCCGGGGCGGTCTCCGCTCTGCTGAACTTCTATTTGAAGCTGTGTTCCTTCGATGGAAAGCTTCCGGATTCCACGTCCAGCTTGTACTGCTTCACTGCCGAGAGGGCCTGCTCCTTGAGGTTCGCGTACCGCTTCACGAACTTGGGCGTGAACCGGTCGAAGAGCCCGAGCAGGTCATGCAGCACAAGCACCTGGCCGTCGCAGTCCGGGCCTGCGCCGATGCCGATGGTCGGTATCCGGAGCATCTCGGTGATCTCCCTGCCCAATGCCGAGGGGATGGCCTCGAGCACCACCGAGAAGGCGCCCGCGTCCTGGACCGCCCGCGCATCGGCCAGGAGCTTCTCCCGGGCCGCGTCGTCCCTGCCCTGGACCTTGAACCCGCCGAGCATATGGACGTACTGCGGCGTCAGCCCGATATGGGCCATCACCGGGATGCCGGCGTCCACGATCGCCCGGATGGTCTCGGCCATCTGGCTTCCGCCCTCGAGCTTCACCACCTCGCACCCGGCCTCCTTGAGGAACCTGCCTGCGTTCCGGATGGCCTCGGCCCGGTGGGTCTGGTAGGACAGGAAGGGCATGTCGCCCACGACCAGGGCGGACTGGGCCGCCCGGGTGACCATCTTGGAGTGGTAGATCATCTCGTCCATGGTGACCGGCAGCGTGTTGGCCGCGCCCTGGACGACGTTGCCGAGGGAGTCCCCGACCAGGATCAGATCGATCCCTGCCTGGTCCACGATCTGGGCCGTGGGATAGTCATAGGCCGTGAGCATGGTGATCTTCTGCTTCTCGGCCTTCTTCTTGTAAATATCAAGAATGGTGGTTTTCGGCATTTGGTCTTCCCCTTACGCCTAACCCCTCACGCCTGACGGATTTTACACCTGCGGCCGGGGATAGAGCCCCGCTGCCTTCACGATGCCCTCGATGGCGCTCTCCCACTCGATGGCCTGGATATGCACGCCCTTCACGCCCGGCGTCTCGAGCGCCTGCTGCACGAGCTCGACCGTGATCTTGATGCCCTCCTGCTCCTGCAGCTCCTTCATCTTCTTCTTGTCCTCGCCCGCGGAGGCCTTGGCCTTGTTCATGCGGTCGATCATCTCCTTCGGCACCGAGACGCCGGCCACCGAGGAGTCCATGTACTTCAGCATCATGGCGCTCTTCGGCACGATGATGCCGGCAAGGATTGCCGTCTTCTCATGGAGGCCCAGGTCGCGCACCTTCTCCATCTGCTTCCGGAAGAGCGCCATGTCGTAGATGCCCTGGGTCTGGATGAAGTCCGCGCCGGCGTTCACCTTTTTCATGAGATTGATCGGCCGGAACTCGATGGGGTCGCCCATGGGCGTCCAGGAGGCGCCGATGAAGAACTTCGGCGCCGCCTCCAGCGGGTCCCCGCCCTCCTGCTTCGACTCGTCGCGCATCTTTTTGAGCATGGAGACGAGCTGGCAGGTATCGAGGTCATAGACGTTCTTCGCGCCCGGATGGCCCTTGAGCCGCCCCGCGGCGCTGAACTTCTGGTGGTCGCCGGCCAGGCAGAGGCAGTTCTTCAGCCCGAAGGCGGCGGCGCCGAGCAGGTCCGCCTGCATGGCGATGCGGTTCCGGTCGCGGCAGGTCATCTGCATGACCGGCTCGAGCCCCTGCTGGTGCGCCAGGATCGCCGCGGCGATGGACGAGATGCGCACCACCGCGGTCTGGCAGTCGGTGATGTTCGCCGCGTCGCAGAACCCCTTCAGCAGCTTCGCCTTGTGCACCACCTCCTGGCCGTCGGCGCTCATGGGCGGGCCGAGCTCGGCCGTGACGGCCGGCTTGCCGCTGGCGATGACCTTCTCGAGATTGCTTCCGCTCTTCAT
>CAZTXN010000109.1:0-8792 GCA_964617655.1 uncultured Nitrospiraceae bacterium | reverse complement strand
CTTTCGCCTGCCAGCGATAGACATCCCGGTTCTTGAACGGCTGCATCAGGTCCACAAAGCTCTCGACCAGGCCGTTGATCCGCCCGGCATGCTTCGGATAGAGCTCCGCGAGGCCACTCAGGCACCTTTTCTCGAACCCGGCATTGAAGGCGACCAGACAGGCTCCTTGCGGTATGGCGGCCAGGAGACTCTCCAGCAGCTCTTCACGCGGGTCCTGGCCCGGCTCTCCGAGGAAGTCGTGGTGCACCACCGCTCCGCCCTGCTTTTCCTGCACGCAGAGGCTGTACTGGAATGGGATCTGGCCGTAGGGCCAGCTGCCGTCGTACAGCGGGACCGCGGTGCCGAAGGTCTCGAAGTCCAGATAGCAGAGCGGGTACCGCAGCTCCGCGAGGAACTCCCTGACCTGCTCCGCGTTCATGCTGTCGCGCTGCGCGAGCGTAGACTCCACCTGGAAGCGCTGTTTCGGGTTCAGGGTATCCAGGGGAATGTCCTGCTGCCTGATGATCCCCTGCCGATAGAGGGAGAACTTATCCGCGCCGCGCTCCCGCAGCTCGAACACGGAGTCTTCGGGAACATGCTGCCAGCAGGAATCATAGAAATCGCAGCGAAAGGGATCTTCGCACTGAGGGCCGATGTCGATGTCCGGCTGACCATTCTCGAGCATCGCCCGCTGTTTCCGGATCTCCGCCTTTACGAACTCCTGAAGGTCCTGAGCCTCGGCGGTCACGTCGGAAACGGCAAAGAGCTGCCCGACCTCGATCTCGCCCTGCCGGACATACTGGTTGTTCAGGTGTACGACCGAGGCTTTCACAGGATCGATACCCGACCCTGCCAGTACATAGTATTGTACTGCGACATCAGGTTTGTGGTACTCTTTCACCCCTGTCGAGCTCTTCACTTCATAGAGCTCCCAGCCGCGAATCCCCTTCTGCAGGATATCCACCATCACGAGAACATCGTCGTGCCGGAATGTCGCCTCATAGATCGTCTCAGCCCCGCGCTCGATCGCTTCCCGTGTCTGGCGCATCATCTCATCAATCTTCTCCCGGTCGAACATTATCTTCACTCCGCCGGGAAAGCGCTGGTGAGCCAGTTCTCCCACCTCGGAACCGGTATCGAACTTGGCCTGCGTGGCCGCATCAGGCTCAGCGCGCAGCTCCGGCCTGTTCTTGTATAGCCAGAGGGCCTTATGGCACTGGAGACCGCGGGTAAATTGCGATTTGGAAAGATATCTCTTTGGCATGAGACACTCCGGCTCGAGACATCCGAACGCAGATCTTCAGAATGAATATGTTTGCAGCCTGACGGAAGAATCGAGCTTTTACACCAGGTCTTCCGGCCTGATTCCTTCCATCCATCGCACCTCGCGCTTTCCGGCGATATCCACTTCGATCGCCGCGACGGACCATTTCACCGGGCGGTCCTTCGCCCGTTCGAACTCGATGGGATCCTTTATCAGCCTGCCCAGGGCGATGACCTGGCCTTTCAGCTTTTCAAACCTGTCGTTATTCGAGCAGAAGGCCAACCCCAGGTGATAGATCCCGCCGTCCATCTGCATGGTCGCGGCGACGATCCGGTCTTTGCCGCCCGGACGATATTTCAGGGTCCGGAACCGGACTTCCGGGCCTGCTTCCTTGAGCCGCTTTTTGAAGCCTTCTCTGCGCTTTTTCTCGTAATTCATGCAGCCTCCTGCCCTGCAGCATGGCAACTTTACTACAGGAGGCTGACAGCAGTGTGTCGGCAGTATCTATCCGATAACGCAACATCAACACTCCGATTTGCATCTCGCTCGGACGCATTCTACCGAATGATTTCGAATCAAAGAGCCGCAACCTAGAACGCAGCTTGAAGCTCCAAACTGACTATTCAATTACGGGAATGGGTAGTTCTCACAATGTCAAAGCACTCCAGAGCATTCAGCAGCCACGTGTGGGCATCGGAACAGCTCTTCTCGCTCATTTCTCTTTCAATCCAGTCCTTGCCAAGGACGCATTTATTTGTATCGGTTTTGCCAAGATGGACCAGATACACGTGATCGTTCTTCTCCTTGAAATCCGCATGGTCGGACATTTTCACCTGTATGTAGTATTGCTCGCCCTTTTTAAAGCAATCATAGTCCTCATGCGGTTTAATCGTCAAATCAACATTTGGCATTGTGCCGCCTCGATATGTCGATGCATAGACCTTGTTATGGTGAAAAATGAGAAAGATCAGCGTTTCGAATTGAACTGGCGAAAGATATTCCAGCAGGGCGCCATTGCTGATTTGCATTTTGCTGGGTTGCGATGCTTTATAATAGTGGTTGGCGATTTTTTCCTCGATTCCTCTTAGCCGCTCGATGGTTTTTCTATTATATCGTTGGCTGGAGTTGATCGAAGAAAAAGCCTCAGGAAGATCTCTCTTCTCATACACCCTGAGAACTTTTGACGTTATTGCTTTTCTGAAGCTCTCCTGTTCATTTCCGCGCAAGATATCTTTGCTTGGACAATCTTTAACATCGCCCTGCGGTTCGCAAACATATATCTTTGTACCATAATATATCCAAAAGATAGCGCTATCATGATTCTTGCCGCAATCAAAAAAAGTTTGTATTTGCGATGCCACTCTATTCAAGCTTTTTGCCTTGCTTTTGTAATTAATCGTTTTATTCCTGTAATCGTCGACAGTAAAATCGTCGAAAAATATCGACAGGTCAATCTTATCGCCTTCCTGAAGCTCTGCTTTGCTATTGTTCTCTAAATATCTTTGCAGATACATATTCCCTCTGCCGAACTTAAAAAAGAAATGTTTCATTCGGGCGCTCCAGTGATAAATGATATCGTGTTTGCTTCGCTTTTGCTCTAGCGGAGGCTCTTTTGAACCTACTGGCCAGCATCTTCCGAAACACCACCACCAGCAACAAGAATCGCAGTATCTTCCTTCGGCCTATTCTAATCGCTCACTGTTCTACCTAACCCTCTCCACATATCCCCCGATCCTGCCCGTCATCTCGAACAGCATCTCTCCTATCCCGACGCCGTTGCTGCTCAATCGTTGAGTATTTGGCGGCTTGATATAACTGAGCAGGCCCGCCTTGAACCGCGCTTCATCGGCATAGAGCACCCAGTCCCGGTATCCCGCAGAACGCAGCCGGTATGCGAGATCCATAATCTCGTTGAAGATCACTGCGTTCATGCGGCCGAGCTGGCTGTTCGCGCTCCGCCGTTCCTCTTCCAGTTTGAGCCGCTCATACGCCGTGGCAAGCGCCTCCTCCGCATCGATGTTGATCGTTCCATTGAACAGTTCGCGATACACATTGCAGTGAAAATGAAACACCTCATGGTGGAAGACAGACTTGGCTATCAACAGGCCCACCCGCTCTACGTCCGGACGCGTGATGAATGTCCCATAAGGCCGACGAGCCAGCGCCAGCAAGAGACTCCTGACAAATGTGCATATGTTCCTGCCAAAGAGCGTAACGATCCCGGGACTCTGCATCGGTTCATATATACCGAGCACCATCCTTCCTTCGTCATCGATGCCTGACTGGATAATGCTGTTGCCGGGGTCCTGACCGGGAGGAAGAAGATCAGACGGTCGATTGAGCAGAATTTCCAGGTCCGGCGCCTCAAGCAGACGAGGGTCCAGATTGACCGCACCGGTCCTTTCGTCCAGAGCCAACCGGTCGAGATCCTGCCTCACCAGCCTCATCACTTCATCAAGAGCGCCCATCCCTCCTCCTAGAAATGCACTTCCAGAAAATCGCTTACCCGGTCGACCATGACCTCGTGATCAGTCGGCGAACCAGCGCTGTCCTGCCACTCGCCCGACACCGTCATCTTGAGCGCAAATCGCTCCAGAGCAAGCATCAGCCGGTTGACCAGGATCATGTCGGTCATGCCCGGCACCAGCCTGCCGTCCCTGCGCTGGCGTTCGAACATCGCGTCATATCCGAGGAAGCATAGCTCCGCGTTTCGCACGGTGATATTCCTGCCTGAAACATAGGACGAGAAGATCCCGTCCTTCAGCCGCTGCTGCAGCGCCCTTGCCTGCTCTGCATCAATGAAACGATAGCCGGGCGGTGTTGTCCCGTCCTGCTCGATGAACTCGATATTCCTGCGGAGTTCTCTCCACGTGAACGCAAGCTCCTCGATGCTGATGAGATCATTGGCCCCTGTATCGCGCAGATACCGCTGCCACGCTGAAATCAGTGCCCGCTGGGCCTCCTCGGAACCGTTATCCCGGAACGCTTCTCCGATACTTTCGAGATACCGCCACGTCATATTCACCGCTCCTTGTCTTCGCCTCCCTCGCCCACCTCTGCCGCTCCCGGATCCGGCGGGGTTGACCGTGTCCCGGTCAGTCGGTGATGCGAACGACCTTGAGCTTCAGCGCGTGCTCCGGCCGCGGATCATCAATACTCCCCTCGAAAGTTACCTGCGCATCCTTCCTGAGCCAGGCTGCCGCTTCCCGATAGGCATCCGGAAAGATGACCACCTCCACCGGCCCGCCGGCTGCGTCGATCCGGGCGATCGCCATCCGCTCGCCGCTTCTCGTCTCCTTCACGCTCACCTCGGCCAGCGCAGCGGTGATCCGGACCTCGTCGCCGTCCCGGCAGCTGCCGATGGTCTCCGGCGTCACGGTCTTCATGTTCTTCGCCATCAATAGCCCTCGTAGAGTTCCCGCACGGCCAACCCGGCCACGACCCTGCCCCCGCCCCTGGCCGCCTCCGCCGCTTTGAGCGCGCCCTCCATGTGCGGGGTCAGGACGCCGATCTTCTTCGACATGTAGGCTTCCAGGAAGGCCGAGAACTTGTCCGCCACGTCCACCAGCTCTCCATCCAGGGGATCGAACCGGTCCTGATCGTACCGTTCGCTGACTTCGTCGCTCGAGACGACCGCGACGGCGCCGTCCTTCCGCACTTTGCTCGCAAACTCGTTCAGCGTGAAGTACCGGAAATCCGCGAGCCAGCCCGGCTCGAGCAGCGGATAGATCTCCTTCTCCGCCAGCTCCCGCTCGATCTGGCTGATGGCCTCGGGCATGCCCTCGACCGAGTTCTTGACCGGCGAGATGATGTCCCGCGTGACCGCCTCGGGCAGGTCGTGGAACAGGCCGCCGAAGAAGTTGTTGAAGAGCCGCCTGCCGCAGGCCGGGAGATCCCGGGTCAGAAGGTAGGTGATGCAGGCGGTCATGAGCATGTGGCCCAGGACCGAGGTGCGCGGCAGCCGAGGGATGCCGCCCCAGCGCACCTGGAAACGCAGCTGGCCGCAGAGATCGATGAAATCCGCCGCCGCTCCGGCGGTCATGATCTTCCGCATCCCCTCGAGGTCCATGTGCTCCTCCAGATCTCTCCGGAGCGCCTTCTCGATCTCCGGGATCTGATAGCCCTGGGGATTGGTCTGGCGGATTATCTGGAACTCCCAGTAGGTCGCGTAGTGGTGGGCCGCGGCGAGGATCCGCCTGGCGAGCGGATCGAACGCGGCCTCGTCCTCGAGGTAGGCGCGGAACTCCTCGCGCAGCCGCCCCTCCGCTACCGGGGCAAGCTCCGGCCCGATCTTGCCGAAGACCCAGCGGTTCAGCTCGGCGAACTGCGCCGGATAGTCGGTCTTGATCCTGTTATAGACCGGTGACTTGATGTCCGACAGCACGATCCTGCGGAAGAGCTCGAACACGCCGCCCCGGATGATGCCGTGCCAGTCCACGGCCCGCCCTGCTCCCTCCTCGTACTTCCCGAGGCAGTAGGCGATGATCATCTTGTGGCTGTGCTTGTCCAGCTCGGTCAGCTCGACCGGCCGGATCTTGTCGTTCCAGCGCTGGATGTAGGAGGCCTCAAAGAGACGAAGGGCCAGTGGCCTGCTGAGCATGAGCACCTCGCAGATGCGATGTGAAATGTACAGATTGTAGCATAAACAGCCCCCCAAAGGGCCGCATTATTTCCCTGCATACTGCCGTGACTGACCGAAAGGGGATCCAGCCATGCAGATCAAAACCCTATCGCCGCCCCAGCCCCTTTCTTGTACCTCACCTCGCCCTTGAGCGCGTCCAGAAGCTTCCCGTGGGTCATCTGCTCCGCGCCGAGCAGCAAGACCTGGTTCCTGACCACGGTGAAATCCCCGGGCGTCAGGTTTCGCAAGACTCCCCAGCCTTCCGCGCTCAGCCGGCGACAGTACCGTCCCCTCCGGGAGCAGCGGCGCCAGCAGGGTCTCGTAGAACCGAATGTTGCCCTCCGGCTTGAGCGGATCGAAGCGAACCTTGAACCCGAACCGCCGGAGCGCCGCATGGTCCAGGCCGTCGATGTCGTTGGTGGCGAAGACCGCAACGCCCCGGTGGCTCTCGAGCTGCGTCAGGATCTCGTTGGTAAAGCTCTTCTTCCAGGAGTACGAGGCTGCTGACCGTGGGAAGAGGAGCGTGTCCGCCTCATCGAAGAACAGGACCACCCCCCGTTCCCGGGCCTCGCGGAAAGCCTCTGCGATGTTCTTCTCCGTCTGGCCGACACACATGGACTGGATGTCGCTCGCCCGTCTGAGCAGCACCTCACGGCCCAGCACATGCCCCAGGTAAAAAAAGCGAACTCCGATTTGCCCGTGCCCGGCATCCCGTGGAGCAGCAGAGATATGGACCGCGTCTCGCCACCGGACGCGAACGCGCACTTCACCACGCCGACGATGCAGCCGAGGTCCGCCGAGGCGTTCAGCCCCTCAAGTGAGCACCGCTCGAACGCTTTCTCCGGCCGAACCTCACCAGCCCCGCCGCTGGCTTTCTCGTGGTTCCGTAGGATGGTCCTGATGCGGCGAAGCGCCCGGTCCCTGCTCGTTCGACGGTCGATGGCAGCGCCGCTGATGGCGCTCACAATCCCGGCCGCATTCACCGAGAAGTCCCGACAGAGAGCCTTCAGGTCCTCCTCAAGAAAGAATCCGCCGGGCACGCCCCGGGCCGCAATGAGCTCTGTCGACTTCTCGAGCAGGGCAAAGGTCACAATTTCGATCTCGGCCTCGGTAAGCCCAAAGGTCTGCCGGAGGGTTTCTAGGCGCTCGCCAAGTTCGTGGTCAAGCCGACGCTCCAGGCCTGACAGTCGAAGCTCGACCTGCGCCAGAAGGTCGCCCCGCAATATCGCAGCCGCCGATCTGCCGGAGAGGCCGTGTTCGCCCGCGTTCCGCTCGGCCCAAAGCCGGAATTCTTCATCCTTTGCCAGCTCCGGCCGCTGCCTGCAGGCCGCCTCTACCACAGCTTTCCGGCCGAGCAGCTCGCCGCAAAGGCTCAAGACATTCGGCTCCCGTCCACGTAACATCCGGGAGGCGATGATGTTCCGAAGATATCCGAGCACTTTTCGCTCCTCGAAGGTTGCGCTGAAATGCTGTCGCTTTATTCCTGGTCGTCTTTCGCGAGCAGCGTCCAGCATTACACGTGTCACCCTAACCCGAGAACTCATATCTCTGCCCTCATGCTCGCCGATGGCTCCGTGCCGCACCTTCGCTGTGCGCGCCGGATTTCGCGAGGATGGTACCCCATTTCACTGACAGCGCCATGTCAGTACTGTTCCACTGAAATGCTGACAGGGTATTGTCAGCTTCACGAACCCTGAGGTTTAAAAGGCGAGGAAACGCGGAGCGAGCGTGAAACTAAAGACCGGCGGGTAACCGTTAGCGGATTGATAAAACGGGCTATTTCGTCCGGCAACTCGACCCGGCGAACGCAAGGGATGGGAGGAGGGGGCTCGCTTGTGCGTACCCGTCCGCGGAGGCTTAGCGTCCGGCCGACCGGGAACGCTTCTTGTCGTACACCTTCACCATGGACCTGAGCTCCCGGGCCACCTCGCTCCGGAACTCCTTCGGCGCCAGCACCTCGCAGTTCGGCCCCCAGTGGTAGACCCAGCGCCGGATCTCCTCGGTCCCCTTCAGCGTGACCGTGAAGAGGATCGAGCCGTCCTTCCGCGTCGCGATCTTCTGGGTGGGGTGCCATTTCCTGCGCGTGACCCAGCGGGCAACGTCGGCCGTGAACCGGAGCCTCACCTGCACCGGCCTGCCGGAGCTGATGAAGTGCCAGCCGCCCTGGAAGTACTTCTCGAGCGAGAAGCCCTTCGGCACCGCGTACTGCTCCCCTGCAGACCGGACGTCGGCTATGCGGTCCAGGGCGAAGATCCGGATGGCCTTCTGGTCCCGGCACCGCGCCACGGCGTACCATACGCCGGAACTGTAGAAGAGGCCGTAGGGCTCGATCTTCCGGCGCGTCTCCTGCTGGTCGTACATGCGCGCGTAGGAGATGTCCAGGACGGTCCGGTTCTCAAGCGCCAGCTGGAGCGCCCGGAACTGGGGCTCGATCCGACGGAAGTCCTCGACCGGGTCGATGTCGAACCAGTAGTCCTTCCGCGCCTTCGCGAGGGTCGGGTCCGTGCTGCAGCCGATCTGGACCTTGAGCTTCTTCATCAGGCTGTCGATGCCCTGCGCCACGCCCGCGCCGAGCCGGTCCAGCACCGCGCGGCCCAGCAGCACGGCCTTCACCTCGTTCGGGCTCAGGTCCACCTTCTTGAAGGAGTAGCCCTCGGTGAATCGGTAGCAGCCCTGCTCGTCGTCGAAGTAGAGGGGAAAGTGGCGGGCCAGGACGCGGAGGTCCCGGTAGATGGTGTTGTCGCAGACGCGGAAATGCCTTGCCAGGCTGCCCGGCCGGTGGCGTTCCCCGCGGTCGATCATGGCCAGGATCTCCCACATCCGGTCCACCCGCTTGATGTCAGCCATGGAATCCCCTCCTTGAGGGGCTATCTTAGTACGTTTTCCGTTCATGGTCAACGGAGGCCGCTCCAGGGAGCCTTGTTGCGG
>CAZTXN010000108.1:0-8811 GCA_964617655.1 uncultured Nitrospiraceae bacterium | reverse complement strand
AAAAGATCTTCACGAACCCCGAAAAGAAGCAGACCGACGACTATATCACGGGAAGATTTGGATAGGATAAGCACCAAATAGCAAGCACCAGTTCTCAAATAATATCCAGCACGAAGCACCAAAGGGTTCAAACGCCTAGCGCTTTGCTTGAACATTGGTAATTGGAGCTTATTTGATGAAGTCGTAAAAAGTCAAAAATCACACAAAATGTCATTCTGAGCGAAGCGAAGAATCTCGGTTTTCCAATATGTTGAGAGACCCTTCGCGTTGCTCAGGGTGACACGTTAGGACTTTTTACGAGACCGTCTTATTTGATATTTGTAATTTCTGATCTGTTATTTCATTTAGTGACCCAAGGAGCATGCCATGGTCCGTCAAAAAGAGCACGACATCGAAGCACTGAAGGAGCGCGTCCTGAAGATGGGCGGGCTGGTGGAGGACGCCATCCGGAAGTCCATCAAGGCCCTGGTGGAGCGCGACCGCGAACTCGCGCTGGCCGTGATCGACGGGGACCACGTCGTCAACACCTACGACGTGGAGATCGAGGAGGAGTGCATCCGGTTCCTGGCCATCTGGCAGCCCACGGGCAGCAACCTCCGCTTCGTCACGACGGCGATCAAGATCATCACCGACCTGGAGCGCATGGGGGACCTGGCGGTGGACATCTGCGAGCGGGCCATCGAGCTCATGGACGAGCCGCAGCTCAAGCCGTACATCGACATTCCCCGCATGGCCGAGGCGAGCCAGAAGATGCTGAAGGACAGCCTCGACGCCTTCGTGGCGCGGGACGCGGACCTGGCGCTGACGGTCTGCGAGGCCGATGACTTCGTGGACTGTCTGAACCACCAGATCTTCAACGAGCTGCTGGTCTACATGCTCCAGGACCCCAAGAACATCTCCCGCGCCGTGCGGCTCACCTACATCAGCAAGTACCTGGAGCGCATCGGGGACCATGCCACCAACATCGCCGAGATGGTGGTCTACATGGTGAAGGGCAAGGTGATCCGGCACATGGCCTGCGAGATGCGGGAGGGCGACCAGGGCGCCCGCTGACCGGGAGCTTCGGAACCTCCCGGCGGATCGGCATGCCCGGTCCGCTCCCTTTTTTCCTGCCCCCTTTTCTGCGATTTGCTTTGACAACCCCGCCCGTTCTCCATTATAGTTAGGTCAGGCCTGCCTGATCCTCATCCGCCAAAGGAGCTGCTCCATGATCCCGACCGTCGAATGGAAGGACGGCATCGTCCTGATGCTCGACCAGACCAAGCTGCCCTTCGAGACGACCTACGCCGAGTGCCGGGACTACCGCACCGTGGCGCAGGGCATCCGGGAGCTCTGGGTCCGCGGCGCGCCGGCCATCGGCGTCTCGGCCGCCATGGGGCTCGCCCTCGGCGCCCGCGAGATCGATGCGCCGGACTTCGAGGGGTTCTGGCCGAAGTTCGAGGCCGTCTGCGCCGAGATGGCCGCCACGCGCCCCACGGCGGTGAACCTCTTCTGGGCCATCGAGCGGATCAAGCAGTTCGTGCAGAAGCACCGCGACCGGGATCTCGACGCCATCCGGGACCTGCTGGTGAAGGAGTCGCAGCGCATGCTGGAGGAGGACATCGAGACCAACCGCCTCATCGGCTCCTACGGCGCCGCCTTCGTATCGGACGGGGACAACCTGATCACCCACTGCAACGCGGGGTCCATCGCCACCGCGGGGTACGGCACCGCCGAGGGCGTCATGCGGGCCGCGGTGGAGCAGGGCAAAGCGATCCATGTCTATGTGGACGAGACCCGCCCGGTGCTCCAGGGCGCCCGGCTCACCGCCTGGGAGCTGATGGAGGAGAAGATCCCCTGCACGCTCGTGACCGACAGCATGGCCGGCTACCTGCTCTACCATGACCTGGTGGACCTGGCGGTCGTGGGCGCTGACCGCATCGCCCGGAACGGCGACGTGGCGAACAAGATCGGGACCTACCCGCTTGCGGTCCTCTGCAGGGAGCACGGCATCCCCTTCTATGTCGCCGCGCCCTTCTCCACCATCGACTTCAGCACGGAGTCCGGGCCCGACATCCCCATCGAGGAGCGGGACCCCCGCGAAGTGACCCATGTCCTGGGCAAGACCCCCATCGCGCCCGAAGGCGTCCCGGTCCTGAACCCCGCGTTCGATGTGACGCCCGCGCGCTATGTCACGGCAATCATCACCGAGAAGGGCGCCTTCCGGCCGCAGGACCTCCATCACCTGGCCGATCCGAAGCGCGATCCCGGCCGCTTCCGGATCAGCGCGTGACGCCGCGGCCCCGGCCCTGACGGGGCCCGGTCCGGTTCCCAGCCGCAGTTCCCTGACAACGTCCCTGAGCACGCCAACGGAGAACGCCATGAAGCAGACCGCGCTGTATGCCGTGCATGCCGGGCAGTCCGTACGAATGCTGGAGTTCCAGGGATGGAAGCTGCCCGACCGGTTCTCCATTCCCTCGGAAGAACACCACGCCGTGCGCACGGCCGCGGGCCTCTTCGACGCGGGCTTCCTGGGCAGGACCGAGGTCTCCGGTCCGGGCGCGCTCCCGATGCTGCAGGACCTCTTCACCCGCGACGTCGGGGCGCTTGCGGACGGCGCCGCGCTCTTCGGGCTCTTCTGCGACGAGAAGGGAGCGGTCATCGACACGGCCCTGGTCTTCCGCCTCCCCGGCGGCAGGAGCGAATCGGTCTTCCTGGTCACCTCCTCCCCCGCGGCCTCGGAGCGGCTCGCCGCGTGGCTGAAACGCCATCGCAAGGCCGACGCCCGCCTCTCCGACAGGACCGCGGAGACGGGCCAGCTCGCGCTCCAGGGACCCCGCGCCGAGGTCATCCTCGAGGCCGCGGTCAAACCTCCCTTCCGGAAGCTGAAGGACCGCCGCATGCGCGAGATGACCATCGCCGACACCCCGGTGCTCGTCTCCCGCACCGGATTCACGGGCGAGCGGGGCTATGAGCTCTTCGGCCCTGCGGACCGGATGCCGGCGGTCTGGAAGGCCCTGGAGACCGCGGGGAGGGAGTACGGCATGCTCTGCTGCGGCATGACCTGCCGGGAGATGCTCCGCATCGAGGCGGGCCATCCCCTGGTCGGCGCCGACGTGACCGGCTCCCGCACGCCCTGGGAGTGCCGGCTCTCGCCCTTTGTGGACCTGAACCTCGGATTCATCGGCCGCGACGCCCTGCTCAGCCGCAAGGAGGAGGGCATCCGCGAGCAGCTCATCGGGTTCGAACTGCTCGACAAGGGCGTTCCGCAGCACGGCGGGGTCATCTTCTCCGAGAGCCGGGAGATCGGCATGGCGACGAGCGGCTGCCATTCCCCCCACCGCAGACGGGACATCGGCCTCGGGTACGTGGCCTCCCGCTACGCCCAGCCGGGCCAGGAGATCGAGGTCGAGATCGGGGACCGCGAGGTGGCGGCCCGGATCGTCGAGCTTCCCTTCTACCGGAGGAAATAACGCGTCTTCCGGAGAGCGCGCCTGCGTTCACCCGAGACGCTGTTCTATTTCCCGTTCCTTCCGCACTTCACGGCCCAAAGCGCTTGTCTTCCGCAACCTCCGGGAGTATAGTGCCCCCATGTCGACCAAGAAGGCCGTGATACCGGTCAAGGGCATGACCTGCGTGAACTGCGCCGCCGCCATCCAGAAGGACATCGGCAGGCTGGCCGGCGTGACGAACGCCAACGTGAACTTCGCGAACGAGAAGGCCGTCGTGGAGTTCGACCCCTCCTCCGTCGGACTTCCCGTCTTCCTCGAGACCATCCGGGAGCTCGGCTACCGCGCCGTGACCGAGAGCGTCACGATCCCGGTCATCGACCTCGATGTCTCCCGCGTATCCGAGCTCGAGCGGACCGTCGCGCGGATCGAGGGCGTGGTCCGGCAGCAGGTGAACGCCGGCGCAGGCTCGGTGGACATCGAGTACGTTCCCGGCCAGACCGGCCTGCGGGACATCCGCCGCGCCGTCGAGCGGGAGGGGTTCCGGCTGCCCGAGCAGATCGAGGGCCGCTCCGCCCTGGAGATCGAGAAGGAGGCGCGGCTGCGGGAGCTCGCGGAGCTCAAGACCAAGCTCGCGGTCAGCGCCGTCCTCGCCGCCCTCATCATGATCGGCGGCATGCAGGACATGTTCCCCTCCCTGAAGGTCCTCCCCCGCCGGACCATGTGGTTCCTGCTCTTCCTGCTCGCCACGCCCGTCCAGTTCTGGGCAGGCCGGCATTTCTACCAGAACGCCTGGGCCTCTCTCCGGCACGGCAGCTCCAACATGAACACGCTGGTCGTCGTCGGCACCTCGGCCGCCTACGGCTACAGCACGGTGCTGACCTTCTTCCCTGACGCCTTCGGACATCTTGCCTCCCACGGCGGGGTCTACTACGACACCTCGGCCATGATCATCACGCTCATCCTCTTCGGCAAGTTCCTGGAGGCGCGCGCCAGGAGCAGGGCCGGCGAGGCCATCCAGAAGCTCATGGGCCTCCAGCCGCGGACCGCCCTGGTCGTCCGTGGAGGCGTCGAGCGAACCATCCCGATCGAGGAGGTCGAGGCGGGAGATCTCGTGGTGGTGCGGCCGGGCGAGAAGGTGCCCGTCGACGGCGTGATACGCTCCGGAACATCGACCGTGGACGAGTCCATGCTGACCGGCGAGAGCCTGCCGGTGGACAAGCGGTCAGGCGACACGGTCATCGGCGCGACCATCAACCGGACCGGCTCCTTCACCTTCGAGGCGACCAAGGTCGGCCGGGATACCATGCTTTCCCAGATCATCCGGATGGTGCAGGAGGCCCAGGGCTCCAAGGCCCCCATACAGCGGCTCGCCGACTACATATCAAGCATCTTCGTGCCCGTGGTCATCGCCATCGGCATCCTCACCTTCGCCATCTGGTACCTCCTGGGGCCGGAAACCTCCCGGTTCACCTTCGCCCTTGTCAACTTCATCGCCGTCCTGATCATCGCCTGCCCCTGCGCCATGGGCCTCGCCACGCCCACGGCGATCATGGTCGGCGCCGGCAAGGGCGCCGAGCACGGCATCCTCTTCAAGAATGCCGAGAGCCTGGAGCGGGCCCAGAAGATCGACACCATCGTGCTGGACAAGACCGGCACGCTCACCCGGGGCGAACCGCTGCTCACCGACCTGGTCCCTGCTGGCATGAGCGGGCAGGACCTCCTCTTCCAGGCCGCATCGGCCGAGAAGGGCTCCGAGCACCCCCTGGGCGCGGCCATCGTTGCCGGCGCTAGGGAACGCGGCATCACGCCTGAGGCGCCCGATGAGTTCGAGGCCCTGCCGGGACACGGCATCCGGTCCGTGGTGCGCGGCAGAGAGGTCATACTGGGGAACGAGCGTCTGATGACCGAGCGGAAGGTGGATATCTCCGGCCTCCGGGCGGACGCTGAGCATCTCGCCGCTGCGGGCAGGACGCCCATGTTCGTCGCCGTGGACAACAGGGCCGCGGGGATCATCGCGGTCGCGGACACGCTGAAGGAGCACTCGAAGGAGGCGGTCGCCGGCCTCCGGTCGCTCGGACTCCAGGTGGTGATGCTGACCGGCGACAACCGCAGGACCGCCGAGGCCATCGCCGCAGAGCTGGGGATCACGAGGGTCCTGGCGGAGGTCCTTCCACAGGACAAGATGGAGAACGTGAAGCGCCTCCAGGCCGAGGGCCGCGTCGTTGCCATGGTGGGCGACGGCATCAACGACGCGCCTGCCCTGACCCAGGCGGACGTGGGCATCGCGATCGGCACCGGGACGGACGTGGCCATCGAGGCGTCGGACGTGACGCTCATCAAGGACGACCTGCGGGCCGTTGCCACGGCCATGCGCCTCTCCCGCAGGACCATGGCGACGATCAGGCAGAACCTCTTCTGGGCCTTCTTCTACAACGTCATCGGGATCCCGATCGCCGCCGGCGCCCTCTACCCCTTCTTCCGCATCCTGCTGAACCCCATGTTCGCCTCAGCAGCCATGGCCTTCAGCTCGGTCAGCGTGGTATCGAACTCCCTGCGGCTGAAGAGGTTTAGGTAAACCGCAGATGGTAGACAGAATAGATCGATTCCACTACGTACGGCGCCCTCCCTTGACCGCGGCAGCCTATGAAGTTCGTCGCTGATGCCATGCTGGGCAGGCTTGCGAGGCGGCTCCGCCTCCTGGGCGTTGATGTGCGATACGACGCCGGGGCGGACGACAACGAGGTCCTGCGCATCAGTCTGGAGGAAGAGCGGACCATCCTGACCCGCGACCACGGGCTCGCCTCCCGCCCTCTCGCCGTACAATGTCTTCTCATCCAGAGTGAACGGATAGATGAACAGGTCTCCCAGGTCCTTGCCGCCTGTCCGGACCTGCGACGTGCGGCGCCGCTCACGCGCTGTTCGGTCTGCAACAGCTGCCTCCGGCAGGCGGCGCGGGAGAGCGTGCGCGACCTGGTCCCCGACCAGGTCTTCAGGAGCAGGCAGACGTTCCTTCGCTGCGAGGGATGCGGCAGGGTCTACTGGAAGGGCAGCCATACGTCACGGATGGCCGTATCGCAGGGCCGGAACAGGAACGGGCCGGCATCACGATGATGCCGGCCCGTTGAACTGCATGCTGCTGTATCCTAGATGAAGTGGTAGGTGAACCCGAAGTCCAGGGTGGTCACCTTGCCCTTGGTATCGACGTTGTTGTGCTCGAAGGTGATGTTCCGGCGCATCAGGCCCACGTTGAATGAGAGCTCGGGAAAGAAATAGATGTCCATCCCGATCCCGAGCTGGCCGCCCGTGCCGTCCTCGGTGAACCCGTTGTTCTCGAGCTCGTAGCTGCCCACGCCGGCCTGCACATAGGGCTCGATGTTGCTGCCCGAGAGCGGGAAGTTGAGCTTCAGATCGAGCGTCCCTCCGCTGAGCTCGGCAGTACCGTCGCCGAACTTCATGTCATGCTTTGTCTTCCAGAGCCCGGCCTCGATCGAGAGGTAGCGGTTGAGCCCCACGCCCGCGCGAAGCCCCAGGCCGTTCCCGGAATCCATCCACTCGGGGGAATTGATCTCCCCGCTCAGCTCATTGAACAGGACATTCACGCCGAGATAGAAGCCTTCCTTTGCAGCTGCCGGTGTTGCGATGACCATCAGTCCCAGTGCGAGAAACAACAGCGTTCTTTTCATAGTGTTCCCCTTTCCCAGTATGGATACGGCAATCATAGCAGATGGGCCGTTCCTGTCAAGCGCAGGGTCCGCCCTTCAGACCGCTATTCCTGCGGCCGTGAAGGCTGCGGCGCAGGTGCCGGCTCTCCAGCAGGCACCAGGACGGGCTCCGGGCCGGCCGGCGGCGCGGGAGCCGGCTGGGCCGCTGTTTCCGCAGGAGCTGGCGCTGCCGCAGGCGGCCTGACCTGCTCCTGGAGCAGCTGCCGCGCGGGCGCAGGCGGCGGCGACTGCGGCGGCCGAAGCGGACGGGGCGGCTGTACGACCTCGCTCTTCCGGGCACCGATGCCCGCTGCCGTGACGGCCAGGTCCCGCACCACCATGTCCTTCGGTCCCGGCACTTCCAGCTCCCTGCCGTTCAGACGGAGCACGGCCGACCCGATGCCCCCGTAGCTGAGCAGGAACCGCTCATAGGCGCTCCACATGACGGTCTCGCCCTTCTTGAGCACCGCCTTCTTCTGGGGGCTCGCGTCGGTTCGCACCAGGACCCAGGTATCGGTCAGCGCCTCGATCTCCAGGTAGAGCCTGTCGGCGGCGAACGTCGAGATCGTTCCGGTCGCGAGAGCGGCCGTGCCGGTCGGCGCTGTGGTTCCCGGCGCCGGATGCTGCTTCCCGGACCGCTTGCCCGGCAGGAGGGTGAGCACCACCGCGATGCAGGCGATCAGTCCCACCGCGGTCCAGAGATAGGGCTCGAGGCTCCGGCGGCCGCTCACCGTCCCTGCCGTCTGCTCCAGCAGACGCGAGCCGGGATGGACCGGCGCCACCGGCGCGACGCCCTCCGGTCCGGGCGGCGCGGCAGCGGCCTTTCCCGCAGGCGCCTTGAGTTCCTGGTAACGCCTCAGCACCTCCTGCTCGGGAAGTTGGAGGAACTTGGCATAGTTCTTCAGGAACCCGCGGACGAAGACCTCTCCCGGCAGCCTGCTGAAGTCGTCGTTCTCGATGGCCTTGAGATAGTTCACGCTTATCCGGGTCTGCTGGGCCGCGTCGCGCAGGTCCAGGCCGCGGGCCTCGCGCTCCTCCCGCAGATATGAACCTAGCGTTCCCATGCGCACCTCGCTGAACGCCGACGGTCCTCCATCATTTCCTCCCCGCCCCCCGTTCGAGCGTCTTGATATAGTCGCGGGCCATCCTGGCCGTCTCGGTCCCCGGTGCAAACTCCTCCACCTTGCTGAATTCCGTCAATGCGGCCCCCCGGTTGTTGTCCTTGAGGTGAGCGATGCCGAGCGCCAGCCGCATCTCTGCGTTGTTCGGGGACATCCGCGCCCCCTCCTGCAGCTCCGCGACTGCTTCCCGTATCTTCCCGGCATCGAGCAGGGCCATGCCCAGTCGATAGACCGCGATATCCTGGTTCACGATGCGCTTGGACTCCCGGTAGGCCTCGATGGCCTTGGGATACTCCCGCTGCATCATGTACATGTTCCCCATGTTGAGGTAGGTGATATGCGGCGTGGTATAGAGCTTGTTCTCCAGCGCTTTTTGATAATACCTGAGCGCCTCTTTCCATCGCTGCTGGCGCGAATAGATGATGCCCAGCATGTTGTGCGCCTCGGAGAAAGCCGGATCGATGTCGATCGCCTCCTTGAAATGCATCTCCGCCTCATCGAATTTCTCCTGCCGCTCCCGGATCAGCCCGAGGCCGTAGTAGGCCATCTTGTTCTTGC
>CAZTXN010000107.1:0-8822 GCA_964617655.1 uncultured Nitrospiraceae bacterium | reverse complement strand
TCCTCGGCAGAGAGCTCGGCGCCCGGCGCTCTGATCCTGCCTGCTGTCAGGACGGCCGGGAGCGTGAACCGCGAGGACGCGCGGGGCGCAGGGACGTCAAAGCGCCTCAACTGCGCTATACTGGATGCAGAGCCGTACAGGAGGGGAGGAGCATGCCATGGAACGGGAAACGGTTCTGATCACCGGCGCATCGTCCGGCATCGGCAGGGAGCTGGCACGCTTATTCGCCGGGGACGGGTCCGACCTGGTGCTGGTCGCCCGGCGCGAGGACCGGCTGCGCGAGCTGAGCAGCGAGCTTGCTTCCCGATACGGAGTTCAGGTGCGCGTGCTTCCGAAGGACCTCGGTCAGCCCTCCGCAGGCCGCGAGATCGAGGAGGAGCTGCGGAAGGCCGGCATCGAGCTGGACGTGCTGGTGAACAATGCCGGGTACGGCGACCGCGGGGAGTTCAGCAGGCTCGGGCTCGAACGGCAGATGCAGATGCTCCAGGTGAACATGGCCGCGGTGACCGAGCTCACCAGGCGGTTCCTGCCTCCCATGATCGGCCGCGGGAGGGGCGGGGTCCTGAACGTGGCGTCCACGGCGGCGTTCCAGCCCGGTCCGCTGCTCTCGGTCTATTACGCCACCAAGGCCTATGTCCTGCACCTGTCCGAAGGGATCGCCGAGGAGCTGCGGGGCGCCGGGGTGACCATGACCTGCCTCTGTCCCGGCCCCACCTCCACGGAGTTCGGCGACGAGGCCCATATGCAGGGGACGCTGCTGTTGCGCCTGGGCGCCATGCAGGCCGCGGCAGTGGCCCGCGCCGGCCATGCAGGCTTCCGCAGGCGCAGGGTCATCGTGGTCCCGGGGATCAGGAGCAGGCTCATTGCGCTCAGCGTGCGCATCGCCCCGCGGCTGCTGGTGCGGAAGATCGTGAAGCTGCTCCATCGCGGTCCTGCCTGACGCTATGCGGGGGCCCTGCCGGTGAAGGGAACCTGACAGGATCGAGAGGACCTTCAGGATATTTTCCTGAACGCGGAAACATCGCCGCAGGAACGTCCGGTGTCGTGATCCGGCGCCGAGGAGGGGACCATGCCGAGCTTTGAGTATCTCTGCAGGGACTGCAGCAGGGAGTTCATCGTATTCCTCTCCCTGAAGGAGTACGAGGCCGATCCGAAGGTGACCTGCCCCCACTGTCAGAGCGACCATGTGGAGCGGAAGCTCTCGGCCTTCACTGCCAAGACCAGCAGGAAGTCCTGACACGCAACCTTCCGCTTCTTCTTGGGGAGCAGCAGGGGAAGCCGATTATGTGCGGGCGCCTCTGTTGCACGTTTGAACAACCAGTCCCCGGTGCTCATCTGCGGCGATCAGCGTTCAATTCTTTCCTGCTGCTTCAGGCATCAGGGTGTCACTCCAAGATGTTCTGTAACCGGATTCAGGCAGCTTCTGCCCACGGATAAAGGTCCGGTCCTCCGCAGTGAAAGGAATGTGCCGCGTTGTAGTGTTCTCGGCTCCGATGCCCGCATGCCATCAGTTTGATCATCTGAATCCTGCTGTTGATCCTCGCTGTTGATTCCCTTCGACGCGCCGTTCGTCATCCGATGCATGAAATCTGCCGGGAGGTCGGCAAGATGCCGCTTCAATGATCAGAGCGGGCTTTGAGGGTCTCGCCCGGAACTGCCGGACTATGAAGAACTTCTCCTCGACACCCGCCTTTGACGGAGAGGGCCGGCGTGGACCAGGTCGGGAGACGCATGCCGGGGGAAGCGGCATGCTATAATTTGTCATGACCCCGCGGCCGCGGACCCGCAGCATGCAGCTGGATTCCTGCCGCGTGAAATAAGGCCGGTGAAATGAAACAACGGATAGGCATGGCCGTCGTGGTCATGGGCCTGAGCGGCCTGATCGCCCAGATCCTGCTGCTTCGGGAACTGCTGATCGTCTGCTCCGGCAACGAGCTGAGCATCGGAATCGTTCTGGCCAACTGGCTCATGCTCGAGGCGCTCGGAAGCTTCCTTCTGAGCAGGAGAGCGGAAAACTTCCGAAAACCGCTCGAAGCGTTCTCCGTTCTCACGGTTCTCTTCTCCTCGTCATTGTTCCTGTCGGTTTTTCTGACGCGCATCCTGAAGCAGGCGATCGGCGTCTCCCTCGGCGAGAGCATCGGCATCGGAACGGTGCTGTACGCATCCTTCCTGATCCTGATGCCGGTGAGCGTTCTCCACGGCGCGCTGTTCGCCCACGGCTGCCGGATTTACTCCCTGTTTTCCCGTGAGGACACGACGTCCACCGGCAGGGTCTACGTCTATGAGACCGCGGGCGCCATCATCGGCGGAATCGCCTGCACCTACCTTGTCATCTCCGCGATCCACACATTTCTGGCGGCCGCCTGGATCGCCCTCGTGAACGTTCTCGCCTGTCTTGTCCTGCTCGCTCCTGCGGGGAAGGAGGATCGCCCGCGCAGGGCGGCCCTCGTTCTCCTCTCCGTGCTCGCCCTCGCTTCCGCGTACCTGGTCTTCGGCGGCTGGGCGGACCGGCTGCATCAGTATTCGGTCCGGGCCCAGTGGAAAGGCCAGCAGGTCGTCCATTACCAGAACTCCCCCTACGGCAACATCTGCATTCTCGAGAACGAAGGACAGTACCTCTTCTTTCTGGACGGCGTTCCCGACATCATCACGCCGGTTCCGGACATCCCGGCGGTCGAGGAATTCGTCCATCTGCCGCTGCTTGCCCATCCGGCGCCGTCGTCGATCCTGCTGCTCGGCGGCGGCGCGGGCGGGATCATCCATGAGGCGCTGCAGCATCCGTCGATCGAGACGATCGAATACGCCGAGCTGGACCCGCTCCTGATCGATCTCCTGCGGGCGTTCCCCACGGCGCTGACCGAGGCGGAGCTGAATGACCCGCGGGTGAAGCTCCAGCGGATCGACGGACACCTGTTCCTCAAGACGGCCGGGAGCGCCTACGACCTGATCTTCCTCGGGATCACCGAGCCGTCCAGCCTGCAGGCAAACCGGTTCTTCACGCGGGAGTTTTTCAGCCTTGCAAAGACCCGGCTGAAGGCGGGTGGCGCGCTCGTCCTCGGGCTGCCCGGATCCCTGACGTACGTGCAGGAAGAGCTGAAGAACCTGAACAGCTGCGTGTATCACACCCTGGCCGGCGTCTTTTCCGCCGTCCGGGTGATTCCCGGAGCCGGCAGGAATCTCTTTCTGGCATCGGATTCACCGGAGGTCGCGGCGATCGACCTGGAGCGGTTCCGGGAGCGGGTGAGCGAGCGGAAGATCGGGGCAGGCGGGACCATTCCCTGGCATCTCGAGAGCAGGCTGCACCGCGGCTGGCAGGACTGGTTCTCCCGGTTTCTGGAAGGGGGCAGCCGGAAGATCAATAAGGACCTCAGGCCGATCGGGCTGTTCTACAGCATCTCTCACTGGAATGCGCTGCACGCGCCCTCCCTGCGCGGGCTGTTCCGGCGGATCGAACGGATCGAGACAGGGACCGTTCTTCTCGTGTTCGCCGCCGTGCTGGTTCCCTACGCCCTTGTCCGGTCCCGGCTGACCCGTATCCGGAAGGCCGGCATCCCCCTGGCCGTGTTCACGACGGGCGTCGCGGGCATGCTGTTCGACCTGCTGCTGATCTGCACGTTCCAGTCGCTGTACGGGTACGTCTTCTCCTGGATGGGGCTGCTGGTGGCGGCGTTCATGGCCGGGACGGCGTGCGGGGCGGTGCTCGTCACGCGGCTCCTGGAGAGGATGCGGAGCGTCCGCCAGTGGTTCCTGCGGATCGATCTGGCGGTCCTGGTCCTTGCACTGGCCTTCCCGGCCCTGTTTCATGCCGTTCATGCCGCTCCGGCCGGTCCGGCTGATTTCGCCGCCGTCAAGGCGCTCTTTCTGGCCGTGTCGTTCGTCTGCGGCCTGCCGATCGGCGCCCAGTTTCCGCTCGCGAACGCGCTATACTTGAAGGAGGGCGGCGGCGTCACGAGGACCGCCGGGCTGCTGTATGCGTCCGACCTGCTGGGCGGATGGCTGGGCGGGATCGCGGGCGCGGTCGTGCTCCTGCCGGTGCTCGGCATCGCCGGCGCATGCATAACCGGTGCGCTGCTGAAAGCGGCGGGCCTCCTGGTCGTCACCAGCAGGCCGGCGGGCGGCGAAGGGGTGTGAACCGATGAACGAACAGGATCAGAAGAACATCTCCCGGCGGGCGTTTCTGAAGGGCGCGGCCGGGTTCTGTATCGCCGCAGGGCTTGTTCCGGCGTTCCTCCGGTCCGGTCGGGCGGAGGCGTCGGCCGCGTTCGAGCCGGCGTATCTCAGACCGCACAGAACAGGCGACCTGAAGAAACGTGCGGATGCGCTCTGGGCCATGATGAAGCGCTGCCGGCTCTGCCCGAGAGAGTGCGGCGTCGACCGTCTTGCGGGAGCGAGCGGATTCTGCCGCGCTCCGGGCTCGACCCTCGTCGTCTCGTCCTTCCATCCGCATTACGGGGAGGAGCGGCCGCTCGTCGGGACCGGCGGCTCAGGGACGATCTTCCTGACCCATTGCAACCTGCGGTGCGTCTTCTGCCAGAACTGGGAGATCAGCCAGCTCGGCCGGGGCGTTGAGCGATCGATCGATGATATGGCCGCGATGATGCTCCGGCTGCAGAAGACCGGATGCCACAACATCAACCTCGTGACCCCGACGCATTACTCGGCGCACATCCTGCGCGCCCTTGACCGCGCAGCAGCGGCGGGCCTGCGGCTGCCGATCGTCTACAATACCAGCGGCTGGGAGCGCGCCGAGATCCTCGCGCTGCTGGAGGGTATCGTCGATATCTATCTTCCCGACATCAAGTACTGGGAGAGCGCCCTGGCGTCCAAATACTCGTCCGGCGCAACGACGTATCCCGCCATGACGCGGGCGGCGGTCCTCGAGATGCACCGCCAGGCGGGGGTGGCGCGGCCTGCAGCGAACGGCGTCATGCAGCGGGGCCTTATGATCCGGCATCTGGTCATGCCGAACAATACGGCCGGATCGGAAAAGGTCATGGACTGGATCGCCGATGCCCTGCCGAAGGACACCTATGTCAATATCATGGCGCAGTACAATCCGCTCTACAAGGCATACGATTTCCCTGAGCTCTCCAGGAGAATCACGGGCGATGAATACCAGCGGGTCGTGGAACGGGCGAAGGAGAAGGGTCTTTCCAATCTGGATATCCAGGGATACTGGTGGCTGAGGCGGTAAGAGCCGAGATCATCGGCGCAGCGGGTTTCCCCGTCGGGAGGCGCCGGGACGGAGCCCGGCATTTGTTCGTATCGTCAGGAGTCAGGAACCGTCAGGCATCTCATCTGCAAGGCTCCCCTGGGTTCGATCCCGGGCATCGAAATGAAATGGAAATGCTGAGTGGTGCCGCTGCCCGGGATCGAACCGGGATGACGGTTGCCCGTCGAGGGATTTTAAGTCCCTTGCGTCTGCCAGTTCCGCCACAGCGGCTCAGGGGATGGTCTAGCAAATAATCAGGGAACCTGGCTGTTTTGTCAAGCGAAATGAGCGCCTTGCGGCGCAGGGGAGCGGCGCTCAAGCGGGAGCGGACGTTATCTCAGGCTGGAGAGATAATCAGCCAGTGCGTTGATATCGCTCTCAGGCAGGCGGTCGCCGAAGGAGGGCATGGCGGTGCGGGGATTATGGGACCGGGGGTCTTTGACCTGCTGGTAGATGTAGTCCCGGTCGCGCCTGCCGCCGACGTTCGTCAGGCTGGGGCCCACGGAGCCGCCCTTCCCCTTCAGGGTGTGGCAGTCCAGGCATTTGTTCTCCCTGATGAGCTGCTTTGCCCGGCTGTGGGTCTCGCAGGCCGCGGACAGCGCGGCCACGGGCAGGACCAGGGAGATCAGGAGGACCAGGGTTTTCAGCATGATCGATATCCGTCGAGAGGGACCGGGAGGACAGGGAAGCAAACTGCAGGGGATGCCGTGCGCACCCCCATTCCCTTCCTGTCCTGGATCATTCCATCGTGATCGCCTGGACCGGGCAGGAGTCCACGGTTTGCTGGCAGTCGCAGGAGCCGCAGCCCTCCGGGTCCGTGACCCAGGCCTTGTCGTCGCGCAGCACGTATACCTTGGGACAGAGCTCGGCGCAGAGGCCGCAGCCGATGCAGAGGTCCATGTTCACCACAGGGGTCGCCATATCCTGCCGTCCTTTCCGGAGTCCACTCTACCAGGGGGAAGATCTCGTTGCAAGCATATTCTCCCAGAGGACAGGCTCCCCGGCCATGACCCATATCATATCCTGCTGCGCGAGGCCAGGAGGTCCGAGACCTCCTGAAACACCTGGTCCGCGGTGATCCTCCACATGCATTCGAGAGGGACCGTGTGTTTGCACTGTCTGCTCCGGCAGGGCACGCAGGGCAGACCCGCGGCCCGGAGCACCCGATGGCCGGACCCTGCCGGTCCGGTGCGTCCGGGGTCCGCTGCGCCGAAAAGCGCCACCACCGGCCTGCCCACGGCGGTCGCCATATGCAGGGGGCCGGTGTCACCGCTCACGAGCAGGGAGGAACGTCTCAGCACAGCGCCGAGCTCGGGAAGGGAGGTCGCGCCTGCAAGTGAGAGCGGATGAGTGCGGGAATGCTCCCTGATGAGCTCTGCGAGCCGCACATCGTCCGGTCCGCCCACGATGACCGCGCGGGCGGCGCGCCGCTCCTGCAGCAGGTCCGCGAGCTCGGCGAACCGCTCCACGGGCCAGCGGTTCACCGCATGGGTGGCGCCGGGGTTCAGGGCCACCACGGGCCCCCGGTCCAGCCCGTGCTTCCGGAAGAGCTCGCCGGCGGTCCGCTCGGCCTCCTCTCCGGGATGGAACTCGAGCGAGTGGTCAAGCTCCCGGATGCCCAGGGGCGCCAGGGTCTCAAGGTAGTTCTCCACGGCATGGACGGCGCGGTCCCGCGACTTGTGATAGACCAGGACCCTGCGGGGAAGCACCGCGGCAATGAAGAGCCAGGTGAGGAGATTGCTCCGCTGGAAGTTCAGCACCAGGTCGAAGCCGCGGCGCCGCAGGCCCCGCAGGAAGGAGAGCCGGGCCGCCAGGCTGCGGTGCGCAACCTGCCGGTCGAAGAGCAGGACCTCCGCTACCTGCGGATGATGCCGGAGGAGCCCGACCGACGAGGCGTGGCCCACGAGGACCGTGATCCGGGCATCGGGATACGTCCTTCCGAGGGCGCGGACCACCGGCGTCATCTGGAGCAGGTCGCCCACGGCGCCGGGCTTGATGATCAGGATGCGGTCGAAAACAGCCGCAGCGGGCTGGGAAGAAGTGTTCTCCATGGGCAATGGGGAGATGATAATATAAATGCCCTTCCCGCGCAAGGGACGCGCTCGAGAGCAGGAAAAATCCCTTTACAAACGGGCCCGCTTCCCCTATTATGAAGGCCGATGCCAGCCCGAAAATTGTTCTTATTTTCCCGTACGATGGGACTGTTCCTGCCTGCGCTCATCCTGGTCCTCCTTGCAGGCGGGACCATGCCCGTCCCCGGTGAGCCTGCTCCTGGTCCTGCCGCGGGCCGGGCGGAGCTTCCCTACCGGCCGGGCGAACGGCTCACCTACAACATCAGCTGGTCCAACCTCCTGAGCGCCGGCGCCGCGACCATGGGGGTCGACCGGGAGCGGACGCCGGAGGGAAGGGAGATTCTCCGCTTCACCTCCACCGCCCGGTCCATCGGCATGTTGGACACCTTCTACCGCGTCGATGACCGCGTCTGGAGCCTGGTCGATGCCGGGACCCTGGAGCCCATCTCCTACAATCTCGACCAGCGCCATGGAAAACGGAAGAAGAAGCGGGAGATCACTTTCGACCACGAGGGCCGCAAGGCCCTGTACGTGAAGGACGGGCACAGGGACCGCGCCGAGATCCCCAAGGACGTCCAGGACCCCCTCTCGTCGCTCTACTACCTGCGCTCACGGGGCGCCTTCACCACCGACGGCCCGGCCGTGGTCCAGGTCCATGAGAGCGGCAAGAACTGGTCCGTGGAGGTGCATTACCTCGGGAAGGAGCGGATCGAGACGCCCGCGGGCTCCTTCGATACCATCAAGCTCAAGACCTATCCGACCTACGAGGGCGTCTTCATGCACAAGGGAGAGATCTTCATCTGGATGACCGACGATGCTCGCCGGGTGCCGGTGCTCATGAAGAGCACGATCACCATCGGGTCCATCGTGGCGACGCTGGTGGACCTGCGCCTGGGAGAGGAGCGGCCATGAGGACAGCACCGGAGATCAAGCGCCTGACCGGTCTCATCGAACGGTTCCCGCGGACGCGCGTCCTCGTCGTGGGAGACCTGATGCTCGACCATTACGTCTGGGGAAGCGTCTCGCGCATCTCGCCCGAGGCGCCGGTGCCGGTCGTGCAGGTCACCCGCGAGACGCTGCTGCTCGGCGCCGCGGCGAACGTGGTGAACAACATCCATGCCCTGGGCGGCCGGGTCGGCGTCTGCGGGCTGATCGGCCGGGATGAGGCCGGGATGCAGCTCCAGCATCTCCTGCGCACCGCCGGGATCGCCACCGACGGACTGATCACCGAGCCCGGCCGGCCGACGACGATCAAGACGCGGGTGATCGCCCATCAGCAGCAGGTGGTCCGGTTCGACCGGGAGAGCAGGGACGGCATCGGCCGGGAGGTCCACCGCCGGATCTTTGAGCGCGTACGGGAGCAGGCCGAGGACGGGCTCGATGCCATCGTGATCTCGGACTACTGCAAGGGCGTGGTGACGCGGGAGCTGGTAAGGGACATCGTTCGGCTCGCCCGCCGGAAAGATATCATCGTCTCCGTGGACCCCAAGGTGAGCCATTTCGGCATCTACAGCGGGGTGACCATTCTGACGCCGAAC
>CAZTXN010000106.1:4959-8947 GCA_964617655.1 uncultured Nitrospiraceae bacterium | reverse complement strand
CTACGGTTTGTATTCAGGATGCCGCGACGCGGCCAGGGCCATGATGCGGTCATCCGGGTCCGGATGCGCGGCAAAAAGCGCGGCAAGCCCCTTCTTCTTCCCGCCGGAGGTGCCGAAGGCGGCCATCTCGCCGGGCGGATGGGGGCGGTTCACCGATGCCTTCAGCGCTTCAAGGGCGCTCATCATGGGCTTCCTGCCCACCATGCCGGCAGCGCTGCTGTCAGCGCGGTATTCGCGCTTCCGGGAGAACCAGAAGACGATGATGGAAGCAAGAATGCCGAGAACGATCTCAGCCACGATCGTAATGATCCAATAGGCCGGGCCGTATCCCGCGTGGCGGTCATCCTCGCCCGTGCGGAACAGCATCCGGTCCACGGTGCTGCCGATGACCCGGGAAAGATAGATCACGAAGGTGTTCAGCACGCCCTGGATGAGCGCAAGCGTCGTCATATCGCCGTTTGCCACATGTCCCGCTTCATGGGCTGGGCGTCGAGGAAGGGAGCAAGGTCACGAAGGGACAGATCATTGCCCGCCTTGAGGACAAGGACGTGGTCGCCGCACAGGAGCAGGCGGCGGCGAACCTGAACAATGCCCGGGCCGCAGAGAGCCTTATGCCGGAAATCAGACCACCCATCGTCGTCATCAGGGACCTCTTCAAGTCCTACCGCCGGGGCACCCAGGAGGTCCCGGTGCTCCAGGACATCACCTTCGAGATCGCCGAAGGCGAGTTCCCGGCGCTCATGGGCCCTTCGGGATCAGGCAAGAGCACCCTCCTGAACATCATCGCGGATACCCTTATTTTCTTGACATGATTAGGTATTTTTGTATAATTACACTCTGTTTTTCGCTGTTCCGTCCCTATTCGGAAGAAGGAATAATCTCTTGACATTTCAAGATGTTATACTGACCCTGCTGGCATACTGGGCCTCGAAGGGATGCGTGGTCCATCAGCCCTATGACCTCGAGGTCGGCGCGGGTACCTTCCATCCCGCAACGTTCCTGCGCGTGCTCGGCCCCGAGCCCTGGAACACCGCGTACGTGCAGCCGTCCCGACGCCCGACGGACGGAAGGTACGGCGAGAACCCGAACCGGATGCAGCACTACTACCAGTTCCAGGTGATCCTGAAGCCCCATCCGCTGAACGTGCAGGAGCTCTATCTCGAAAGCCTGCAGAAGCTCGGCATCAATCCGCTGAAGCACGATATCCGGTTCGTGGAGGACGACTGGGAGTCGCCGACCCTCGGCGCCTGGGGACTGGGCTGGGAGGTCTGGCTGAACGGCATGGAGGTGACGCAGTTCACCTATTTCCAGCAGGTGGGCGGCATCGACCTCAAGCCGGTCCCGGCCGAGCTGACCTACGGGCTCGAGCGGCTGGCCATGTACCTCCAGGGCGTGAACAATGTCTACGACCTCGCCTGGACGAAGGACGTGAAGTACGGCGACGTGCATCACGATACCGAGGTCCAGTTCTCCAAGTACAACTTCGAACTCTCGGACCGGGAGATGCTCTTCCGGCAGTTCGAGTACTATGAGAAGGAGAGCGAGAAGCTGGTGAAGGCGGGCGTGGTCTTTCCGGCCTACGACCACTGCCTCAAGTGCTCGCACACCTTCAACCTTCTGGACGCCGCCGGCGCCATCAGCGTGACCGAGCGGACGGGCTACATCGCCCGGGTGCGGAAGCTGGCGCGGCTCTGCGCCCATGCCTACCTGGCGGACCGGGAGGCGAAGGGGTTCCCACTCTTGAAGCGCTAGGCGCTTCAAGAGGAGTGCGGAGTGCGGATTTCGGAGTGCGGAATGAAAGGCCGTCAAGAGGAGTGCGGAGTGCGGATTGCGGATTGCGGATTGGGGAATGAAAGGCCTTGTTTGTATTGCGAGGCGTTTCCCCTTACGCCTAACGCCTGACGGAATCTGAAGAGGTCATCTTGGCGAAAGAGTTTTTTCTGGAAATAGGCGCCGAGGAGATCCCCTCGCGGTTCATCCCGCCGGCGCTCGAGAAGATGAAGGAACTCTTCCTTCAGCTCCTCGCCGCGGGCCGCGTGGGCGTCTCCGGCGAGGTGCGCAGCTTCGGCACGCCGCGCAGGCTGGTTCTGCATGCCGCGGGCCTCGAGGAGCGGCAGGAAGACCTCTCCCGGGAGGTGCTCGGTCCGCCGAAGAAGGTGGCCTTCGATGCGGAAGGAAGGCCGGCCAGGGCGGCCCAGGTCTTCGCCGAGAAGAACAGAGTGGACGTGGGGTCCCTGACCGTGAAGACCACGGACAAGGGCGAGTACGTGGTCGCTCAGCTCGATGAGAAGGGCGGCGATACCGCGGCCTGGCTCGCCGGAGCGCTGCCGGGCTTCATCCTCTCGGTCCCGTTCCCCAAGTCCATGCGCTGGATGGACAAGGATATCCGCTTCGCCCGGCCGATCCACTGGGTGCTGGCCCTCTTCGGCGGCGAGGTGGTCCCCTTTGACCTGGCCGGCATCAGGAGCGGCAACCTCTCGCGCGGCCACCGGTTCATGAGCCCCGGCGCCTTCCTGGTGAAGGATTTCAAGTCCTACCAGAGCCAGGCCGAGCCGAACTACGTGGTGATCGACCCCGAGGTGCGGAAGCAGCGCATCGTGAAGCAGACCCAGGAACTGGCGAACGAGCGGGGCGGCAGGGTGCTGGACGACCCGGGTCTCGTCGATGAGGTCGCGAACCTGGTGGAGTACCCCGTGGCCGTGCTGGGAAGCTTTTCCCGGGACTTCCTGCGGGTGCCGAAAGAGGTGCTGATCACGGCCATGCGCGAGCACCAGCGGTATTTCAGCATCGTGGATGGCGAAGGGAACCTGCTGCCGCACTTCATCACGATCAGCAACACGAAGGCCGAGGACCTCGAGGTGGTCCGGGCGGGAAACGAGCGGGTTCTGACCGCCCGGCTCTCGGACGCGGCCTATTTCTACGACCATGATGTGAAGAAGCGGTTTGCCGACCGGGTGGAGGAACTCAGGAAGGTCACCTTCCAGGAGAAACTCGGCAGTCTCCATGACAAGGCCTTGCGGGTGCAGAAGCTCGCCGTGCATCTCGCCGGGCTGCTCGGCGCCGACGGGGGGACCGCGGGGCGGGCCGCCCTGCTGGCCAAGGCGGACCTCCTGACCGGCGTGGTGGGCGAGTTCCCGAAGCTGCAGGGGATCATGGGGCGGCAGTACGCCCTCCTCTCGGGCGAGGACCCGGCGGTGGCCGAGGCCGTGGCGGAGCACTATCTCCCGAGGCATGCCGGCGACGGCCTCCCGCGCTCGCTCGAGGGAGTCTGCGTGGGCATCGCCGACCGCATCGACACGATCACCGGCTGCTTCTCCGCCGGGCTGGTCCCGAGCGGGTCCGAGGACCCCTACGGCCTCCGGCGGCAGTCCATCGCCGTGCTGACCATGCTCTTCGACCGCGGCCGGGGGCTCTCCCTGGCGGCGCTCATCGCCGAGGCCTGCAGGGGATACGGGCTGAAGGGCGAGGCCGCGAAGAGGACCGGCGCCGAGGTGCTGGACTTCCTGCGCCAGCGGCTGGCGGGCATGCTGACCGCCGACGGCATGCGCTCCGACGTGGTGGACGCGGCGCTCTCGGTCTCCTTCGACGATCCGGTCACGGCGCGGGAGAAGGTCCGGGCGCTGGACGGCTGGCGGACCTCGGAGGACTACCAGCCGCTCGTGACGGCGCTCAAGCGGGCGGGCAACATCCTGCCCCCGGAGTTCCACGGCACGGTCAAAAAGGGAGCGCTGCGGGAGGACGCGGAGAAGGAGCTCTTCGCCGCCTACGGCGAGATCAAGGACCGCGTGAAGGAGCGGACGGCGCAGCTCGACTTCCGCGGCGCCCTGGCGGACATCGCGTCGCTCCGGCGGCCGGTGGACGCCTTCTTCGAGAAGGTGATGGTCATGGACAAGGACGCGGAGGTGAAGAACAACCGGCTGGCCCTGCTCGCGGGCATCGCCGGGCTCTTCTCGGCCATCGCGGACTTCTCGCGGCTGGAATTGAGCGG
>CAZTXN010000106.1:1429-4859 GCA_964617655.1 uncultured Nitrospiraceae bacterium | reverse complement strand
AATTTCCATTTCCCTACGGGAGGATGACGCTATGGCTACCGACAAAAAGTACATCTATTTCTTCGGCAACGGCAAGGCCGACGGGAACGGGAACATGAAGGACCTGCTCGGCGGAAAGGGCGCGGGCCTGGCGGAGATGACCAACTCCGGCGTGCCGGTGCCGCCCGGGTTCACGATCACCACCGAGGTCTGCAACATCTTCTACGAGATCGGCCGGAAGGCGCCGAACGGACTGGACGACGAGATGCGGGAGTACATGAAGAAGATCGAGGCCGCTCTCGCCAACGGCTACAAGTTCGGCGACCTGGAGCGGCCGCTCCTCGTCTCGGTCCGCTCGGGCTCCAAGTTCTCCATGCCCGGCATGATGGACACGGTGCTGAACCTGGGACTGAACGACCGGACCATCCAGGGCGTCATCCGCAGGACCGGGAACGAGCGGTTCGCCTGGGACGCCTACCGACGGTTCATCCAGATGTTCGGCAACGTGGTCATGGGCATCGAGAAGGAGCACTTCGAGCACGAGATCGCCGAGGCCAAGAAGAAGCGGAAGGTGAAGCTGGACATCGACCTCTCGGCCGAGGACATGAAGGGGCTGGTGGCGAAGTTCAAGGGCGTGGTGAAGAAGCATGCGAAGCGGGACTTCCCGCAGGAGCCCTTCGAGCAGCTCAAGATGGCCCGGGACGCGGTCTTCGGGTCCTGGAACAACCCGCGCGCCATCACCTACCGGAGGCTGAACGACATCCCCGGGAACCTCGGCACGGCGGTGAACGTCCAGGCCATGGTCTTCGGCAACATGGGCGATACCTCGGCCACGGGCGTGGGCTTCACCCGCGACCCCTCCACGGGCGCCAAGGTGTTCTACGGCGAGTACCTGACGAACGCCCAGGGCGAGGACGTGGTGGCCGGCATCCGCACGCCCCATCCCATCGCGGACCTGGAGAAGGAGATGCCCGAGGTCTTCCGCCAGCTGCGGGAGATCACGAACAAGCTGGAGCGCCACTACCGCGACGTGCAGGACTTCGAGTTCACGATCCAGGAAGGCAGGCTCTTCATGCTCCAGACCCGGACCGGCAAGCGCACGGCCCAGGCGGCGGTCAAGATCGCCGTGGACATGGTGCAGGAGGGCCTCATCTCGAAGGAGGAGGCGGTGCTGCGCGTCGAGCCCGCGTCCCTCGACCACCTGCTGCATCCCATCATCGACCCCAAGGCCAAGGTGGAGGTGATCGCCAAGGGCCTGCCGGCATCGCCCGGCGCGGCGTCGGGCCAGGCGGTCTTCACGGCCGACGAGGCGGTGAAGTGGGCGAAGAAGCATCCGGTGATCCTCGTCCGGCCCGAGACGACGCCCGACGACATCCACGGCATGGACGCGGCCAAGGGCATCCTGACGGCGCGGGGCGGCATGACCTCCCACGCGGCCGTGGTGGCCCGCGGCATGGGCAAGCCCTGCGTGGCGGGCTGCGAGTCCATCCGGGTGGACCTCAAGGCCGAGAAGTTCTTCGTGGGCAAGACCACGGTCAAGCTGGGCGACTGGGTGACCATCGACGGCGGCACGGGCAGGGTGATCATCGGCAAGGTGCCTACCGTGGAGCCCGCGGTCTCCGGCGACTTCGGCACGCTCATGAAGTGGGCCGACGAGGTCCGCACCCTGGGCGTGCGGGCGAACGCGGACGTGCCCCGGGACGCCAAGATGGCCCGCCAGTTCGGCGCCGAGGGCATCGGTCTCTGCCGCACGGAGCATATGTTCTTCGAATCCGACCGGCTGCCCATCGTTCAGCAGATGATCCTGGCGAACTCCACCGAGGCGCGCGAGAAGGCGCTTGCCAAATTGCTCCCCATGCAGCGGTCCGACTTCAAGGGGCTCTTCGAGACCATGGAGGGGCTGCCGGTCACGATCCGGCTGCTCGACCCGCCGCTCCATGAGTTCCTGCCGAAGCGCGAGGAACTGATGGTCGAGATCGCGGTGATGCGGACGAAGAAGACCGCCAAGGCCGCGCTGGCCAGGAAGGAGAAGCTGCTCCACCGCGTCGAGGAGCTGCACGAGTTCAACCCCATGCTCGGCCACCGCGGCTGCCGGCTCGGCATCGTCTACCCCGAGATCACGCGCATGCAGGCCAAGGCCATCATCGAGGCCGCCTGCGAGCTGGCGAAGAAGGGCAAGAAGGTGATCCCCGAGATCATGGTCCCGCTCGTCGGCATGGTGAAGGAGCTGAAGGACCAGAAGGACCTGATCCGGGCCACGGCCGAGGAGGTCATGAAGAAGAAGGGCGTCAAGGTGGAGTACAAGATCGGCACCATGATCGAGCTGCCGCGCGCGGCGGTGGTGGCGGACGAGATCGCGAAGGAGGCGGAGTTCTTCTCCTTCGGCACCAACGACCTGACCCAGACCACCTACGGGTTCAGCCGCGACGACGCGGGCAGGTTCATCACCCACTACACCGAGAACAATATCATGGAAAAGGACCCCTTCGTGACCATCGACCAGGACGGCGTGGGCCAGCTGGTCAAGATGGGCGTGGCCAAGGGCCGCGGAACACGGAAGGACCTGAAGGTCGGCATCTGCGGCGAGCACGGAGGCGACCCGGCGAGCGTGGAGTTCTGCTACAAGGCGGGGCTGAACTACGTGAGCTGCTCGCCCTACCGCGTGCCGATCGCCCGGCTGGCCGCGGCGCACGCGAAGCTGAAGGAGAAGGGCATCGGCGTGGCCTCGTCAAAGTAACGCGAAGCGTTATCCCCGAGTGCTTCTATCGGGGATCCAGAGTTCGCGAAGCGTCATCCCCGAGCATGCGGGGGTCAAGATGCAACCGCACCGGGCGGCCGAATGGCCGCCCGGTCTTTTTGCTGAGGGATGCCGCGGCTCCCCGGAGAGGCTTGACACAGCGGGCAGTCGGTACTACAATGTATATACATTAGGGAAGGGGGGCGCCATGATCAAGAAGCTGGTCGCTCACGGGAACAGCGCCGCGCTCATCATTGACAAGCCGATCCTGCAGCTGCTCAAGCTGGATGAGAACGCTTCCTTCGAGGTCACGACGGACGGCAAGAACCTTATCCTGTCCCCGGTCACCGATGCGAAGCGGGCAAAGAAGTTCAGCGCGGCGTTGGAAAAGGTGAACAGGTCCCACGGCAAGACGCTGCGCAAACTGGCAGAATAGGTCAAGGAGAACGTCGTCTTTCTTACCCTTGCGGAGGTCCTTGAGATCCATGAGGACCAGATCGCCCGTTACGGAGGCTCATCCGGAGTGAGGGACCTGAACCTCCTGAGCTCCGCAGCGGCCATGCCCGGCGCCTCCTTCGGCGGGACATATCTGCATGGCGACCTGCACGAGATGGCAGCTGCCTATGCGTTCCATATCGCGCAGAACCATCCCTTCGTTGACGGCAACAAACGTGCGGCACTGGCATCGGCCCTCGTGTTCCTGGAACTGAACGG
>CAZTXN010000106.1:0-1329 GCA_964617655.1 uncultured Nitrospiraceae bacterium | reverse complement strand
CCCGCGTCGTTGTCGCGATCGAATTTCCCGCCGCCCAGCACCTCCCAGGCCCTGTCCGTGATCACGAACTTCCCCCCGTCCTTGTCGTATCCGCCCTCGAGCCCCTGGTCCATGCAGAACCGTTCGATGATGTTCCCGTGGTACTTGGTCAGCGCCTTCGGCGAGAGGACGAGGTAGAGCGTGCCGCCGCACCGGATCTGCACGAACTTGCCGCTCACCGCGGAGGGGACCGGCGTACGGGCGACGGAGGCGTAGAAGAAGGACGTGTAGTCGATGAGGACCGTGGACATGGTTGATCCTCAAGGTCCCGGACGGCTGCCGCAGGGGGCGGACCCGCTACTCCCGCTGCCGCGGGTCGAGCGCGTCGCGGATGCCCTCGCCCAGGAGATTGTAGCCCAGGACCGTGACGAGGATGGCGAGGCCCGGGAAGGCCGAGAGCCACCAGGCGATCTCGATGTTGTCCTTGCCCGACGAGAGCAGGCTGCCCCAGGACGGCGTGGGCGGCTGGACGCCGAGCCCGAGGAAGCTCAAGCCGGACTCGATCAGGATGGCCCCGCCGACGCCCATGGTCGCGGAGACGAAGATGGGCGAGAGACCGTTGGGCAGGATATGGCGGAAGATGATCCGGCCGTCCCGCGCGCCCAGGGCATGGGCGGCGATCACGAACTCCCGCTCTTTCAGGGAGATGAACTCAGCCCGCACCAGACGGGAGGGTTCCATCCAGCTCGTGAGGCCGATGACGATCATGATGTTGATGATGCTCGGTTCGAGGACCGCAATAACAACGAGGATCAGGAATATCGTGGGGATGCTCAACATGACGTCAACAAGCCGCATGACGGCGCTGTCGATATGGCCGCCGTAGTATCCTGCGGCTGAACCGAGCAGGATCCCGATGATGGTCGCGATGCCAATGGCGACAAAGCCTACAGCGAGCGAGATGCGGGAGCCCCAGATCATGCGCGAGAGCACGTCCCGACCGAGCTCGTCAGTACCGAGCGGATGTGCGAGGCTCGGGCCGACCAGGATGTTCTTGATATCGATGGCCGCGGGATCGTAGGGGGATATCCAGGGGGCGAAGATGGCTACGATGAAGACGCCGAGCACGAGCATGCCTCCACCGATAGCCAGCCAGTTTCGCCGCAGATGCCGAAGAGGCTGCGCTATGTCAGGATAGGTGTTCATGGTCGCTTCACCGCAGCCGCACCCGCGGGTCCGCCCAGGCGTACCCGACGTCCGCCAGGAAGTTCCCGAGCATGGTCAGGGCGGCGGCCGGGACCAGGACGCCCATGGCGACGTTGTAGTCCCGCGAGAAGACCGACTGGTACA
>CAZTXN010000105.1:0-9151 GCA_964617655.1 uncultured Nitrospiraceae bacterium | reverse complement strand
CCGAACGTTCGTTCAGGACCCGTTCGATCTCCTCGTCCGTGACCGTGCTGATCTCGACGACCTTGTAGCGCATGGGTGATCATACGCCGCCTGACCGGCGGCCGCAACGGCTCTCTCCGTTCCGGGCTAGTCGCTCTTCGAGAAGGCCAGCACGCCCAGGAAGACGAGGTTCACGACCGGCAGGAGCATCAGGAGGCCCAGCCACTTGTTCCTGCCGAGGTTCCCGGATATGCTCATCCAGAGATAGATCATGATGAATATATTCACGAACGGGACCAGCAGCAGGATGATCCACCAGGCGGATTTCCCTGCCGCGCCGACCAGGGGCCAGTAGAACTGAATGACCGGGACCCAGGCCAGCCAGGCGCCTGCGACCTTCAGCTTCTTCGCGATCTTGAAGATGCAGAGCGAGTAGTACAGGTATAAGGCCGCGCCGACGGCAAGAAAGACCGTGAAGAACCCGGCGATGAGCGCGGGCAGCAGCGCCTCCGGCGCCGCCGGCCCGGGCATGCTCCGGCCCGGCGCCGCGGGCGGCGGAGAGATGGGGATCGGCGTTCCCGGCGCAGGGGCGGCAGCAGGCGGAGCTGCCGGTGCTGCGGGAGGCGCCGGGGCTGCTGCCGGTGCTGTCGGAGCAGGCGCCGGCATCGCAGGCTGCGCAGGCAGTGATGCAGCAGGCGCAGGCGGTGCGGCCGGAGGAGCAGGAGGTGCAGGCTGTGGTGGCGGTGCAGGAGCGGCCGGCTGCGGCGGTTCCTCGGGCTGCGGGGGCGGCTCAGGAACGGCCTTGCCCGGCGGCGGATAATCGGTGATATGCAGCACGCCCTTCTCATCCACCCATTTATAGAGGGCGAGCGCGGTCTGGGCCGATGCAAGGAGCAGGATTACCGTGATGATGAACCCTGCCGCGCTGGTCCTCTTCATGCCATGCCTCCTCCCTGAGGGTGCAGTCCCGGCGGCTGCGCGTGAACCGCTCATTGCCGCAGATGGTGCAGAGTGTAGCATTCTCCGGCGATCAGGTCAAGCGCAGCAGCGAATTTCCCCAAATTCCGGTTGCACTTGCGATGCGGAGCAACTATAATCCCGCCATGCCGTCCAGGAAGCAGATACTCACCGGCCTCGACCTTATCGAGCGGTTCTGGCCCCGGGACCTCCGGGGCGCCCGCGTCGGCCTGGTGGCCCACCCGGCCAGCGTGGACCGCCGCCTCGAGCATGCCGTAGATATCTTTCGCCGGTCGAAACGCTTCCGTCTGGCGGCGCTCTTCGGCCCCCAGCACGGCATCTACGGCCAGACCCAGGACAACATGGTGGAGTGGGAGGGCTTCCGGGACCCGGCAACGTCCCTGCCGGTGCACAGCCTCTACGGCTCGACGCGCAAGCCCACGCCCGATATGCTCCGGGAGATCGATGTCCTCGCCCTGGACCTCCAGGACGTGGGCAGCCGCTACTATACCTTCATCTGGACCCTGGACCTCTGCATGGAGGCCTGCCGGGAGCAGAAGAAGACCCTGGTCGTGCTCGACCGGCCGAACCCGATCAACGGCCTGCGCACCGAGGGTCCGGTGCTGTCGCCGGACTTCGCCTCCTTCGTGGGTCTCCGGCCCCTCCCGGTCCGGCACGGCATGACCATCGGCGAGATCGGCCATTACCTGGAGGACCGCTTCCATCCCGGCCTGCACTACCGCGTGGCGCCCATGGAGGGCTGGAGGCGCAGGATGTGGTTCGGCGAGACCGGCCTGCCCTGGGTGATGCCCTCGCCCAACATGCCCGCGCTCGAGACCGCCGCGGTCTATCCCGGCATGTGCCTCCTGGAGGGCACGGATCTCTCCGAGGGCCGCGGCACCACCCGGCCCTTCGAGATCATCGGCGCGCCCTTCATACGGCCCGCGGGCCTCGCGGAGCGGCTGCGCGAGTTCCGGCTCCCGGGCGTGCGCTTCCGGCCGCTCCATTTCCAGCCCGCCTTCCAGAAGCACGCGGGCCGGCTCTGCGGAGGGGTCCAGCTCCATGTCACCGACCGCGAGCGTTTCCGGCCCTTCCGCACCGCCGTGGCGGTCCTGAAGGCCGTGCACAACACCTGGCCGCGCGACTTCGCCTGGAAGCAGCCGCCCTATGAGTACGAGGAGCGGAAGCTGCCCATCGACATCCTGGCCGGAACGGACCGGCTCCGGAAGGAGATCGAGGCCTGGAAGGACCTGCCGGAGATGGAGGCCTGGTGGAGCGCCGAGGCCCGGGCCTTCGAGAAGGTGCGGAAGCAGTACCTGCTGTATAAATAGAAGAGAAAGGTGAAGACGGGAGATAGAATGGTTGCAGTATCCCGCCGTTCTCCTGTATTCTGACTCCTGGCTCCTGACTCCCGGAGATTCCATGTCCACCTGTCCTGTGAACATCTTCCTGCCCGCCGCCGGGCTGGGCGAGCGGCTCCGGCCGGTGACGAACCACCTGCCCAAGCCCCTGGTCCCGATCCTCGGCAGGCCCCTGCTCGGCATCATCCTGGGCAAGCTCTCCTCGATCTGCGACGGCACGATCGGCGTGAACCTCCACTACCGGCAGGAGCAGGTGCTCGCCTGGTTCAAGGGCTCGCCCTTCGAGCAGCGGGTCACCTTCTTTCCCGAGAGCACGCTCCTGGGAACAGGCGGCGCGCTCAAGAACGCCGGAGCCTTTCTCGCCGGGAGGCCCTTCCTGGTCCATAATGCCGACATCCTGATCGACATCCCCTTTGCCCAGGTGATCGAAGCACACCTGGCGTCGCGGAACATCGCCACGCTCGTGACCCACCAGCATCCGGCGCTGAGCAACGTGGTGATCGACGACCAGGACCGCCTGGTGGACGTGGAGAACCCGGGCGAGTCGCGGCCCGACCCCACGCGCGTGGCCCAGCGCACGGCCTACACCGGCGTGGCGGTCTACTCTCCCGAGATCCTGCAGTACCTGCCGGCCGGCGCCTCACACATGACCGCGGCCTGGCTCGCAGCGGTCAAGGCGGGCCAGACCGTCAAGACCATGGACTTCACGGGCAACTACTGGAGCGATGTGGGCAATCCAGGAACCTATGCCCAGGCGGTGCTGGACGCGCTCCAGATGATCGGCGAGACCGTCTACCGGTCGTCCGGCGCGGACGCGGGCCGCATCGAGGCGGACGGGTACGTGGTGATCGAGCGCGGCGCCGCAGTGCGCGACAACAGCCGCCTCAGGAATTGCATCGTCCTGCCCGGCGCGGAGGTATCGGGCGAGCACCGGGACTGCATCATCGGCCCGGGCTACACCATCCCCCTGAGCGAGAGGGAGCTCCAGCCCGCTTCGCATGCCGCGCTCGGTCGGGACGTGGGGCTCTCCGGCCCGCTCTACACCTATTTCGACGACGCGGTGCAGGCCGGAGGGGGCAGCATCGGCCAGGCCATGCTCATCGGATATGGCGGCTCTGACCGCCGCTACTTCCGCATCAGGAAGAATGGGACCTCTGCCGTGCTGATGGAGTGCTCGGCCGACGATCCGGACTACGACCGGCATATCGAGTATTCCAGGTTCTTCCAGGCCCAGGGCGTGCCGGTCCCCCGTCTCTACGGCGCGGACAGCCGCACCCGGCGGGCGCTCTTTGAGGACCTCGGCGATCTGACGCTCTACTCAGGCCTGAAGCTCATCAAGGATTCCGGCAGGATCGAGCAGCACTACCGCCAGGTGATCGATGTGCTGGTGCAGCTCCATGGCCCGGCGAGCGAGAAGTTGGCGGACTGCCCGACCCTCGCAAAGCGGGTCTTTGATCACGAGCATCTGCGGTGGGAAACGGGCTACTTCCTCGAGCGGTTCGTGGCCGGGTTCCGGAAGGCGGCGGCGCCGGACCGCAAGTCGCTGGACGAGGAGCTCGACCGGCTTGCGCACGCGGTCAGCGCGTTTTTGCCCACGATCATCCATCGGGACTTCCAGAGCCAGAACATCATGATCCATGAGGGAGCGGTGCGGGTCATCGACTATCAGGGCGCACGCATCGCACCGCCGGCCTACGACGTGGCATCCATCCTCTGGGACCCCTACCATCGCCTGGACGACGGCATGCGGGACGGGCTGCTGACCTACTACATGGTCTCGATGCAGGCCAAAGCAAAGGATTTCGACGCTCAGACCTTCCGCGACAGCCTGCTGCCCTGCCGCCTCCAGCGCCACATGCAGGCCCTGGGCGCCTACGGCTTCCTCTCTCTGGTGAAGGGCAGGAAGTACTTCGTCAAGCATATCCCCGAGGCGCTCCGGCTCCTGAAGGAGGAGGCCGGTCAGGCCCGCGGGGACTATCCCGCCCTGCACAATCTCGTGCAGACGCTCTGAGACCATCGTCTTCTTCGCTCCTGCTGTTCCTGACAACGCGCCCTGCAACACCCGCACTGCGCCTTCCTGCTATAATAGTACCATTCGTAACCTACTGATTCCCGTTCACAAGACCGCGCCATGCTCTTCCGCGTCGCCGAACAGAGCGGGCTCCGGGAGCTCTTCGAGCTCCTCGCTGCCCGGAACACCGTGGTGGGACCCGTCCTGGCCGGCAGGGACCGCCACGGGCGGGAGTTCTTCGCCTTCGAGCAGGTAGGAGACTTCGATGCCCTCCGGCTGGACTACACCACCACCAAGCTCCCGGCCAAGCGGTTCTTCCTCCCCCCGCGCGAGGACCTGGCCGTCTTCCGCATCAGCGGCAATGACTGGACCAAGGACGTTCAACTCCCTGTCGACCGTCCGCTCGTCCTCTTCGGACTCCATGCCTGCGACATCAACGCGCTGAACCGCCTGGACAAGGTCCTGCTGGGCCCGGTCTACCCCATGCCCTACTACGCGGCCCGCCGCAGGAACCTCTTCATCATCGGCACGAGTTGCGAGCCCCAGCCCTTCTGCTTCTGCCGCTCCATGGGCGCGGACTCGGTCACGCACGGGTTCGATCTCTTCGTGACCGCTATCGACGGCCGCACGTTCCTCGAGATCCAGTCGGCCGGGGCCTATGAACTCGTCAAGGGCCTGCGCACCACGGCCCCCGCGGAGGAGGACCACGCCGCCTTCCTGCGAGCCACCTCGGGCCGCGGCCGGAGGTTCACTACAAGCGTGGACACCACCGACCTCGCCAAGGTGCTGGACATGGAGTTCCGGTCCCCGGTCTGGCAGGAGTGGGGCGACCGCTGCCTGGGCTGCGGCGCCTGCGCCAGCGTCTGCCCCACCTGCTACTGCTACGGCGTCGAGGAGACCGTGGACCCCGGCCTCCGGAAGGCCCGGAAGACCAGGACGCTCTACTCCTGCAACATCGTGGACTTCGCCGAGGTGGCGGGCGGCCACAACTTCCGTCCCGAGCGGAGCACCCGGCTCAAGTACCGCTACTACCACAAGCACCGCGGGTTCGTCGAGGCCTTCGAGGAGCCGCTCTGCGTGGGATGCGGACGCTGCGGCGAGGCCTGCCTGGCCGGCATCACGGTGCCCGAGGTGATCGCCAGCGTCCGGGGAGAGGAGCAATGACCATGGACCACCGGCTTCCCTACCACGACCTCTCCGCGGACCTGCGGCGTTCCCGCCGCTCCACGGACCTCGGCAGCTTCGAGCTGACCTGCAAGGCCGAGGTGACGAGCGTCCACCGGCTCACGGAGCTCGAGAACCTCTACCGCATCCGCATCCTCGATGACGGGGAGCGCTCCCGCTTCGCCTTCCGGCCGGGCCAGTTCGTCATGCTCGAGCTGCCCGGCGTGGGCGAGGCGCCCTTCTCCATCTCCTCCTCCTCCAGCAACCGCGAGGACCTGGAGCTCTGCATCCGCGCCGTCGGAAACCTCACCGGCGTGCTGGCCCGCGCCGGCCGGGGACTGCGCGTCGGCATCCGGGGCCCCTTCGGCACGAGCTTCCCCCTGGAGCGCATGCACGGCGGGAACGTCCTGCTCGTGGCCGGCGGCCTGGGGCTCGCGCCGCTCCGCTCGCCCATCGCCTATGTCCAGGAGCGGCGCAGCATGTTCGACCGCGTGGACATCGTCTACGGCAGCCGCGACCCCTCCCAGCTCCTCTTCACCTTCCAGTACGCCCTCTGGCAGAAGGACGACATCGGCCTGCACTGCATCGTGGAGCGGCCGGATCCGTCCTGGACCGGCCCGGTCGGCCTGATCACCAGGGTCCTGGAGGAGATCATCGCGGACCGCGATCCGTCCTTCCTCGAGCGCACCCATGCGATCGTCTGCGGCCCGCCGGTGATGTTCAAGTACGTCTGCGACCTCCTCGCGGAGCGCGGCGTGCCCATGCAGAAGATGTTCGTCTCCCTCGAGCGCCGCATGCACTGCGGCGTGGGGAAATGCTGCCGGTGCAACGTGGGCTCCACCTACACCTGCCTCAAGGGGCCGGTGTTCGACTACTGGACGGTCATGAACCTGAAGGAGGCGATCTGATACCGTACTGATAGCAGCTGCAAGAGGCGTTTTCTTTGACAGGATCAACAGGATGGACACCTGATCTCGTTTTGCATCCGATCGTATCCTGTCATCCTGTCATGTTCGCCTCTGATCTTGCTATCTGCATTCCTCATGCTCGTGTTTAGCGTCATCAGCGTCAACATCTGATCTATTTGTTCATTCAGGTGGTCATTGTGAGCATCAGCGATCGAACAGAGCGCACCTATCTCGGCATCCCCGCGCCGCCGCTCCGCGCGGCCTTTTTCGAGCTCTCCTCCTGCGAGGGCTGTCAGCTCCAGCTCCTGAACAACGAGGCCACGCTCCTGGACTTCCTCGGCCTCCTGGAGATCCGGGCCTTCCGCGAGATCATGACCAGCAGCAGCGACGATTACGACATCGCCTTCGTGGAGGGGAGCGTGACGCGGGCGGACGAGATCGAGCAGTTGCAGCAGGTCCGGGAGCGGGCGAAGGTCCTGGTAGCCTTCGGCTCCTGCGCCTGCTTCGGCGGCGTGAACCAGCTCCGGAACCGGTTCAGCGCGGACCGCCTGCGCCAGACGGTCTATAGCGGCCATCCCGTCGATACGGCCGATGCCGCCCGTCCGCTCGAGGCCTTCGTGCCGGTGGACCTCAGGATCTACGGCTGCCCGGTGCGGAAGGAGGAGGTCGAACGGATCGTGGTGCACCTGGTGCTCGGCAGGACGGTCGTAGAACCCCGGTACCCCGTCTGCCTGGAGTGCAAGGCGAACGAGAACCCCTGCCTCTTCGACCTCGGCGAGCCCTGCCTGGGGCCCGTCACCCGCGGGGGCTGCGACTCCTGGTGCCCCAACGGCCGCGCCGGATGCTGGGGCTGCCGCGGCCCGGCAGTGGACGCCAACATCGTTCAGATGCAGGAGATCATGCGGCAGCACGGCTTTACCGAGGAGACCATTCTGGACCGGCTGGAGTGCTTCGGGGGGTTCGAGCAGCACGCGGCGGAGCTGAGAAAGGCGAGCAGGAGTTCCTGACAGGATAACAGGATGTGCAGGGCCTGAATTGACAAGCGACCGTCGAATGTATCGGCAGCCTGTGTAAACTGTTTTTCGTGTCTTTGCGGGCAAAGCAACCACGCAGGCGTGAATTCAGGCACATACGAGCTTGCTTCTTCGCTCATGCTTCTCGCACTGACGGCACGGGAGGCCTTCTTTAACAACCGGGAATCAGATCTTATCCTGTAATCCTGTCAAGAAGGTTCTCTACATGAGGATCACACAGTCCATTGACATCAAACATCTGACCCGCGTCGAAGGCCACGGGAACATCACGATCTCCATCAAGGACGGCAGGGTCGAGGAGGCCCGCTGGAAGGTGGTGGAGACGCCGCGGTTCTTCGAGGCCATGCTGGTCGGCAAGCGATGGGAGAACGCGCCCTGGATCTGCGGCCGCATCTGCGGCATCTGCTCCATCGGCCATACCCTGGCCAGCATCCGGGCACTGGAGAACGCCTTCGGCATCACGCCTTCGGAGCAGACCCGCGGCCTCCGGCTGCTGCTGAAGCACATGGAGACGCTCCAGAGCCACATCCTGCACCTCTCCTTCCTCGCCGCGCCGGACTTCCTGGGCTTGGAGAGCGTCCTGCCGCTCATCGGTTCGGAGCCCGACGTGGTGCAGCGGGCCGCGAAGATCAAGCTCCTGGCGAACGATGTCTGCGACTGCGTGGGCGGCCGGCGCATGCACCCCACCCGGACCGTGGTCGGGGGGTTCACCCTGCTGCCGCGGAAGGAGGAGCTGCTCCGGTTCAAGTACCGGCTGCAGGACGTGACCGACGACCTTCACCGCACGATTGAGCTCTTCCGGAGGTTCGACCTGCCGGCCTTCGAGCGGGAGACCGAGTTCGTCTCGCTTGCCGGTGACGGGGCCTATCCCTTCATCGGCGGGGACCTGGTCTCTACGGACGGCGTCAGGAAGCAGGAGCATGAGTACCGGGCCATGACGAACGAGTACCTGGCCGAGCGGTCCACGGCGAAATGGTGCAGGCTCTCGCGCCGGTCCTTCGCCGTGGGCGCCCTCGCCCGGCTGAACAACAACTTCGACCGCCTCCATCCCGCGGCCAGGGAGGTCGCCGGGCTCTTCGGGCTCAGACCGGTGAACCACAATCCCTTCATGAACAACATCGCCCAGCTCGTGGAGTGCCTGCAGGTGGTGCTGGAGTCCATCGGCCTGATCGAGGGGATGCTCGACCGGGAGTGGAAGGAGCCGCGGCAGGAAGTGGCGCCGAGGGAAGGCATCGGCGTGGGCGCGGTGGAGGTCCCGCGGGGGATCCTCTACCACTGCTATGAGCTCGACCGGGACGGCCGGATCGTCAGGAGCGACTGCGTCATCCCTACCGGCCAGAACCACGCCAATATCCAGCATGACCTGGAGGCGCTGGCCGAACAGTATGCCAAGCAAGGTCGGAAGGATCGGGAGATCGAGCTGCTCGCCCAGATGCTCGTCCGGGCATACGATCCCTGCATCTCCTGCTCAGTGCACTGAGACGCCGGTTCGCTTAAGAAATATAAGACAGGCCCTTTGGCCTGCCTTTTCTTGTTACATGGATAGAGCTTACTTTCTTGCATTGCTGCTTCTGATGCAATATGCCCTGCCAGGGTCGCAACGAAAGATTTAAGCCCGAGAGGACGCTACCCGGCGCCGTGGAGCGTCCTCGGACCATCACGACCGCTGCTTCAGCACGAGAAAGAAGAGCTTCCCCTCCTGCTTCATGTTCCCCGCCGAAAGCTCCGCCTCCCGCC
>CAZTXN010000104.1:7531-9544 GCA_964617655.1 uncultured Nitrospiraceae bacterium | reverse complement strand
ATCCCCCTCTCCTGCTGTCCTATCCCCTGCGTACTGATCCGGGCTGCGTTGAGAAAGAGCGGAAAAGAAGGGAAGCAGGAATGAGAACGTCGTACTACAGCCCCCCTCACTTCGTATCCTCTCCCTCGAGGGGAGAGGAAGCAAAGGTGAGGGTGGATCTTCATTATACCGAGCACCGGAAAGGAGACCTCTCATGAAGAACCTTGCAGCAGCAGCACTCGTGACCGCCCTGCTCTCGCTCCATCCCTCCCCGACCCCTGCCCACCACCTCCGGCCGCCCTCGGACGACGTGACCGTGCAGGTCCTCCCGGACCGGGGAAGCGCCTTCCTCACCATCCCCCATGCGGACCGCCGGAAGGGCGGCACCCGGGTGACCAAGCAGTACCTCGAGGCCCGGAAGGGCGAGACCTACGGCATCGTGATCACGAACAGCACGCCCGAGCGGGTCGGCGTGGTGGTGGCCGTGGACGGCAGGAACATCATCACCGGCGAGCGCTCGGACCTCCGGCGCGACGAGCAGATGTACATCATCGATGCCCGCTCCACGGTCCGGCTCGACGGCTGGCGGACCAGCCGGACCGAGGTGCACCGCTTCTTCTTCACCGACCCGGAAGAGGCCTACAGCGTCACGACCTTCGGCGACGATTCGGCCATCGGCGTGATCGCCGTGGCGGTCTTCCGTGAGAAGCCCCGTCCCCGGCCCCTCCTCCGGCAGCAGGGCAAGGCCCCGGCGGCAGCGCCCGAGGCAACAGGACCCGGCAGGGCCGCTTCAGAGGCGAAGGTCGAGGACCGGGCAGGCACGGGATTCGGCGATGCGCTCCATGCGCCCGTGGTGCTGGTGGAGTTCGAGCCTGAGCAGCGGGCCTTCCGGAAGACCCTGGTGCGGTACGAATGGCGCGAGGCGCTCTGCAGGAAGGGCGTCCTTCGGTGCGGACAGGGGCCGGGGAACAGGCTCTGGGACGACGAGGGCTATGCGCCCTATCCGCCGGGACATCGCGGCTGAGACGGACGCGAAGGAACAGCAAAAGACAGGATAAGAACTTTGACACGGATGAACGCGGATAAAGGCTCTGATAACGGCGGATAAGACCGGTTCCTGTCGTGTTTCTTCATATTGCCGTCATCCCCTCGCTCGGAACATGCAGGGGTGGGAAGGACTGACCTGATCTGAGGTTCGTTAAAGATGGTATCCTGTATTGTGCTGTTCCTCTGCGCTCTCTGCGGCTCTGCGAGAGTCCGGTTTGTTTTACGCTCCGCACTCCGGACTCGAAACTCCGCACTGAGGGTCATCAGTGTCGAACAAATTGGAAGTCCCGGGACCGGCGCCGGCAACCGCCTGTTCCGCAAGGGATCGCTGGAATATCAGGAGCTTCCCGGCGGCGGTCTTTCTCATTGACAAGTGAACGTTCGTTCACTTATAATGCCTCCCATGCCCCGGACCGTCACCGAAGAGACCCTCCGCTCCCGCATCAGGAGCATCCGGCGGTTCCAGGCCCGGCAGGGCCGGATGCCGAGCTATGCCGAGATCGCCGGGCTGACCGGCCTCCGGTCCAAGAACGCGGTCTTCAAGCTCATCGCCCGGCTGGAGGAGATGAAGGTCCTGGCCCGGGACCGGACCGGCAGGCTCGTCCCCCGCTCCCTCGGCCGGGCGGTGAAGGTCCTGGGCACCGTGGAGGCCGGCTTTCCCTCCCCCGCCGAGGAGGAGCTGGTCGACACCCTCTCGCTCGACGACTTCCTGATCCAGAACCGCGAGGCGACCTTCCTCCTGAAGGTCGCGGGCGACTCCATGACCGGCGCGGGCATCATGCCCGGCGACATGGTGATCGTGGACAAGGGCCAGGCCCCGAAGAGCGGGGACATCGTGATCGCCCAGGTGGACGGCGAATGGACCATGAAGTACCTCAGGAAGCGCGGGGAGAGCGTGACCCTCCTGCCCGCGAACCCGAAATACCGGCCGATCAGGCCGAAGCAGGAGCTGAAGGTGGCCGGCGTGGTGACCGCGGTGGTGAGGAA
>CAZTXN010000104.1:0-7431 GCA_964617655.1 uncultured Nitrospiraceae bacterium | reverse complement strand
CCATGACCACCCAGCCCCTCACCGTCTCGAACTGGCCCCGCGCCATCCTGCACCTGGACGCCGACGCCTTCTTCGCCTCCTGCGAGCAGGCCGTCCACCCGGAGCTGCGCGGCCGGCCGGTGATCACCGGCAAGGAGCGCGGGATCGTGGCCGCGGCGAGCTACGAGGCCAAGGCCCGCGGCGTGGAGCGGGGCATGCGGCTCTTCGAGGCGCGGAAGGCCTGCCCGGACGCGGTCATCCTGCCCTCGGACTACGAGACCTACAGCCTCTTCTCGGTCCGGATGTTCGAGGTCCTGCGGCGGTTCTCGCCCGACGTGGAGGAATACTCCATCGACGAGGCCTTCGTGGACCTCACCGGCCTGCGCAGGAGCTTCCACGGCCCCTACGGGGAGATTGCCGGGCGGATGCAGGCCACGATCGAGCAGGAGCTGGGCATCACGGTCTCCGTGGGCGTGAGCCTCTCGAAGGTCCTGGCCAAGCTCGCCTCGAAGCACCGGAAGCCACGGGGCGTCACGGTCCTGCCCGGCCGGGAGCTGCACCGGTTCCTGGAGCACCTGCCGGTCGGGAAGGTCTGGGGCATCGGCCCGAACACCGCCGCCTACCTGGCCAAGCTCGGCGTCCGGACCGCGCTGGAGCTGGCGCGGCAGGACGAGGCCTTCATCACCCGCCGCCTCGCCAAGCCCTACCGCGAGGTCTGGCACGAGCTGAACGGCCGGAGCGTCCTGCCGGTCACCACCGAGACCAGGAGCGCCTACCAGTCCATCAGCAAGGCAAAGACCTTCACCCCGCCCTCGGAGGACGAGGAGTTCGTCTTCGCCCAGCTGGCGAAGAACCTCGAGAACGCCTGCATCAAGGCCCGGCGCTACCGGCTGGCCGCCACGCGGATCATCGCCTTCCTCCGGCAGCAGGACTACACCGGCACGGGCGTCGAGCTGCGGCTGACGCGGCCCTCGGCCTACCCTGCCGAGCTGCTCGGGCTGCTCCGCACCGGCTTCCGCGAGCTCTACCGGCCCCGCACGCCCTACCGCCAGACCGGCGTGGTGCTGTCCGGCCTGGAGGCCGAGAGCGGGCTGCAGTACGGCCTCTTCGAGGACGCGGCGCGGATCGGGAAGCTGGCCAGGATTTACGAGAGCATCGACCAGCTCGCGCGGAAGTACGGCAAACACGCAGTGCAGCACGGCGCGAGCCTCCTGACGAAGCTCCAGGCCCAGCACGAGGGCGAGCGGGGCGACCTGCCGCTGCGCAAGGGGGAGCTCTTCCGGGGCGAGACGAAAAGGCAGCGGCTGGGGCTGCCGATGCTGCATATCAAGGTGTGAGGAGGGACAGGAGACAGGAGGCAGAATACAGAATAAAGACCTTTGACAGGACACCTCAGTGCGGAGTGCGGAGAAAAAAGAAGCAGGACAGATGTATCACCGCGAGGGCGCGGAGGACGCGAGGGAACAGCGATAGACAAAACAGTATTTTGACACTGAGGACGCTGAGAAAAGTAAAAAAACAGAATAAGAACTTTGACACGGATGAACGCGGATAGCGGCTATGATAACGGCGGATACGACCGGTTCCTTTCATATTTCTTCAGACGTTCTTTTCAGCGTCATCAGCGTTGGAAGCCCTTTTGCCCCTGGACCCGCAGAGGACCCACGGGTGGGAGAGACGCCCTTCCCGGCGGCCGGGTTGCGGCCTGTTGTCCCAAAACCTCCTTGACTTTGGACCCCTGATATCAGATAATACACTCCATTCGGATACCGGAGCCGGGCAACCTGCTCCGGTATTTTGCCTCGTACGCCACGACGTTCAGCAGGAGACCGCATTGCCGCAGGAATACCTGGACTTCGAACGCCCCATCGCCGAGCTCGAGAAGAAGATCGAGGAGCTGACGCTCTTCACCTCCAGCGGCAGCATCGACCTGGAAGAGGAGATCCTGAAGCTCCACAAGAAGGCCGATCAGCTCCGCGCGGAGATCTACTCGCGCCTCACGCCCTGGCAAAAGGTGCTGATCTCGCGCCATGCCAACCGGCCCTACACCCTGGACTACCTCGAGTCCGTCTTCACGGACTTCACGGAGATGCACGGCGACCGGTCCTTTGCCGACGACCCGGCCATCGTGGCGGGCATGGCCCGCCTGGACGGCCAGCCCGTGGTCGTGATCGGCCACCAGAAGGGCCGGACGACCAAGGACCGCCTCTACCGGAACTTCGGCCAGCCGAACCCCGAAGGATACCGCAAGGCCCTGCGGATCATGCAGTTCGCCGAGAAGTTCGGGAAGCCCATCATCACCCTCATCGACACGCCCGGCGCCTACCCCGGCATCGGCGCCGAGGAGCGCGGCCAGGGCGAGTCCATCGCCCGGAACCTCGCGGTCATGTCCCGGCTCCGGACGCCCATCCTCTCGGCGGTCATCGGCGAGGGCGGAAGCGGCGGGGCCCTGGCCCTGGGCGTGGCGGACCGGCTGCTGATGCTGGAGCACTCGGTCTACTCGGTCATCTCGCCCGAGGGCTGCGCCGCCATCCTCTGGAACAACGGCTCCAAGGCGAGCGAGGCCGCCGAACTGCTCAAGATCACGGCCCAGGACCTCTTCCAGCTGAAGGTCGCGGACGAGGTGATCGAGGAGCCCATCGGCGGCGCCCACCGCGATCCGCGCCGGACCGCTGAGCTCCTGAAGGAGTCCCTGCTCCGGAACCTCTCGGAGATCCGGACCACCCCCCTCCCCGACCTCGTGGCGCAGCGCTACGCCAAGGTCCGCCGCATCGGCGTCTTCGACCAGCTCTGAGCCTCCTGCGTCCTGTCCCCTCCGCATATCGTCATACCCGCGAAGGCGGGTATCCAGAACATACCGAAAACACTGGATTCCCCCCGTATCAAGTACGGGGCAGGCTGAAACCTTTCACGGGAATGACGCCAAAATCGGGACGAATCAAGAATCTATTCGGAGACAGGTTCTAGATACCTTCCTCCGTGTCTGTGGTTTAAGTGGTCTTACTGAACAGCATCACGTATCCATTGGGGATGTTCGGAAAGGGAACTTCGGCGGGCGAACGGGAACACTAGGTGATATCCTCCTTGATCAGCACCAGCGCCTTCTTCAGCTCCTCCATGGCCGTCCGCACGTCCGCGTAGGCCGAGAGGAAGAGCACCAGGCAGTAGTCCTTCTCCACCGGCGCCATAAGCTCGGTCCCCTGGTCCAGGGAAAAGAGCACCGCCTGCACGGCGCCCAGGCCGAGCCGCTGGGTGATCTCCTTGATCCGGTCGAGGTGGATCTCCTTCCAGGCCCCCTGAAGCCTGATGTCCGCCACGCCGTCCCCGGCATGGGCGATGGTCTCGCCCTCGCCGTCGAGGAAGATCGCCGCGGAAGCGCCCGGCACGGCCTTGACCAGTCCCAGCAGTATGGCATTCAGCACTATCGAGCTTCTCCTTTCCGCAGGTCCTCAGGCGAAGACCAGGAATATGAGCGCCGTAACGCCTGCGCCGAGCAGCGCGCCCGCCGCCACCTCCCACGCCCGGTGCACGCCGCTGGACCACCTGCTCCAGCTCACCATGGCGGCCAGGAGGAAGGTCAGCGCCGCGACCGGAAGCGACCCCGAGAGATGGATGGCCGCGACCCAGACCGAGAACGAGACGGCCGCGTGGCCGCTCGGCATCCCGCCCCGGAGCGGCTCTCCCTTCCCGACCATGGCCTTGATGATGACGACGAGGATGACGACGACGGCGAGCGAGACGAAGGCGACCACATCGTGCGGCGCCTTCCGCAGGCTCCAGCCGCCCGACCGCACCGTCTCCCGCAGCGCCGGGTAGAGGATCAGGTAGGCCAGGACGAGGGCGCCGACCGAGGCGACCAGCACCACGCCGGCGGCGATGTCCTTCGCCGCCTTGGCCAGGGGGTGGTACTCCTCCGAGATCATGTCGATCGTGACCTCGAGGGCCGTGTTCAGCATCTCCGTGACCAGCACCAGGATGATGGCCATGGAAAGGAGGATGAACTCCTCCCGCGAGACGTTCACCACCAGGCTGACCAGCAGCGCCGCCAGCGCCGCGGCCAGATGGTACCGCATGTGGCGCTGCGTCTTGACGGAATAGATGATGCCCTCGATGGCGAGGTTCACCTTGTCGGTCCAGCGCAGCGGTTTCACCGTCCCCGGGCCTCCAGCAGGCGGCGCTCCAAGGCCCGCATCCGGCGGGCCGCGGCCGCTCCCCGCTCGTGATCGTATCCCAGGAGATGCAGCAGGCCGTGGGCCAGCAACCGTTCGATCTCGCGCATCACCGGCTCGCCGGCGGCCCGCGCCCGCCGCTCCGCCAGGGGAACGGAGATCACGATGTCGCCCAGCAGGTCCGTCGGCACCGCCGGCCCCGCCCCCTCGCGCAGGGAGAAGGAGAGCACATCCGTGGTCCGGTCCTTGCCGCGGTAGCGTCGGTTCAGCGTGCGCATGGCCCGGTCGCCCGTGAGCAGGACGCTCACCTCCGAACGCTTCCGGCCCAGCGCGTCAAGCAGAGCCTCGAGGCGCGCCCGGACGGACCTCTCCGGCGGCCTTGGCCTCCTCAGCGTGCTTCTTATCAGGACCCTCACTGCGCCTCTTTGCTCCATCGAACTCCACGCCGGGGTAGTCGATGCGGTGATGGAAGATGCCGTTCAGGATGACGTTGAAGCTCTTCGCGATCTCGCGCAGGTCCTTCAGCGTGAGGTCGCACCGGCTGAGCTGGTCGTCCAGGAAGATGCGGGTGATGATGCTGTTGGTCAGGCCCTGGATGCGCTGGGGCGTGGGCTCCACGAGCGTGCGGGACGCCGCCTCGACCGCGTCGGCCAGCATCACGATGGCCGCAACCTTGCTGCGCGGCCGCGGGCCGTGGTAGCGGTAGTCCTGGTCCGAGACCGCCTCGCCGGGATGGAGCTCCTTCGCCCGCTGGTAGAAGTAGGTGATGAGCGAGGTGCCGTGGTGCTGCCCGATGATCTCGGTCACGATGCTCGGCAGGCGGTGCTGCTTCGCCATCTCCACGCCGTCCTTCACGTGCGACACGATGATCAGGCTGCTCATGGACGGCGTCAGGCGGTCGTGCTTGTTCTCGCCCACTCGCTGGTTCTCGATGAAGTACTCCGGCTTCTGCACCTTGCCGATGTCGTGATAGTAGGCCGCCACCCGCGCCAGAAGCGGGTTCTCCCCGATGGCCTCCGCCGCCGCCTCTGCCAGGTTCCCGATCACGATGCTGTGGTGGTACGTGCCGGGGCTCTTGTAGACCAGCTCCTTCAGGAGCGGCTGGTTCGGGTCGAGCAGCTCGAGCAGCTTGATGTCCGTGGCGATGTCGAAGACCGACTCGAAGAAAGGCAGCAGGACCGAGACGATGGCCGCCGTTGCCGCCGCCGCGAAGAGACCGCCCGCCAGGTCGTAGACCACCCGCGACGCGAACTCGCCCCGGAAGAGGTCGATCCCGATGATGGCCGCTGCGCTCACCAGCGCGGTCATGGCCGCGGCCCGGAGCACCATCGTCCGCTTCTTGCACCGGATGACGTAGAGCGCCGCCATGACGCTCGTGGTGAAGTAGTAGAGCGGCATGAAGGGGTCGCCCGGGAACATCATGCCCAGCAGCAGGCTGGCGATGAAGGAGAACGCCAGGGCCAGGTGGAAGTCCAGCAGCAGGCTGACGAGCATGGCGCCCGCCGCGGCCGGGAGGGCGAACCCCACGGTGGCCGAGTCGATGGGGAAGCTGCCTGCCAGGTGGGAGAGCACGACGCGCGTCACCTGGGCGGCGATGATGGTCACCACCAGAAGCACCGCGAGCAGCAGGAGCTTGGCGCTGTCCGAGATGAGCGCCGGCCGGTACCGCTTCACATCGCGGTAAAAGAGATAGAAGACCAGCAGGATGAGGACCGTCAGCCCGGTGAAGGCCAGGAACCGGTCCCCCCCGCCCTGCCGCCGGACGATCTCCTGCATGACCGCCGCGGCGCGTTCCGATACCCGCTGACCGGCCTCGACCAGCACCTCGCCGCGGCTCACCCGCGCCGTGACCCTGTTCCCGTCCGCTGCCGCGTACTCCACGGTCATCGTGGCCGGCGCGACGACCGTCTTCTGCGAGACGTCGCCCTTCAGGAGCTGCGGCACGCGGGGTATCAGGATGAAGGCCAGGAGCAGCGCCGTGGCCGCCGCCAGGACCCCGATGCGCAGCAGCGGCCGTGCTTGCCGCGGCGGGCCGGGCTGATCGGCGTCGTCCGGGTCGGACAGCGACGAGCGCTGCAGCAGCCGCGCTATGGTCTCATTTCTGCTCGCCATGGCCTCCCTCGAACCGCTCGTAGGCCCGGATGATCTGCTGGACCAGCTTGTGGCGCACCACGTCCCGGTCGGTGAAGTAGACGAACCGGATGCCCTCGATGCCCTCGAGGATGCGCTGGACCTCGATCAGCCCGGACCCCTTGCCCCCCGGCAGGTCGATCTGGGTGATGTCGCCCGTGATGACGGTCTTGGAATTGAAACCGAGACGGGTCAGGAACATCTTCATCTGCTCGGACGTGGTGTTCTGCGCCTCGTCAAGGATGATGAAGGAGTCGTTCAGCGTCCGGCCGCGCATGAAGGCCAGGGGCGCGATCTCGATGTCCCCGCGTTCCACGAGCTTGACGGCCTTCTCGGTCTCGATCATGTCGTAGAGCGCGTCATAGAGCGGCCGCAGGTAGGGGTTCACCTTCTCGATGAGGTCGCCCGGCAGGAAGCCCAGCTTCTCCCCTGCCTCCACCGCCGGCCGCACCAGGATGATGCGGCTCACCTCGCGCCGGATCAGCGCCGAGACGGCCATGGCCATGGCAAGGTAGGTCTTGCCCGTGCCGGCGGGGCCGATGCCGAAGACGATGTCGTGGTTCTTGACGGCCTCGATGTACCGGCGCTGCGTCTCGTTCTTCGCGGCCACCTGCCGCTTGCGGGTCGAGACGGGTATCGTTTCCTGGAAGATATCCTTGAGGGACGAAGACGGATCGGCGGAGAAGGCCCGAATGGCGGAGCCCACGTCCTCCTTGTGGGTGATGACGCCCTGGGCGATCATCTCGGAGAGCTGCAGCAGCAGCCGCTCCACGCGGGCCACGGCCTGCTCCTCGCCCTCGATCTGGACCCGGTTGCCCCGGGCGCTGAGGCTGACGCCGTGGATCTTCTCCATGAGGCGGAGGTTCCGGTCCAGCTCGCCGTAGAGGCTCGGGAGGGTCGACTCGTTCTGTATGATCAATTGTGTTGCGGTACCCATCAGATGGTCCGGGGGGCTGCGACCGCCCCTCCCGGCACGACTGTATCTTAGCACCGGCGAATACCAAAGTCAACATGACCGGGGGCTAACCATTGGATTCTCCGCGGGATTTTCGAATCGTCATCAGCGTTGAATGATCTAAGGACAGGTCTTTGACACAGGTCTTTGACACCGATGAACGCGGATAAAGTCTATGATCACTTCGGATAAAGCTAG
>CAZTXN010000103.1:0-9574 GCA_964617655.1 uncultured Nitrospiraceae bacterium | reverse complement strand
TCAGCTCCCGCTCCCGCCAGATCACGTAGATGGCCGGGTAGATGATCAGCTCGAGCACCGTGGAGGTGATCACGCCGCCGACCATGGGCGCGGCGATGCGCTTCATCACGTCGGCGCCCGTGCCGGTCGAGAACATGATCGGCACCAGGCCGGCAAGGATCACCGACACGGTCATGATCTTCGGCCGGATGCGCTTCACCGCGCCCTCCATGACCGCGTCCCGGATGTCCTGCACCGTCAGGATCCTGCCCTCCTTCTTCCACTTGTTGTACGCCAGGTCGAGGTAGAGCAGCATCACGATGCCGGTCTCGGCGTCCAGCCCCGCCAGGGCGATGACGCCCACCCAGACCGCGGTGCTCATGTGGTAGCCGAGCAGGTAGAGCAGCCAGACGGCGCCCACGAGCGAGAAGGGCACCGCCAGGAGCACGATGGAGGTCTTGATCCAGGACTGGGTGTTGAGATAGATCAGGACCAGGATGATCACGAGCGTCAGGGGGATGACGTAGAGGAGCTTCTCCTTCACGTTCTCCATGTACTCGTACTGGCCGCTCCACTGCAGCGTGTATCCCGGCGGCAGCGTGACCGCCTTCTCCACCTCCGCCTTCGCCTTCTCCACGTACCCGCCGAAGTCGCTCCCGCTGATATGCAGAGTGAGATAGGAGACGAGCTTGCCGTCCTCGCTCTGGACCATGCCCGGCCCGCGCGTCACGCGGATGTCCGCGAGCTGGCCCAGCGGCACCTGGGCGCCGCCCATGACCGGCACGAGCACCCGCTTCAGCTTGTCGATGTCGTCGCGCAGCTCCCGGCCGTACCGGATGTTCACGGGATACCGCTCCCGCCCCTCGACCGTGACCGTCACGTTCATGCCGCCGATGGCGGTCTGGACCACGTCCTGCACGTCCTCCACCGTCAGCCCGTACCGCGCGATGCTCTCGCGGTCGATGGTGAAGTCGAGGAAGTAGCCGGTGTTGGCCCGTTCGGCGAAGGCCATCCGGGTCCCCTCCACCCCGCGCAGCACGGTCTCGACCTCCATCCCGATGCGCTCGATCTCGTCGAGCTTCGGGCCGAAGATCTTGACGCCCAGGGGCGTCCGGATGCCCGTGCTGAGCATGTCGATCCTGCCGATGATCGGCATGGTCCAGGTGTTGGCCACGCCGGGGATGGTGAGCGCGGCGTCGAGCTCGTCCCGCAGGTCCTCGACCCGGCGGAACTCGGGCCGCCACTCCTCCTGCGGCCGGAGGTTCACCACGGTCTCGAACATCTCGAGCGGCGCGGGGTCGGTCGGGGTCTCGGCCCGGCCGACCTTGCCGAAGACGGACTCCACCTCGGGGAACTCCCGCATGAGCCGGTCCTGGACCTGCATCAGCTCCGTGGCCGTGGTGATGGACATGCCCGGCAGCGCCGACGGCATGAAGAAGAGCGTGCCCTCGTAGAGCGGGGGCATGAACTCCGACCCCAGCTGCAGGAACGGCGCCACGGTCAGGAGCACGAGGATGAGCGCGGCAAGGATGACGCTCTTCTTGTACCGGAGCGAGAAGACCGCCACGGGATGGTAGATGCGGATCAGGAACCGGCTGAGGGGGTTCTGCTCCTCGCTCCGGATCTTCCCCTTGATGAAGAGGGTCATCAGCACCGGCGTGATCGTGATCGCCAGGAAGCTGGCGAAGAGCATGGAGAAGGTCTTGGTGTAGGCCAGGGGCTTGAAGAGCCTGCCCGCCTGGTCCTCGAGCGTGAAGATCGGCAGGAACCCGACGGTGATCACGAGGAGCGAGAAGAAGAGCGACGGCCCCACCTCCTTCGCCGCGTCGACGATGACGTCAATACGCGTCCCCGGCCTGCCCGCATCCTCCCACTCTTCGAGCTTCTTATGGGCGTTCTCGACCATGATGACCGACGCGTCCACCATGGCGCCGATGGCGATGGCGATCCCGCCCAGGCTCATGATGTTCGAGCTGATCCCGAGGTAGTACATGCAGATGAAGGAGATCAGGATCGCGACCGGCAGGGTCAGGATGACCACGAACGCGCTCGGCAGATGGAACAGGAAGGCGATGCAAACCGCGCCCACCGCCACGGTCAGTTTGATGATCTTGTCGCGCAGCGTGTCCACGGAGCGGTGGATCAGCTCGGTGCGGTCATAGGTCGTAACGATACGGACCCCTTCCGGCAGCGTCGGCCGGAGCTCCTCGATCTTCGCCTTCACCCGGTCGATCACCGCCAGCACGTTCTCGCCGAACCGGACCACCACGATGCCGCCGACCACCTCTCCCTTGCCGTCCAGCTCCGCCGCGCCCCGCCGGATCTCGGGCCCGAGCTGGACCGTGGCGATGTCCCTGACCAGGATGGGCGTCCCCTGCTCGTTCGTACCCACGGCGATCCGCTCGATGTCCGCGAGCGACCGGATGTAGCCCCGCCCGCGGACCATGTACTCCCGTCCGGACCATTCCACCACCCGGCCTTCCACGTCGCGGTTGCTCCGCCGCACGGCCTCCATCACCTTCATGAGCGGGATATTGAAGGCCAGCAGGCGGTTGGGGTCGAGGGTGATCTGGTACTGCTTCACGAACCCGCCCACGCTCGCCACCTGGGAGACGCCCGGCACGGACTCCAGCGCGTACTTGAGGTTCCAGTCCTGCAGGGAGCGGAGCTGGGCCAGGTCGTTCGCGCCGGTCTCGTCCACGATCGCGTACTGGAAGCCCCATCCCACGCCGGTCGCGTCCGGCCCGAGCACCGGCGTCACGCCCGGCGGGAGCCTCCCCGCCACGCCCTGGAGGTACTCGAGCACGCGGCTCCGCGCCCAGTAGATGTCCGTCCCGTCCTCGAAGATGACATAGACGAAGGAAAGGCCGAGGAACGACTTGCCCCGCACGACCCGCGTCCTGGGCGCCGCGAGCATGGTCGAGACGATGGGATAGGTGATCTGGTCCTCCACCAGGTCCGGGCTCACGCCGGGCCACTCGGTGAAGACGATGACCTGCACGTCCGACAGGTCCGGGATGGCGTCCAGCGGCGTCTGGTAGACCGCCCAGATCCCCCAGGCGGTCAGGAAGGCCGTTATCAGGAAGATGAGGAACTTGTTCTTTGCCGAGAACTCGATGATCCTGGCGAGCATGGGGAACCTCTCAAATGGGTGTGGCGTCCCGCGAAGCGCGGCGCGCAGCCGAAGCGGGGAGCATCAATGAGAATGGCCCGCGCCGCCGAGCCCGCGCAGCTGCGTCTCGGAGTCGATCAGGAAGTTCCCGGAGGTGACCACCCGTTCGCCGGCCCGAATGCCGCTCAGCACCTCCACGAACCGATCGCCCCGGGACCCGAGCCGCACCTCGCGCATCTCGTAATGCCCGGGCTCCTTCTCCACGTAGACGATCTTCCGCACGCCGGAATCGAGCACCGCCTCGACCGGGATGGCCGTGCGCTTCTCGCCGCCGGCGCTGATCTCGACGTTCGCGAACATCTCCGGCTTGAGCGCCAGATCCGCGTTCCTCACCTCGAGCCGGACCTTCACGGTGCGGCTCATGGGGTCGAGCGTGGGATAGATGTAGCTCACCGAGGCGCGGAGCCGGCGGCCCGCGTAGTAGGGCAGCTCGACCGTCGCCTGCTGCCCGACGCGCACCAGCGGCAGCTCGTACTCATAGATGTCCGCCAGGATCCAGACCGTCGAGAGGTCCGCGATCTTGTAGAGGTTCATTCCCGGCATGATGTAGGCGCCTTCGAGCACCATCTTCTCCAGCACGATGCCGTCCATGGGCGCGAGGATGGTCATCTCGGTCTGCGGCCTGCCGGTCCGCTCGAGCTCGCTGATCTGCTCGGGCGTGATGTCCCAGAGCAGCAGCCGCCGCTGCGCCGACTCCCGCAGGGTCTCCTGCGCCTGCGCCAGTTCCTGCAGGTCCGCTTCGCTGCCGTTCCGCGGGACCGTGCGCAGGGCGAGCAGGTACTCTTCCTGCGCCGAGAGGAGGTCCGGGCTGTAGATCGAGAGCAGCGGCTGCCCCTTCTTCACGTCCTTGCCCGTGTAGTCCACGGAGAGTTTCCGGACCCATCCCGCGATCTTGGTGTTCACGAAGGCCAGCTTCGTCTCGGCCGCGTCCACCCTGCCCACCGTCCGTATGGTGCGGCTCACGGCGCGGCGCTCCGCCGGGGCGGTGCGGACGCCGATGAGCTGCCGCTTCTCCGCGGAGAGCTTGATGGCCGGCGCGTCCTTCTTCTGCTCCTGCTGCTTCGCCGCGGCCGGCTGAGATGCGCCATGGGTCTCGGAGGCCCGCGCCCCTGCGGGAAGGGCCGCGAGCAGGAGGGCCAGCAGGGCCGCGAGGCCTCCGCGTCGTCCGCTCTCTGGTGCGTACCTAGTCATGTCCGTTCTCCTCTCCCGCGGTCTCGCGAAGCATCGAGATGGTCTTGTTCAGGTTCACGAGCTCCCGTTCATAGGCGATCTGGTACTTGAGCAGCAGTGCGTGGCTGTCGAGCAGCATCAGGAAGTCGATCCTGCCGACCTGGTAGTTCGAGGTCGCGGACTGGAGGGCCATGCGCGCCTGGGGGATGATCCCCGCGTCGTACAGCCGGAGGTGGTGCTCCGAGGCGCGGGCCATGGCATGGAGGTCCCGCACCCTGGCGAGCAGCATCAGCCGCGCCGCGTCCCGTTCGTGCCGCGCGGACCCGAGGCTGGCCGCCGCCGCCTTGACGCCGGCGGTCTTGTTCCAGAACCAGAGCGGTACGGTGACCATGACGCTGGCGGTCCAGAAGTCCTCCATCTCGCCCCGCTCGAAGACCCCCGCCGTGACCGTCACGTCCGGCAGGAACTCCAGCCGGCTGGCGGTCAGCTCGGCCTCGTTCATCTCGACCATGCGCTGCGACCGGCGAAGCAGGGGAGAATGGTCCTGGGCCCGGCCGGCCAGGTCGTCAAGGGAGACCGTGTAGCCCGTCGCCAGCCGGTCCGCCGGACGCCCGAGCGGCGCCCGGGGGTCGCGTCCCGCGAGGCTGTTGATCATGCCGGCCAGGGCCTCCTGCTTCTGGCGCTGCTCCACCAGCTCGTCGAGCATCTTGGTCACCTCCAGCTGGGCCCGCAGCACGTCCTGCTGCAGCCCCTGGCCGGTGGCATACCGCGTCTCGGCGATGCGCTGGAAGTTCTTCATGAGCTCCTTGGTCTGCTCCAGGATCTCGGCGGTGCGGAAGGCCAGGTAGTACTCATAGTAGGCGCCCCGCAGGGCGCTCAGCGCCTGGAGCTCCGCCTCGCGGGACCGCTCCTCCTCCGCCTCGGCGTTCTTCCGCGCCGCCTTGCCCATCATGGAGAGCTTTCCCGGGAAAGGGATCATCTGGGAGACCACGATGCCCCGCATGCTCATCTCTTCCTGGCCCACGGTGCTCTCGAACGGTCTGCCCACGTTCTGGACCTCGTAGCCCACCATGGGGTCCGGCATGGCCGATGCCGCGGTGGTGCGCATCCGGGCGGCCTCTGACCGCTTCCGCGCCATGAGTATGTCCGGATTGTTCTGCCGCGCCTCCAGCTCAAGCTCCTGAAGGGTAACGGCGCCGGAATCCGCTCCGGCCTCCCGGACGGGAATGACCACGGAGAGCATGAGGAACAGCAGCAGGAATGGGAACGTACGCATCGCTACCTCCTGGCACAGGCAATTTGCAATGAACAGGCCAAAAGAGAATATGCAGTAAAGCCCATGGAATTCAGATGGTTGGAAGCTGTTCCTTCCAGAAAGCAGATCCGGGATGGAGCGTCTCAGGAAGGAGGTGTACGATTTACTACAGTGAGATCAGGACCGCGGGATGAGTAAAGAGATCCTCAGCTGCCGCGAAGACAGAGAGAGGTAAGGCCGTCAGCGTGAGCCGCGGGTCAGTTGGCGAGCTTCTTGAGCTTGTCCCGGGCAAGGTCCGCTTCCCGGGACCCCGGGTAGTCCCTGATCACCCGGTTCAGGTGCTCCCGGGCCTTGGCGGTGTTCTTCTCGTTCAGGTAGGAATAGCCGATCTTGAGACGGGATCCCGGCGCCTTCTCGCTCCGGGGATGGTCCTTCAGGAGCTTCTGGAACTCCTCGACGGCCCTGGCATAGTCCTTCTTGCTGTACCAGCACTCAGCGATCCAGTACTGCGCGCTGTCGATCTGGCTGGCATCGGGGAACTGCATCTGGTAGTTCCGGAACCCCGCGATGGCGAGGTCGTAGTTCCCCTTGTCGTAGTCTGTCTTGGCCTGCTGGTAGGCCTCGGTCGGCGCGGGCGTCCGGGCCTGCTGCTGGCCTCCCGGCGCCGTGCCGGACGGTCCGGAGCCCGCCTTGCCCTCGAGCTGGTCCACGCGGCTCGCCAGCTCCGCCAGCCGGAAGGACTTGTCGTCGATCTTCTGGGCCAGCTCCTTGATGCGGTAGTTGTTCTCCTCCAGCCGGCCCTGCAGGAGCTGCAGGTCCGTGGTGATCTGGTCGAACCGCGTGCCCTGGTCAGCGAGCTTCTGCTGCAGGTCCTCGGCGCCCCGCTGTCCCTCCTCGAGCCGCTGCTGCCGCTTCTCGATGCCCGAGAGGTCGGGGACCTCTTTCCGGACGCTGCGCATCTCGGCGCGCACCTCGTTCAGCTCGCTCCGGAGCTTCACCAGCTCGGCCTGCGGTGCGCAGCCGCCGAGCAGCAAAACCGGGAAGAGGGTAATGCGGAATGTTCTCATCAACGCCTGGGCGCTCGGAAAGCGGGAGTTCATCCGGTGGGCACCTCTGACGCGGTTCTTGCCGGGGTTCTCGCCGCTTCGCGGCAGATAACCGCGAAGCGGTCGGCAAAGACGGCGCGGGGAGAGCTTTCCCCTCCCCGCGCCGGTGACGGACTATTCAGCAGCGACGAGATCGCCGCGCCGGTTCTTCTGCCAGCACTCCTCGGTGCTCTCGGTGCAGACCGGCTTCTCCTTGCCGTAGCTGATGAGCGAGATGCGCGAGGCCTTGATGCCGAGGTCGGTCAGGTACTTCTTCGCCGCCGCGGCGCGCCGCTGGCCCAGCGCCTGGTTGTACTCGATGGTCCCGCGCTCGTCGCAGTTGCCCTCGATGCGGACGCGGACCTTCGGATTGGCCTTCAGCCACTCGGCATTGGCCTTCATGACCGGCTTGGCGTCATCGCGGATGAAGGACCTGTCGAAATCGAAATAGATGGGCTGCATGCCTTCCATGCCCGTTCCCGCTCTCTCCGTCGGCCCCGCCTCGACCGCGGGCTTCGCCGTCTCGGCCGGCGCGGGCGCGGGCTCCGTCTTCTGCGGCTCCGGCGCCGCGGTCACATCCGCCTTTTTCGGGCACCCGTAGAGGGCAAGAAGGCTCACCAGCATGATGACCAGCAACACGACGCTCGTTCTCTTCATATCTACCTCCTTGGAATATGTTCGATGGATTGGGATCGAGATGCGGCCGGATTTGGCTGCTGCGCGACAGATACGAAGATATCACACGGGAAGTTGGATGTCAATCAACAGATTTTCTGGTATGCAGAGTGGAAAATTTGTATACGAACCGTTCCGCGCGGTCGTTCAGGGTCATTCCCGAACAGCAGGTTGACCGTACCGATGTTTACCTGCCTCTTCTGCGGCCGCTGAACCGTTCCAGGTCATCCGGCCGCGCGGCCGGCTCGTGGCAGGTCCCGTGCGAGCAGGGCAGGACCCTCCCCTGGTCCGCGCCATGGACCACGACCGTTGCCGGACCGAGGATGCCGAGCGCCGCGCGTCCGAGGCTGCTCTCTGCCGGCGCCTCGACCCTGAGCTGCAGGATGTTCTCCCGGGCATCGAGGCCGCTGGCATAGGCGCCTGCATGCACGCTCATGCCTTCGACCGAGGAGGCAAAGGCCGCCAGCGCCCGCTCCGCTGCCTCCTGGTATCTTTCCTGTCCCGTGATATGCCCAAGCTTGATGAGCTGCTGCACGGCAACGGCATTGGCGGACGGGTGCGGTATGTCCTCGATCCGCTTGAGCCGCAGGCCAAGCACCTCGTCCTGGGTATCAAAGAACCCGCCCCCGGGGTCGCCGAAAGCCGCGAGGCAGGCGTCCATGAGCGCGGCAGCCTGCTCCAGCCGCCCGCGCTCCCCGGTGGCCTCGTAGGCCGCCACGAGCGCTTCGATGAGATGGATATGGTCGTCCAGCAGGCCGCGGACCCCCTCGGTCCGCTCGAGCGCGCCGTTCCGGAAGCGATCCTGCAGCAGACGATCGAGGCTCCTGAGGGCGAAGCTGCGGAGCTCCGCGTCGCCGAAGGCCCGAAAGGCCCTGAGGAACGAGGTGATGCACATCCCATTCAGGGAGGTATAGAGCGTCCGGTCGACGAAGGGCTCCTCGCGCTTCCCGCGGGCGGCAAGAAGCTTCTCCTTCCCTGCCGCGATGATCCTCGCCACGGCATCTGCGTCCTTCCCGAGGGCCGCCGCGACCGCGGCAGGCGTCTCCGCGATGCAGAGCACCCGCTTCTCCGGGTCATGCGGCAGCCTGCCCCGCTCATGCAGGAGATGGCGCTCCAGGACCGTGAACTCCTCGATGGTCAGGACCCCATGGAGGTCGCGCTCCGTCCAGGTGAAATAGCCGCCCTCGTCCCCGGGCGTCACGTCCGCGTCCTGGCTCGCGAAGAACCCGCCCGCGGGATCGGAGAGCGCCTCGCGGAAGAAGCGGATGACGCCCCCGGCGACGCAGCGGTACCGCTCCTCGCCGAAGAGCGCGTAGGCATCGAGATAGTTCCGCAGCAGCCAGGCATTGTCGTCCGCCATCTTCTCGAAGTGCGGCACGAACCAGCCCTCGTCCACGGAGTAGCGGTGGAATCCCCCTCCGAGCTGGTCATGGAACCCGCCGGCCGCCATGGCGTCCAGCGTGCGGCGCGCCGCGGCCTCGGCCGCCCGGTCCCCGCCCGCCGCGCGGCGGAGCAGGAACTCGATCGCCCCGAACTGGGGGAACTTGGGCGCGCCGCCGAATCCCCCGTGCACCGGGTCATGGAGCGCCAGCATGGAAGCCTGGAGCCGGGCGATCAGGTCCGGGCCCGCCGTGCCGCGTGGCGAGGCGTCCTGCCGGAGGGCCTCCATGACGCGGACGCCGTACTGGTCCGCGTCCCCGCGCTTCGTGCGGTAGAACTCGGCAACCGAGCGCAGCACCTTGGGGAACCCCGGCCGGCCGAAGCCGTCCCGGGGCGGGAAATAGGCGCCGCCGAAGAAGGGCCGCCGGTCCGGCGTCAGGAAGACCGAGAGGGGCCAGCCGCCGGCGCTGCCCATGAGCGCCACCGCCTGCTGGTACCGGCGGTCGATCTCCGGCCGCTCGTCGCGGTCCAGCTTCACGCTGATGAAGAGCTCGTTCAGGAGCGCGGCGATCTCGTCGTTCTCGAAGCTCTCCCTGGCCATCACATGGCACCAGTGGCACCAGACGCCGCCTGAGGAGAGGAAGACCGGCTTGTCCTCAAGCCGCGCGCGCTCGAAAGCCTCATCGCCCCAGGGATGCCAGTCGATCCTCTGGTGCGCCGCGTGGCGGAGATAGGGCGATCGTTCATTGGCAAGTCGGTTCATAGAGCGCGTCCCAACCCGGACAAGCCGGAACCAAAACATCGGAACCGCCAGGGCGCCAAGGTCGCGAGGAAGTCAAATTCATTACGGGTCAAAGG
>CAZTXN010000102.1:0-9650 GCA_964617655.1 uncultured Nitrospiraceae bacterium | reverse complement strand
CAATCTTCTGTTTGAACGGTTCTTTTGATATTTGGCTATTCCTTGTGATTTGGGATTTGTTTTTTGGGATTTTCTTAAACTATGTTCGGAAACTTCACGGAGATACGAGAAGCCCTCGCCCACTACCGGTGGTTCCGGGATACGGTCGATATCCTGCTGGTCTACTACATCTTCTATCGACTGCTCCTGATCATCAAGGGTACGCGGGCCTTCCAGATGCTGCTGGGCATCGGCTTCATCGTGCTCACCTTCGTCGCGTCCCAGACGCTCGAGTTCTACACCCTGGACTGGCTGATCCACAGCTTCTGGTCCCAGATCGTCATCGCCGTGGTCATCCTCTTCCAGCCCGAGATCCGCCGCGCTCTCGCCCACGTGGGCGAACGCCGCTTCTTCCGCAGCCTCTCCCCCGTGGAGAGCTCGAAGTTCATCGAGGAGATCGTGAAAGCCTCGGTCTCGATGGCGAACAAGCGGATCGGCGCGCTGCTGGTCCTCGAACGGGAGACCGACCTCTCCACGATCGTCGAGATGGGCACGAACCTCGACGCCCGGGTCTCGAAGGAGCTTCTCACCAGCATCTTCCTGCCCTACTCTCCGATCCATGACGGCGCGGCGATCATCCGGAACGGCCGCATCGTGGCGGCGGGCTGTTTCCTCCCGCTCACGCTCTCGACCAGCATCCCGAAGACCCTCGGGACCCGCCACCGGGCGGCGGTCGGTCTGACCGAGGAGACCGACGCGGTGGTGGTCGTCGTGTCCGAGGAGACCGGCGAGATCTCGGTGGTCAGAAGCGGGGCGATCGAACCCGGGCTGGATGCCGCGCGGCTGCGCAAGACCGTCTCGGACCTTTTCGTCAAGCAGAAGGAAGGGCGGAAGCCATGATCGACCTGCGCAGGGCGTTCACCGAGAACTGGCCGATCAAGCTCGCCTCCCTGGTGCTGGCGCTGACGCTCTGGTTCTACGTGACCTCCAAGGGCAAGACCGAGCTTGCGCTCACCGTGCCGCTCCAGCTCCGGAACATCCCCCAGGACATGGTGGTCGTGGGCGATGTGCCGGGCAGGATCGAGGTGCGGCTCCAGGGGCAGGAGCGGGTGCTGCGGGACATCACCTCGGGCAGGAAGGTGCTCGGCGTCCTCGACCTGGGCCGGGCCCGGGAGGGCGAGAACGTTCTTCCTGTCGCTCCGCACAGCATCCGGCGGCCCTCCGGGGTGCTGGTGACCCATATTGCGCCGCCCGAGATCACCGTGAAGCTCGAACGGCTCGTCCGGAAGAGCGTCCGGCTCCAGCCGGTGGTCCAGGGCCGGCCCGCCAGGGGCCATCGCTTTGTGAGCGCGACGCCGAAGCCCGCGTCGATCACTCTCGAGGGGCCGTCCAGCATCGTACGGACCTTCTCGCGCATACGGACCCTGCCCATCGACCTCGCAGGACTCACCGGACGGACGACGGTCTCGCCCCTCATCGACTACCAGGGCAGGCCCGTCAAGATCCTGGAGCAGGGCATCAGCGTCACCATCGTGATCGAGAAGGAGCGGCCATGAGAAAGCTCTTCGGCACGGACGGCATCCGGGGGGTCGCGAACCAGGACCCCATGACCTCGGAGATGGCGCTCCGGATCGGCCGGGCGGCGGCCCATGTTTTTCAGGACTCGACGCGCCGCCACCGCGTGGTCATCGGCAAGGACACCCGCCTCTCGGGATACATGATCGAGAGCGCGTTGACCAGCGGCCTCTGCTCCATGGGGATCGATGTGCTGCTCGTGGGCCCCATGCCCACGCCCGGCATCGCCTTCCTGACCCGCAGCCTGCGGGCCGACGCCGGGGTGGTCATCTCGGCGTCGCACAACCCCTACGAGGACAACGGCATCAAGTTCTTCGGCCGCGACGGCTTCAAGCTGCCCGACGCGGTGGAAGCGAAGATGGAGGAGCTGATCTTCTCCGGCGCCGTCGATGCCGTGCGGCCCACCGCCTCGGGCATCGGCCGGGCCCTGCGCATCGACGACGCCCTCGGCCGGTACAACGAGTTCGTGAAATCCTCGATCCCCCGGGGGCTCGACCTCACCGGTCTGCGAATTGTCGTGGATTCGGCCAACGGCGCCGCCTACAAGATCGGGCCCCGCATCCTGATCGAGCTGGGCGCCGCGGTCATCTCCCTCTACGACCAGCCGAACGGAATGAACATCAACCAGGGATGCGGCTCGCTCCATCCCGAGGTGATCCGGCGCGCGGTCATCGCCAACCGCGCCCATCTCGGCATCGCCTACGACGGGGACGCGGACCGGGTGATCCTCTGCGACGAGAACGGCAGGGCCGTGGACGGCGACGCGGTGATGGCCGTCTGCGCGCTGCACCTGCTCCGGCAGGGCCGGCTCCGCCACAACACCCTCGTGGCCACGGTCATGAGCAACCTCGGGCTCGAGCGCGCCCTGCAGGACGCCGGCGGCCGCCTGCTGCGCGCCGCGGTGGGCGACCGGTATGTCATGGAGATGATGCTCGAGGGCGGGTACAACCTCGGCGGCGAGCAGTCCGGCCACCTCATCTTCCTGGACCACAACACGACCGGCGACGGCATCATCACGGCCCTCCAGGTCCTCGCGATCATGAAGCAGGAGGGCAGGCCCCTCTCCGAGCTCGCCGCCTGCATGCAGACCTTCCCGCAGGTGCTCGTGAACGTCGCGGTCCGGGAACGGCGCGACCTCGCCGGCGTAGAGCCCGTCGCCCGGCGCATCGCCGAGATCGAGCAGACGCTGGCGGGGAGCGGCCGGCTGCTGGTCCGCTACTCCGGCACGGAGCCCAAGCTCCGCATCATGCTGGAGGGAGAGGACGAGGTCGTCATCCGCCGCCATGCCGATGATCTTGCCGCGGTCGTCCGGGCCGAGCTGGGCTGACGCGTCAGGTTGCTTTTTTCCGTTCCTGTGCTACACTCTACCTAGCCTTGACGGAGCGGGCCCCACGGTCATCCCCTCCGGCCGGCCATCCGCCCCCCGCGGGAAGGAACATCCATGCCAGAGAGCCAGAAGGTCATTCTTCGGTTCACCGACGGCAAGATGCTGAAGGGGTTCATCCGGGACCTGAAGCTCTCGGATGAGCACCTCTTCATCGAGGACGAATCAGCCAACCAGCTCAAGGTCCGGCTGAAGGAGCTCAAGGCGATCTTCTTCGTCCGGCGGTTCGAAGGGGACCGCTCATACCACGAGAAGCAGACCTTCACCAGCACGCCGCCGAACGCAACGCGCGTCTTCGTCAGGTTCAAGGACGGCGAGAACATCGCGGGATTCATCGAAGGAGAGGTTCCCTGGCAGCGCGGATTCTTCCATGAGTCCATGCGGGAAAAGGGCTTCACCATCGTTCCGGTGGACGAGGGAAGCAACAATGTCAAGGTGCTGGTCATCACCTCCGCGGTCGCGGATGTCGCGATGATCGGTTCCTGACGCGGCCCGTTGCCGCCGTTCCGCCCCTCCCTTTCCATGCAGAGGCCTCTTACCCGGTTCACCGTCTTCCTTGCCGCCGGCATCCTCCTGGGCAGCCTCTTCCTCCATTTTCCCTGGTCCGCCGTGGCGCTCTCCCTCCTCGCCGGGTCCGTTGTCGCGCTGCGCATCCTCCGGGCGTCCGCTTTGGCCGGGCCGCTGCTCCTGGCCTCGGCCGGCGTTGCCCTGGGTGCGGTGCTGCTGGTCCTGGCCGTGCTTCGGATGCCGGCTGGTCATTATCTCGCATCAGGACCGCCGGACGGCGCTCATCGCGAGGTGGCCGGACGGATCGTTTCCCCCCTGGACCGCGATCCCGGCCGCACGGCCTTCATCCTCGAGGTGAGCGCCATCGACGGCAGGACCGCATCAGGCCGTCTGCGCGTCTCGGTCCGCTCGGACCTGCTCCCCGCAGGCTACGGCGACCGGATCACGGCCCGCGGCAGGCTCTTCCCTCCCCGCGGCTTCCGCAATCCCGGCGGGTTCGACTATCCGGCCCACCTGGCCCGCCAGGGCATCCATGCGGTCCTGAGCATCCGGCGCGGAGAGGAGATCACGATCCAGGCGCAGGGGAGCGGCCTGCTCCGGCGGGTCCAGGACCTGCGGGAACGCATCCGCCGGAACCTGCTCCAATCCACCGCTGGCGATGGCTCGGCCGTGCTCCAGGCCATGGTCCTCGGCGAGGAAGGCGGCCTGACCGCCGAGCTGCGTGACCGCTTCATGGCCGCGGGCGTGACGCACATCCTCTCCATCTCCGGCTCGCACCTCGGGCTCGTGGCGGTCCTCTGCTTCTGGACCAGCCGCCGCATCCTGTTCCTGCTGCCGGAAAGGTCGTACCATCGGCTCACCCTGCGGCTCGACCCCCGCAAGGCGGCCGCGGTCCTGACGGTCCTCCCGGTCGCGTTCTATGCCTTCCTTGCCGGAGGCCAGGTCGCCACCCTGCGCGCGCTCATCATGGTCCTGGCAGGCCTCGCGGCGCTCGTCATGGACCGCGAGGGCGATGCGCTCTCCGCGCTTTCCCTGGCGGCCCTCGTCACCCTGCTGCCGTCGCCCCGCGCGCTCTACGACATCTCGTTCCAGCTCTCCTACCTCTCGGTCCTGACCATCGTTCTCGCGGTCCGCGACTGGCAGGCGCTCATGCCGCCTGCAGCGGGCATCCGGCGGTGGCTGCGGGCCGTCCTGCTCCTGCTGCTCATCTCCCTCGCCGCCTCGGCCGCCACCGGGCCGCTCGTGGCCTATCATTTCAACCAGGTCTCCCTGGCCGGCATCGCGGCCAACATGGCGGTGGTGCCCTTTGCAGGCGCGGTCGTGGTGCCGCTCGGCCTCGCCTCGGGCATGCTCTCGCTCCTGACCGACAGCCTGCCCCTGGCAGGACTGAACCAGGCCGCAGCGGACTTCTTCGTGGCCATGGTCGACGTCTTTGCTTCGCTTCCCTTCGCCTCGCTGCCGGTCGCCTCCCCGTCACCCCTCGCCCTGGCAGCCTACGGCGTACTGCTCCTCTCCCTGGCCGTCCTCCTCCGGTCGCGCCTCTACAACAGGTACCGTCCGCTCGAGTTCCCCTCAAGGCAGCCGCGCAGACTGCTGGTCGCGGCCGGAGCTTCCGCCGCCCTGCTGGTCCTCGCCGTGCTCCTGCCGCTCGCTACCGTCGCGGGTACGCGCGTCACCTTCCTGGATGTGGGACAGGGGGACTGCGCCCTGGTGGAGGCCGGCGAAGGAAGGATCCTGGTCGATGGAGGAGGAACGCGCGACAACCGGTTCGACATCGGCCGGCGGGTGGTGCTTCCCTATCTGCATGACCGGGGCATCCGGGACCTTGACCTCGTGGTGCTCTCCCATCCCCATCCTGACCATATGCAGGGCCTGCTCGCGGTCCTGCAGGAGGTCCGGGTGGCCGAGGTCTGGTGGTCCGGCCGGGACGGTCACCTCGGGGGTTTCGCCGAGCTGCAGCAACGAGCGAAGATGCGGGGATCGTCCCTGCGGGTCGTCACGGCCGGGGACCGCGGGACCGCGGGAAGCGCGGAGCTCGAGGTCCTGCATCCTCCGGGAGAGTACCTCCAGCCCCGGGCCCCGCGCAGCAAAGCCTACGCTGCGGAGAACGACCGCTCCCTCGCGGTCCGCATCAGAACGCCCGCAGGCTCGCTCCTCTTCACCGGCGACCTGCATCGCGAAGGCGAGACTGCGCTGCTCGCGAGCGGTCATGACCTCCGGGCTGATGTCGTGAAGGTCCCCCACCATGGGAGCAGGACATCGAGCTCCGCGGCCTTCATCGAGGCGGTGCGCCCCGCGGTCGCCGTCGTCTCGGTGGGCGAGGGCAATCCCTACCGCCAGCCGGCCGAAGAGGTGGTCGGGCGGTACACCGATGCCGGCGCAGCGGTCTTCCGCACGGACCGGGACGGCGCGGTCATCCTGCGGAGCGCGGGCGCAGGACTCGGCGCCTACCGCGCGGCGGACCTCCTGCTGCAGCGGATCGACGCCCTGCGTCCGGGGACCTGGGGCCAGGTGGAACGGGAGAACTGGGAGCGGCTCTGGATCAGGACAGCGGAGATTTGATGGGATAGACCCGGAGGAAGTTCAGGAACTCCTTGGCCGTATGGGTGCTGTAGTTCCGCTTGGGAGAGATGATGCTGAAGTTCCGGTGGAACTTGATGTCCTTGAAGGTCGTCGCCTTGAGCAGCCCCTGCTTCAGCCACTTGCGCACCGCCCAGCCGGAGACGATCGAGACGCCGACCCCCTCCTCCACCGCGCCCTTGATGGCCTCGGTGCTTCCCAGCACGAGGGAGACGCGCAGCTGGTCATGCTTGATGCCGTGCTCCTCCAGGTGCTTCATGATGATCTGGCGGGTTCCGGAGCCCTCCTCGCGCAGGATGAGCGGCTCCTTGCAGAGCTCGATGCCCGGGATGTTCCGGCGCTCGGCCCAGGGATGGGCCGGGGACATGATCACCACCAGCTCGTCCGAGATGAGCGTCTCGACGGAGAACCGCTGCTTGCTCACGTCCCCTTCCACCAGGGCGATGTCGATCTCCCCGGCGTTCAGCTTCTCGGTGATCGTCTTGGTGTTGCTCACCACGAGCGAGATGTTGACCTGGGGCACGCGCTTCTTGAAGACCGAGATGATGCCCGGCAGGAGGTAGTTGCCGATGGTGGAGCTGGCGCCGATGTTCAGGGCGCCCTTGATCTGGCCCGTGATCTCGCTGATGTTCTTCTGCGCCTCGGCATAGAGCGCCAGGATCTCCTTGGCGCGCTTGTAGAGGATCTCGCCGGCCGGCGTGAGGTTGATCGAGTTGCCCGAACGGTCGAAGAGCCGCGTCTCGTAGAGCTCCTCCATGGCCTGGATCTGGAGGCTCACGGCGGGCTGGGTGAGATGGATGAGCTCCGAGGCCTTGGAGAAGCTCTTCGTCTCGGCCACGGCGCAGAAAACCCTGAGCTTATGGTCTTCCATAGGCAATTGAGGTGATGATGAGCGAATGGACCGGGTGCGCAGAGCAGGAACAATGCTATTTATAAATCAAAACCGTCAGTATTGTCAAGCTGTTTGAGGGAAAACGCGCGTTTGAACCCGTCAAGGATGTTCGATCCTTCCTCACCCTGACCCCGCGCCGCTTCGCGCAAACGCTGCTCCGGGCGGCTTCCTGCCGTATTTACCGCTGCTCCAGGACCAGCCGGCTCGTCTTGAGCGAGATCTCCCGTATCCCTGCGCGCACCCGCTTCTCCTCGCCGAAGAGGTTCCGCAGCACCACCTCGTCCCCTTCGGTCTGCACCTGGTTCACCGCCTCGAGCACCAGCTCTTCCTTGTCCTGCTTCCGTACATATGCCTTGAGATCGCACATTCCCGCCTCCTGATCGTTTGCTGCCGGAAAACCGGCATCATAGCTATTGATTCGAAAACCCCGGACCTGACCACAAAGACGGAGAAGGCACTGACACGTACCTGTTCATTTTGACTCGATCCTCTCCGTGCCTCCGTGCCTCCGTGGTAGATCTGCTTCTTGCGCTTGCATCAATACTGCATCGTCCAGGCCGCCTGGGCGATGAAGTCCGGCGCTCCGGAGACGGATGCATCCTCGGTCAGGGAGAGCTCCAGGCTTCCCTGCTCGAAGGCGTACCTGCCGCCGACGGTCAGCAGGACGGACGGCCGGTCGATATGATGCGCGCCCGTGACCGGCAGCGGCGACTGCTGCGCCAGGGTCTGGACCAGCAGGCTGAACCGGGGCCGCCAGGCGGCCTCGAGCCCGAGAGCGGCATAAGCAGCATTCCGGAGCCCCACGGTCTGATAGCCCTTCAGGTCGCCGGGTACGATATAGCCCGCGTTCAAATACCCCCGGTAGACATCTCCCCACTGCAGGTCCGCGAGCACCGCGGCCAGGAGGTCGATGCTCCCGTTCCCGTATCCTGTCCTGGCATCGCCGGTCGGCGCCTCGATGCCCGCCAGCACGCTGACCGTCGCGGTGCCTTCCAGGAGGACCTGCTTCAGGGTCAACCGCAGGTCGCCGAGGCCGGTTCGTGCGCTCTCCCCCCGGATCACCGGCGCGCCGTTGCGGTCGATGGCATAGAGGAACTCGTTCTGCGGCCGCGCTCCGCGGCCGTAGTCCCCCACGCCCAGCAGGTCGTGCCATTCCTCGAGCGGACCGTCGAGGAACCCGGCTGCCGGACGGATGACCGGCAGGTCCAGTCCGATCTCGGTCCTGGCGGTTATGCGCTTCTTCAGACGGATGTCCATTTCCGTCAGTTCCAGGTCCATCCGGACGGACCATGCCGCGGTCGTCTCGAGGAGGTACACGCTGGAGTGGTGCAGGCCCAGGGTGAGGGAATCCCGCAGCTCGGCGCTCTCGAGGTACGGCGGGGCTGCGCCGAGAAAGAGCGGGAACTGGTTCCGCACCTGGAGCGGGCCGGAGGGCGCGCCAGAGGCTCCGGAGGAAAGGAGCAGGAGGCAGCAGCAGAAGAGGATGACCGGTCTCATGGGGGTCTGCGGCGCTTGCGGACGGTCGGGCGCCGGATGCGGCCATTGTACCACACCTGCCGGGCCGCACAAAACCGCGTTCCCATGAGGCCGCTCCTGTGCTATAGTAATCCTATTCCCGTTCCCCATACCCGGAGCGCCGTCGCGCCGCCGTCCGCGTCGCAAGCCGCCGGCATCCGCCATCCCATCGACCGAAAGGAGGGTCCGTCATGCCGTACTACATCATCCTGAGCAACCTCACCGATGAAGGCCGCAAGACCATCAAGGAGCGCCCGGAGCGGATCATGGAGGTGAACAAGGAGATCGAGGCCATGGGCGTGAAGGTCCTGAAGCAGTACGCCCTGCTCGGCATGTATGACATCATCAACATCGTCGAGGCGCCGAACAACGAGGCGGTCATGAAGATGTCGGTGGAGATCGGCGCCCGCGGGTCGGTCCAGATGACCACGCTCCCCGCCGTGCCGGTCGAGGAGTTCATCAAGAAGATCAAGTAGCGGACAGGCCGGGGCCGCTCCCGGCGGACCGGGGGCGGCTCCCGCAACCGCTGCCGTCACGTTCCCTGCCGCCCGCTCTCAGCCCATGACCCTCGGCGCAAAGATCATCACCGCCATCGCCGCGCTCTGCTTTCTCCTCTGGGGGGCCGTCCTCGCGCTCGGGGTCCGGCCGATCGTCCCGGCCCTGGAGGTCGAGGTGGTCTACGGACTGCACGAGGACTTCCAGACCGACGGCGCGGCCTACCGGAAGCTCCGGGGGAGCCACTTCCTGCTCCTCCACCTGCCCCGGGCGGACGCCGACCACCAATGGTGGACCGTCGACCTCCGCGAGCTTTCCATCACCGGCATCCGGCAGCCCCGGTCCTTTGCCGGATGGCGATACCTCCTGACGGGCGACCTCGAGGGCATGAGCATCGGGAGCGAGCAGCGTCCTGAACGCTTCCTCTGGAAGTTCACCGAGGACGGCGCCGCCTTTGCCGGCGGTCCGCTCACCTGCCGGGTGAGGCTGACCCGGAACTAGCCGCGGCCCGCGCGGCATCTGCGCCGGCAACGGGCGTGGTGAAGGAGATCTACGGCCTGGCCATGCGGCAGGGGCTGGGAGAGCAGGACTTCGCGGCGGTATCGAAGGTGGTGGGAGGGAAGATGCGATCTTCCCGCGCAGGGTAGTCGCAGAGCCTGTCCTCGACCTTATCGGGGACTTCAGCCTGCGCAGTTCATTTTGTCCTGAATTCCTTCAACTTCG
>CAZTXN010000101.1:0-9783 GCA_964617655.1 uncultured Nitrospiraceae bacterium | reverse complement strand
ATAGGGAACGACCTTCCTGCCTTCCAGCCGGCCGAAGAGGCGGTCCCTGCCGCCGCGCGGCGTCGGCCAGGCCGCTGAAGTCCAGGTCATCGGCCTTCAGCCCCGCCCGCCACCAGGAGACCTGCTCCAGGGCCAGTTCCGGCGCGGTCACCGGCGGCCGGGCGCAGGAGGAGGCAAAAAGCAACGCGGCCGCCAGCAGGAGGAACGCTCCTTTCGCGGGAAGACAGGAACAAAGAAAAGAACCTTTCGTCTTTCGCCAAGCCGCGAAGGAAGCGAAGTGATGCTCCATGCCGAAAATGTTCATCGCAATTCCTTTATATAACTTCACTGCGATTATCCGCTCCAGTCGATGCAGCAGACCCTTTGCTCAAACTATTCATCTTTCTTTGGACTCGTGATCGAAAGGACAACCCTTAAGCCGTCATCCCCGAGTGATCCTATCGGGGATCCGGACTCTAAGGCCGGGCACTGGTTTCCCTCCTCCGCGGGAATGACGAACCAAGGCAAGCGCGATAATTACTGTTCCATCAGAACGACATCCCCCTCACCCAGCCATCTTCCGCAGAAGGGAGAGGGTTCCAAAGAAAATGCGGAGCCTCTTTCGAAGCTCCGCTCATTGTTTGTTCCCGCCTTTGTGCTATCCGTGTCCATCCGTGTCCAAATCAGCTTTCGGTTTTACCTCTGCCGATTTTGACCTTATCCGCGTTCATCCGCGGCTGGTTCCCCTCACCCAGCCCTCTCCCGCAGGGGGAGAGGGTTCCTTCACTCGCCCTCGAACTCCGTGAGCGCGAAGACCTTGTAGCCCTTCTCCAGCAGCTTCTTCCTGCCGCCCACGTCCGGCAGGTCCACGATGAAGGCCATCTCCGTGATCGTGCCGCCGAGCTTCTCGATCAGCGCCGCGGCGGCCAGGGCCGTGCCTCCCGTTGCCAGCAGGTCGTCGATCAGCAGCACCCGGTCGCCCTTCGCAATGGCGTCCTTGTGGATCTCGATGCGGTCCGTGCCGTACTCCAGCTCGTACTCCTGGGACTCCACCTCGCCCGGCAGCTTGCCCTTCTTCCGGATCGGCACGAAGCCCCTGCCCAGGGTGTAGGAGAGCGCGCCGCCGATGATGAAGCCGCGCGACTCGATGCCCACGATGACGTTGAAGTCGTGGTCCCCGTTGATGTACCGCTGCGTCAGGCTGTCGATCACCAGCCGGAACCCCACGGGGTCCTTGATGAGCGTGGTGATGTCCCGGAACATGATGCCCTTCTTGGGATAGTCCGGGATGGTGCGGATCTTGGACTTGATCGGCATGTCAGCTCCTTAAGATGAAGATCATGCAACGCAGAAGAACCTATGACAGAGGCCTATGAACTGCCTTGCAAGACCTTCCCCTGCTCTCCTGCATAGCCTTGTCATACGCGTTCTGCGTTATTCAGCGTCAAATTCATTTCTTGTCCGTTCTAACTTCCCCGTACTCCTTCACGCCCAGCTCGTAGAGGTCCCCGCCGTGGATGTCGTTCACCACGAAGAGCGGCAGGTCCTCCACCTCGAGCCGCATCACCGCTTCGGTCCCCAGGTCCGGATAGGCGATCACCTCGGCCTTCCGGATGGCCTTCGAGATGAGCGCCCCGGCGCCGCCGACGGCCGCGAAGTAGACCGCCCGGAGCCTGCGCACGGCGTCCTTCACCTCCGCGCCGCGCGGGCCTTTGCCGATCATCCCCTTCAGCCCCTGTTCGAGCAGGTAGGGCGCGTAGCGGTCCATGCGGCAGCTCGTGGTCGGACCGGCGGACCCGACGGGCCTGCCGGGAGGCGCGGGCGTGGGGCCGGTATAGTAGAGCACCTGCCCCTGGAGGTCGAAGGGGAAGGCGTCGCCCTTCCGATGGCCCTCGACCATCCGCTTGTGCGCCATGTCCCGGCCGGTGTAGATGACGCCGGAGAGCAGGACCCGGTCGCCGGCCCTGAGCCTCCCGATGACCTCATCGGCCAGGGGGGTGGTTATCTTGATCGGATCGGCCACACAACACCCCGCTACCCCGTAGGGGCAACCCTGCGTGGTTGCCCTGATGAGGGCGGCCACACAGGGCCGCCCCTACGTATGTTTTCCATCGTTCCTTGCAGATTCCGCACTCCGCAATCCGCAATCCGCAATCAAAGGATGATCGTCTTATGCCGCGCTGCATGGCAGTTGATGTTCACCGCCACGGGCAGCGAGGCGATATGGCAGGGAAAGGACTCCACATGCACGCCCAGAGCGGTCACCCTGCCGCCGAGCCCGGCCGGCCCGATGCCGGTCCGGTTCACGGCCTTCAGGAGCTCCTCCTCGAGCCGCGCCAGCTCCAGCACCGGGTTGGGGCTTCCCACATGGCGGAGCAGCGCCTTCTTCGCCATCACCGCGGCCTTCTCGAAGGTCCCCCCGATGCCCACGCCCACCACGATGGGCGGGCAGGGGTTCGCGCCGGCGGCGCGGACGCACTCGAGCACGAACTCCTTGACGCCCTCGACGCCGTCGGTCGGCCGGAGCATCCGGATGGCGCTCATGTTCTCGCTCCCCGCGCCCTTGGGCATGAAGGATATCCTGAGCCGGTCGCCGGGCGCCACCTCGGTGTAGATCACCGCCGGCGTATTGTCCCCCGTGTTCCGCCGGGAGAGGGGATCCACCACCGACCGCCGGAGATGGCCCTCGCGGTACCCCTTCCGCACACCCTCGTTGATGGCGTCGGTCAGGAAGCCGTTCTTGATGCGCAGGTCCTGGCCGACCTCGACGAAGAAGAGGGCCATGCCCGTGTCCTGGCAGACCGGGAGCCGCTCCTCCCGCGCCACGCGGGCGTTCTCCTGCAGCAGCCCGATGATCTCCCGGGCCTGCGCCGAGGTCTCGGCCTCCCGGGCCCGCTCGAAGGCGGTCTCCACGTCCTCCGAAAGGTCGATGGCCGCCTCGATGCAGACCTGGGCCACGTTGTCCCGGATCTCGTCTACATGAATCTCGCGCATCCCTGCTTCACCGCCTCCACCGACCGCGCGAAGGCGGCCTTCTCCTCGTCGGTCAGCTTCACCTCGACCACCTGCTCGATGCCCCTGGCGCCGAGCTTCACCGGCACGCCGGCGAAGACGTCCTGGACGCCGTACTCGCCCCGGAGCAGGACCGAGCAGGGCAGGATCTTCTTCTTGTCCAGCAGGATGGACTCGATCATCTCGAGCGTCGCCACGGAGGGCGCGTAGTAGGCGCTCCCGGTCTTGAGCAGGGCAACGATCTCGGCGCCGCCGTTCCGGGTCCGCTCCACCAGGGCGCTGATCCGGTCGGCGCTCAGGAGCTCAGTGATCGGGATGCCCGCGACCGAGGAGTACCGCGGCAGGGGGACCATGGTGTCCCCGTGGCCGCCCATCACGAAGGCGTTCACGTTCTCCACGGAGACGGCCAGCTCGAGGGCGATGAAGGTCCGGAACCGCGCCGAATCGAGCACCCCGCCCATGCCGATGACCCGCTCCTTCGGGAAGCCGCTCGCCTTCATGGCGACAAAGGCCATCACGTCCATGGGATTCGTGACCACGATCATGACCGCCTGGGGCGAGCGCTTCGCCGTCTCCGCGGCCACGTGCTTCACGATCTCCCCGTTCGCGGCCAGGAGGTCGTCCCGGCTCATGCCGGGCTTGCGCGCCAGGCCGGCGGTGATCACGATCACGTCCGAGCCCTTCGTGTCGTCGTAGCTGTTCGTGCCGATGACGCAGGTGTCATACCCGAGCACCGGCCCCGCCTCCAGGAGGTCCAGCGCCTTGCCCTGCGGCACGCCCTCCGCCACATCGACCATCACCACATCCACGTGGTCCCGCTCCGTGATCCGCTGCGCCAGCGTGGCCCCCACGTTCCCCGCCCCGACGACCGTCACCTTCTTCCGCATGCATTCCCTCCTAAATTCAACGATCTACCACAGAAGAGACACAGAGACACGGAGGAACCCGAATACAAACAAAGGATACACCAGACGTTCCTCATTTGCGTTTGTTCTGCGTTCTCCTCTGTGTCTCCGTGCCTCCGTGGTGAAACTTTACAATTTCGTGATCTTGATCTTCTCGATCTTCCTGCCGTCCAGCTCCAGCACCTCGAACTTCAGCTCCCGGTACCGGAGCTGCTCGCCCACGCGGGGCATGCGGCCGAAGAGGCCGAAGACGAATCCGCCGATGGTGTTGAAATCCCTGCTCTGGAGCTCCGTCTCCAGGAGCTCGTTCACCTCGTCGATCTCGGCCTGGCCGGAGACCACGACGTTCTTCTCGTCCATGATCTGGACGTCCTTCTCCTCGGCGTCCAGCTCGTCATGGATGCTGCCGACGATCTCCTCGACCAGGTCCTCGAGCGTCACGAGCCCCGCGGTGCCGCCGAACTCGTCGATGACGATGGCGATCTGGAGCTTCTCCCGCTGCATCTCCGCGAGCAGCTCGCTCACCCGCTTGTTCTCCGGGATGAAGTAGGCGGGGCGGACGAAGGGCTGGATGGTATCCTCGGGCCGGGCCTTGCCCGCCGCCATGGCGATCATGATGTCCTTGACGTAGAGGATGCCGGTGACCGTGTCCACCGTCTGCTCGATGACCGGGTAGCGCGAGTACCCGAACTCCGACACCAGCTCGAGCACGTCCTTCACCGCGGCGCCGGCCTTGACGCTCACCACCTCGGTCCGGGGCCGCATGGCCTCGGAGGTGACCGTGTCGCCGAACTCGAAGACCTTGTGCAGGAGCTCCGTCTCCTCCTCCTCGAGCGCGCCGCCCTCCCCGCCCAGGCTGATCATCGCCTTGATGTCCTCCTCGGTCACCACGGAGGTGCAGGAGAGGGGTCGCGTGTCCCGCCGGCCGGAGATCAGCTCTGCGGTCGCGGTGACGGCCCGCGCCACGGGCGAGAGGAGGGTCGTGAGCAGCCGCATGGGATGGGCCAGCAGGAGCGCCAGACGGTCGGGGTCCCGCGAGGCGAGCCCCTTCGGCACCAGCTTGGCGAAGAGCACCACCACCAGGCTCATCGCCAGGGCGGTGACCCCCACGGCAAAGGGCTCCTCCAGGAAGCGGAGCGCGATGACGGCGCAGAGGACCACGGCCAGCGCCAGGAAGAAGTTCTCGACCAGGAGCAGGGCGCTGTGCAGGCGGTCCCGCTCCAGCACCAGGCCGAGCGCCGCGTCGGCGCGGCGGTTCCCCTGCTCGCTCAGCCGGTGGAGCCGGGCCTTGTTCGCGAAGAGCATGGCCGTCTCGGCCGCGGCGAAGAGGGCCGCGAGCAGGACGCTCACGGCCGTTCCCGCGGCCAGCGCCCAATGGCCTGCAAGGAATTCTACGAAGGTTTCCATGAAGTGGCCGTGCGTACTTCTCCGTCCGTCGGCGCAGACCCCGGACGGCCGGCGGGCCTCACTGCTTCTCTCCGGTCACGCGGATCACCTCGTCAAAAGTGGTCTCGCCTGCCAGCATCTTCCTGACCGCGGCCTCGCGCAGGGTCACCATGCCGTCGCCGACGGCCGTGCGCTTGATGAACTCGGCGTCGGCCTTGTCCGTGATGAGCGGCCGGACCCGGTCGTTCAGCTCCATCACCTCGAAGATGCCGGTCCTGCCGAGGTAGCCGGTGCCCCGGCACTGGGAGCAGCCCTCGCCGTACTTCACCGTGAGCGGCCGCGCCGCATCGGACGAAAGCCCCACCGCCGCCGCCTCCTCAGGCAGCAGCTGGTAGGTGCGCTCGCAGCTCGTGCAGATCTTCCGCACGAGACGCTGGGCCATGATCCCCACCACGGTCGAGGCGATGAGGTACGGCGCCAGTCCCAGGTCCAGGAGCCGCGTGACCGAGCTGGGCGCGTCGTTCGTATGGAGCGTCGAGAAGACCAGGTGGCCGGTCAGCGCTGCCTGCACGGCGTTCTCGGCCGTCTCGAGGTCCCGGATCTCGCCGACCATGATGATGTCCGGGTCCTGGCGCAGGATGGTGCGCAGCGTGCTGCCGAAGGAGACGCCGATCTGGTGCTGGACCCCCACCTGGTTGAACCGGTCGTAGACCATCTCGATGGGATCCTCGATGGTCACGACGTTCACCTCGGGCGTGGCGACCGTCCGGAGCGCCGAGTAGAGCGTGGTCGTCTTGCCGCTGCCGGTGGGGCCGGTGACGAGCAGGATGCCGTGGGGCCGTGAGATGAAGGAGCGGAAGAGCTCGTACTCCCGCGGCGCAAAGCCCAGCTCCTCCAGGTCCTGGAGGATGATGTCGGGATCGAAGATGCGCAGCACGATCTTCTCGCCGAAGGCGACCGGCATGGTCGAGACGCGGATCTCCACCTCGCGCCCTTTGTATTCCGTCTTGATGCGCCCGTCCTGGGGCCGCCGCTTCTCGGCGATGTCCATGCGCGAGAGCATCTTGACGCGCGACACGAGGGCCGGGTGGACCTGCTTCGGGACCGCATGGATGGCATGGAGCATGCCGTCGATCCGGAAGCGGATCTGCGAAGAGTCCCGCTTCGGTTCGATATGGATGTCGCTCGCCCGCTGGTCGAAAGCGTACCGGAAGAGGAACTCCACGGCGTTCACGATATGCCGGTCCGTGGCCTCGATCTCCGAGACCGCCTTCATCTTGACGAACTGCTCGAGGTTCCCGAGGTCGACCTCGGCGGTCATCTCCTTGGCGGCCGCACTCACCGAGGAGCGGAAGCCGTAGAACTCCGTGATGATCTTGATGATGTCGGTGCGGGAGGAGAGGACCCGGCTGACCTTGTAGCCGAGCCGCTGGATGTTCTCGACCACCTCGATGTTGTACGGGTCCGCCACGGCCACCACGAGCTTGTCGTCCGTGCGATCGACCGGCACGGCGGTGTTCTTGCGGGCGAAGGCGCGGGAGAGGATCTGCGTGACGGTCTCGGGATCCAGCTTGAGCGGGTCGATCTTTTGGTAGGGCATGCCGGCCTGGCGGGCGACGATCTCGGTGATGAGGTCCTCGGTCAGGACCTTTCCCGGCGCGTTGGGCGGCTCGAGCTCGAGCGAGGCCGCCACCTCGATGGCCGACACCTCCTCCTCGAGGGAGAGGCGTCCGCGGTGCACGGTCTCGCCCCGGGCCTTCAGGATCTTCATCCGCTGGTGGTCCTGCTTGAGCCGGATCTCCTTGGCCTGTTCCGGCGTGATCACGCCGGCCTTCTGCAGCAGTTCTCCCAGCTTGTCGGTGGTCAGTCTGTTCATACCCGTGGGTGCGCCAACAGACCCGGGAATGCGGCCGGAGCGCCTCCCGCCCCCGGTGAAGCAAAGAAAAGGCCCCCGGACGGGGGCCTGGATCTCGATGACCTGAAGCTTCCCTGCGAGCCTACTTCTTCGCCGGTTTCGCAGGCGCGGGCTTCGGCGCCGGCGGCGGCGGAGGAGGCGGTGGCGGCGGTGGCGGCGGGGCCACCACCGGCGCCGGCTTCGGAGGCTCGGGCTTCTTCTCGCAGCCGATAAAAGCGAATGCAACGACAAGGACCAATGAAAGCAGGAGAACAAAGGACCTCTTCAAGATGATTCACCCCCTTTCGCTCTTTGTCGTGTCACTTCCCCAGGGACCACGGGCCATGCCGCAGGTTCGGCATGGCCCTGGCGTGTCGTCCGGAACGTATCTACATGATCCGTGTTGCTACCGACCGCGTGACGGTCAGCTCCTTCACCCGCTGGCCCCAGGCCTCGGAGATCAGCTCCTGCTGCTCCTCGTTCAGACGGAGCCGGAAGACCCGAAGCTTGTTCAGGGACCGCTTGGTAAGGTAGATCTCGTTCAGATCGAACCCGATCTGCTTCTTGATATCCGCGCATTGCTGCGCCGTCAGCTTCAGCCTCAGGGACTCATCAGCCATGGTGCGCTCCCTCCATGAAGGAGATTATAGGTGCTTTATCCCATGAATTCAAGTCTTTTTTCCCGCTTCCGCCGCCTCCTGGCGCACCACGACGACCTTCTCGACCCAGGGGAACGCAGCTGCCAGCTCCTTCTGCAAGCCCTCGACCAGGGCTATCCGCGTCAGGTGTCAGCGCCAGCAGAAGCCCGTGGGCGCGATCTTGACCGTCCCGTCCTCCACGCCGGCGAGGACCACGTCGCCCATGCGCGACCGGAACCGCTCTGCCTTCTGCGCGATGATCTCCCGGATCTCTTCGATGTCGTTCGATCTATCGGTGTTCATTCCGCACTCCGCAATCCGCACTCCGCAATCATGTCTTATATTCTCCGCGGCCGCCCGGAGAAGGGCAACCACTCAGGGTTGCCCCTACAAGCATATCGGACCTCTATGCATTTTCCATCACCAGCTTCTTCGCCACGAGCTCCACGGCCTCGACGGCTTTCACCTTCTCGACCTTCCCGGTCCGCCGATCCTTCACCTCGACCAGCCCCTCCTTCAGGTTCTTCTCGCCGATCACGATGCGCCAGGGGATGCCGAGCAGGTCCGCGTCCTTGAACTTGACGCCCGCCCGCTCGTCCCGGTCGTCCAGCAGCACCTCGAAGCCCTTCTCCTCGAGAGCCGCGTACAGCTCCTCGGCAAGGTCCATGGACTGTTGGTCGTTGACGTTCACCGGGATCACCTGCAGGTGGAAGGGCGCAATGGCCAGGGGCCAGATGATGCCGTCCTTGTCGTTCCCCTGCTCGATGGCAGCGGCAGCGATCCGGGCCGGCCCGATGCCGTAGCTGCCCATGACGATCGGCTTCTCGTTGCCCTGCTCGTCGAGATAGTTTGCCTTGAGCGGGACCGAGTATTTCGTGCCGAGCTTGAAGATGTTCCCGATCTCGATCACCTTCTCGATCCGGAGCGGCTTGCCGCACCGGCTGCAGGCATCTCCCGCTGCCGCGGTATGGATGTCCTGGAACTCGGCGTCACTGAAATGCGCCGCTGCCGTGACGCCCTTCACATGGAACCCTTCCTTGTTCGCGCCGGCCACATAGACGCCCTCCTTCAGGCAGGGGTCGGCGATCTTCCTGACCCTGTGGCCCATGGGGCCGATGAACCCGGCAGGCACGCCGAGAGCCGCCTTGACCTCGTCCTTCTGGGCCGGCCGATGCGGTCCGACCAGCTTTGCCAGCTTCTTCTCATGCAGCGTCTGGTCGCCCCGCGCCAGGGCAAGCACCGGGCCATTGTCGGTCATGACCAGGATGGACTTGAGCAGCCGGTCAGGCGTGAGCTTCAGGAAGCGCATCACCTCATCGATGGTCCGCTTCTCCGGCGTTGCGATCTCCTCGAACCCGTCGTTCGGAGCGGCAGCGGGTCTCGGCGCCGAGAGCGCGAGCTCCGTGTTCGCCGCGTACCCGCAGGCGCCGCAGAGCGCCACATCGTCCTCCCCTGCCGGGGACGGGGCCATGTACTCGTGGGCCATGCTGCCGCCCATCATGCCGGTGTCGCTCTGGACCACATGGAAGGTGATGCCGCAGCGGGAGTAGATCTTCTTGTAGGCCTCGAGGTGAAGCTGGTAGGAGCGGTCGAGCCCCTCCTCGTCCTTGTCGAAGCTGTAGGAGTCCTTCATGGTGAACTCCCGCGTGCGCAGCACGCCGCTCTTGGGCCGGGCCTCGTCGCGCAGCTTGGTCTGGACCTGGTACCAGATCTGGGGCAGCTCGCGGTAGGACCGGAGGTCATGGCTCGCCAGCCAGGTCATGGTCTCCTCGTGCGTCATGGCCATGCACATGTCCCTGCCGCCCCGGTCCTTCAGGCGGAACATCTCGTCGCCGATGGCGTCCCACCGGCCGGTCTGCTGCCAGACGTCAGCCGGGTTCAGCACCGGCATGGCGACCTCCTGGCCGCCGATGGCGTTCATCTCCTCGCGGATGATGCGGTTGATCTTCTCCATCACCCGGATGCCGAG
>CAZTXN010000100.1:0-9957 GCA_964617655.1 uncultured Nitrospiraceae bacterium | reverse complement strand
AAGATCGGCTCCCCGGCGGGCCGGGTGCTGACCTACTGCTTCAGCTACGATGCGAAGGAAGGGTCCTACGTTCTGAACGTCCTGAAGGTCGCCGGGACGGCGATGGTCGTGACCGTCGCGGCGTTCTTCACCTACCTGATGGTGACGGGGAGGAAGAGGCGCGGGGCAGGATAGGTCTCGGCTGATGCGGCATTGATGTGTACTGGTAGCCGCAGGCTTCAGCCTGCGCTGGTCATTGACAGCATGGTCCGCATACGGGAAAAAAGGCATCGTTTGCAGAAAGAGCTTTACCGGGGCACTGTTACAGCATCGTTCACCCTCTGCATCAGGGACGGTATCGAGCTCTTTACAGCGAACGATGTGGTCCAGATATTCATCGGTATCTTGACATCCGCAACCAATTCCTCGGGCTGTGTGGTGCCGGCATACTGCTACATGCCTGATCATCAGCATCTGGTCCTGACAGGCATGGACGACAGGGCGGACCTCTGGAGGGCGGTGACCGCGTACAAACAGAAGGCCGGGTACTGGCTGTCGCAGAACCGGCCGCCGGTGAAATGGCAAAAGGACTTTTTCGACCACGTCATCCGTACGAATGAGAACCTGGGAACGCAGGTCCGCTATGTCCTGGACAACCCGGTACGGAAAGGGCTGGTTGCACGATGGCAGGATTACCCGTATTCGGGCTCTCTCGGATGCTCCTTGGAGGACATGCTGATCAGCACCATTTGATAGAGAACGCAGGCTGAAGCCTGCGGCTACCAAGAACGAAGACCACCAACAAACGACGATGACCACGAACTTCTACAACACTCCCGGCAGACACCGGGGCCTGCTCGCCTGGGTCCTCTCGACGGACCACAAGCGCATCGGCCTGCTCTACCTTTCCTGCATGGCCGCCTTCTTCCTGGCAGGCATGACCATCGGCCTGCTGATACGGCTCGAGCTGATCGCGCCGGGCCGGACCATCATGGAGGCCCAGACCTACAACGCCCTCTTCACGCTCCACGGCGTGATCATGATCTTCCTGGTCATCATCCCGGGCATCCCCGCGGCGCTGGGGAACTTCATGCTGCCGCTCCAGATCGGCGCGCAGGACGTGGCCTTCCCGCGGCTGAACCTCCTCTCCTGGTGGTTCTACCTCGCCGGCGCCCTGGTGATCGCGGCCTCGCTCTTCACCGGCGGCGGCCCGCCGGACACGGGCTGGACCTTCTACGTGCCCTACAGCGTCCGCACCGGCACCAACGTCTCGCTCGCCGTCTTCGGCGTCTTCCTGCTCGGCGCGTCGTCCACGCTCACGGGCCTCAACTTCGTCACGACCATCCACCGCCTCCGGGCGAAGGGCATGAGCTGGTTCCGCATGCCGCTCTTCGTCTGGTCGCTCTACGCCACGGGCTGGGTGCAGCTCCTGGCCACGCCGGTCATCGGCATCACGCTGGTGATGCTGATCCTGGAGCGCTCCTTCGGCATCGGGTTCTTCGACCCGGCCAAGGGCGGCGACCCGATCCTCTTCGTGCACCTCTTCTGGATCTACTCCCACCCGGCGGTCTACATCATGATCCTGCCGGCCATGGGCGTCATCTCCGAGATCATCCCGGTCTTCAGCCGCAGGACCATCTTCGGCTACAAGGCCATCGCCTTCTCGAGCCTGGCCATCGCGCTGGTGGGCTACCTCGTCTGGGGCCACCACATGTTCACCAGCGGCATGAGCGACGAGTCGCGCATGGTCTTCTCGCTCCTCACCTTCCTGGTCGCCGTGCCGAGCGGCATCAAGGTCTTCAACTGGGTGGCGAGCCTCTACAAGGGCGCGGTGCAGTCCGACACGCCTTTGCTCTACACCTTCGCCTTCATCTTCCTCTTCTCCATCGGCGGGTTCACCGGTCTGGTCCAGGGCGCCCTGGCCACGAACATCCATGTGCACGGCACGACCTTCATCGTAGCCCATTTCCACTATGTCATGTTCGGCGGAACTATCTTCGCCTTCATCGCGGCGCTGCACTACTGGTTCCCCAAGATGTCCGGCCGGATGTACGCCGAGCGGCCCGCCCGGACCGCCTGCCTGCTCCTCTTCATCGGCTTCAACATCCTCTACTTCCCGCTCTTCATCCTGGGGTGGGACGGCATGCCGCGGCGGTACTACGACTACCTTCCCCGGTTCCAGGACATGAACCTGCTCTCCACGATCGGGTCCTGGGTCCTGGCCGCGGGCGTGCTGCTGATGCTCTTCACCCTGCTCCGGGCCGTCCGGAGGGGGCCGGCGGCGGGCGACAATCCCTGGGGCGGGACGACGCTGGAATGGCGGACGGCCTCTCCCCCGCCGACCGAGAACTTCGCGGTCCCGCCCGAGGTCACATCAGGACCCTATGCATACGGTAAATGACAAGCACCAAGCGCCGGATCCCAACTGTTCGTCCGGCTTCCCTGTTTGGAGCTTTGGACGATCGGTGCTTGATGCTTATTTGAGATCTGCTATTTGTCATTTGGTGCTTTCCCGCTGTTGAGGCAGCGAACCAACGATCATCCATGGACTCGCATTCGACGACAACAGCTCCTGCTCACCACGACTACACCGGCTCGAAGCTCGGCATGTGGCTCTTTCTCTTCACCGAGATCCTGCTCTTCGGCGGGTTGTTCCTGGTCTACTCCGTCTACCGCACCATGCATACCGCGGCCTTCCATGAGGCCGCGGCGGAGCTGGACGTGGCGCTCGGGACGGCGAACACGGTCATCCTGCTCACCAGCAGCCTGACCATGGCGCTCTCGATCACGGCGCTCCGGCGGGGCGCGCGGACCGCCTCGCTCCGGTACCAGGCGGCGACCATCCTGTTCGGCCTGGTCTTCCTGGTGAACAAGTACTTCGAGTGGAGCGCCAAGGTCGGGCACGGCATCTATCCCGGCGCCGGGGAGCTGCTCGGCCGCGAGCACGGGCATATCCTCTTCTACGGGCTGTACTATGCCATGACCGGGCTCCACGGCCTGCATGTACTGGCCGGGCTCGTGCTGCTCGGGATCATGCTGGGATTCACGGTGACCGGCAGCATCAGCGCGCAGCGGTTCGGCCGGCTCGAGAACGCGGGGCTCTACTGGCACCTGGTGGATCTGATCTGGATCTACCTCTTCCCGCTGTTCTACCTCATCACCTGAGGCGCCGATGGACCGCCGCTCGCGGAGCAGGGTCGTTCTTCTGATCTGGCTGGCCGGCTTCTTCGCCGTCGGCTACGGCGTCTGGAGCTTCCAGGCCGGCCATCTGATGCTGCTGCTCTATCTCGCGGCGGCCATCCTGGCCTATGGGGTCCGGGCCTTCGCCGCGCGCTGCCCGCACTGCAGGATGCCTGTGCGGCTCCGGCCGCTCCGGCTCTTCGGCGCCGAGCTCTTCCTCTGGACGATCCTCGAGCCGAACCAGTGCCGCCACTGCGGCAGGCCGCTGGATCGGGCCAGGACCGGGCCAGGGATCAGCGAAGCAAGGAACAAGGCGAAAGGACGACAGGCAACGCCATGAAGGAACAGGAACCGCATATCGTCAACACCGGGGTCTTCGTCGCGGTCTGGGCCGCGCTGATTGCGCTCACGGCGGTCACGGTGACCGTGGCGGGGCTGCATCTCGGCAGGCTCAGCACGCTCACGGCCCTTGTGATCGCCTCGTGCAAGGCCGGCCTCGTGCTCTGGTACTTCATGCACCTGAAATACGAGCACCGGCTCTTCAAGGTCATGCTCTTCGTGCCGGTCGTCACCCTCACGGTGATCATCGGCCTGACCTTCCTCGACATCTGGTTCCGCTGAAGCGGCGGATGACGTTCAGGGTCCCGGGCACGGGAAGCGCCTGGAAACCGAAGCCCTGAGCGCTGAGCGAACCCCTCATGGTCCACGGCTGGACGAACCTCTACGCATCGGTCGACGACATCTTCCTGGTCATCGTCGCCGTCTCGCTGGTGCTGCTGATCGGCGTGACCGCGGCCATGGTCTGGTTCGCCGTCCGGTACAACCGGAAACGCCACCCCCGCGCCGAGAACATCGAGGGCAACCTGACGCTCGAGATCGTCTGGACCGTGATCCCCACGCTGCTCGTGCTCGCCATCTTCTGGGTGGGCTGGAAGGGCTTCGTCTACCAGCGGACGGTCCCGGCGGACGCCATGCTCGTGAAGGTCACGGCGCGCATGTGGTCCTGGCAGTTCGCCTACGAGAACGGCAGGACCGACAGTGTGCTGCGCCTGCCCGCGGGCAGGGCGGTGAAGCTCTCGATCACCTCGGCGGACGTGCTGCACAGCCTCTTCATCCCCGCGTTCCGGGTGAAGGAGGACTGCGTGCCGGCGATGGAGACCTACCTCTGGTTCCGGCCGGAACAGGAGGGAAGCTACGACCTCTTCTGCTCCGAATACTGCGGGGCCGCGCACTCGTCCATGATCACCACGGTGGAGGTCCTGCCGGAGGCGGAGTTCCAGGCATGGTACCGCGGCGGCGAGGCGCGGGCAGCGGCGGTGAAGGGGCCGGACGGCGCTGCGCTCTTCCAGGAGAAGGGCTGCGGGGCCTGCCACAGCACCGACGGCTCCCCCCGCATCGGCCCGACCCTCAAGGGCATCGCGGGCCGCAGCGTCATGGTCATGACCGGCGGGAAGGAGCGCACGGTCGTCTCGGACGATGCCTATCTCCGGAGCTCGCTCCTCGAACCCCAGGCCGACGTGGTGAAGGGCTTCCCCCCGATCATGCCCTCCCAGAAGGGACAGATGACCGACCGGGAGATCGCCGCGCTGGTGGAGTACCTCAAAACGTTGAAATGAACAGGATCAGGACCTATATCGCGCTCTGCAGGACCGGCATCGCGCTCTTCGCCTCCGGCTCGGCCGCAACGGCCCGCCTCCTTGCCGGCGCGCCGGTCTCAACGGACCTCCTCCTGCTCGCCGCAGGCCTCTTCCTGCTCGCCTGCGGCGCCTCGGGACTGAACCAGTTCCAGGAGCGGGATATCGACGGCCGGATGGAGCGCACCCGCGGCCGGCCGCTGCCCTCCGGCGCCCTCGCCCCCCGGAGCGCGCTCCTCTTCTCCCTGCTGCTGATCGCCTCGGGCCTGCTCGTCCTCGGCAGTTCCGGACCCGCTGCTCCTGCGCTGGGCATGCTCGCCCTCGCCTGGTACAACGGCCTCTACACGCCGCTCAAGCGCCGAACTGCCTTTGCCGCGGTCTACGGCGCCCTCGTGGGCGTCATCCCCCCGGCCATCGGCTGGACCAGCGGCAACGGCAACATCGGGGACCCGCGGTTCTTCGCCCTTGCCGTGCTCTTCCTGCTCTGGCAGGTCCCCCACTTCTGGCTGCTGCTGCTCCGGCGCGAGGCGGACTACCGGGCAGCGGGACTTCCCGTGCTCACGAACGTGATTGGCGCGGCGCGACTCAGCCGCATCACGCTGCTCTGGACCCTTGCCGCGGCTGCGACCCCGCTCCTGCTGCCCCTCTTCGGGATCGTCCGCTCGCCGGTCGTCGTCTGGCTGCTCCTGCCGGTGGCGCTCCTCGCGGCCGCTGCAGCGGTCGCGGCCTTCCGGCGTCCTGCAGCGGGCTTCCGGTGGATCAATGCGTTCCTTGCGGCGCTCCTGCTGCTGCTCTCGCTCGACCCGCTCCTCCATTGACCCTGAGAACGGCGGTTCGAACCACCGATGAACACAGATGAGATGAAAGACCAACGCATAAATTGTAGTATCAGCCTTTATCTGTGTTGATCTGTGGTTAACTGCTCTTTACAGAATGGTTTCTTTTCCCTCTCTCACATGAACGACCCTGCGACCAGAACGGCCCAAGAGCTCCGGCAGCTCCTGATCGAGGTCTCGCCGCTCATCGAGGAGCATACGGCCCGGGTCTGCCCGGCCTGCGAGGAGGTCTGCTGCAGGCAGCGCCACGGGCTCTTCACGCCGGCCGACCGCGCCTATCTCGATGCGCTGGGCGAGCCGGTCCCGGCCCATGCAGCGGACCGGCCTCTGGACGGCCCCTGTCAGTTCCTCGGCCCGACCGGCTGCGCCAAGCCGCGCTGGCAGCGCGCCTGGAGATGCACCTGGTTCTTCTGCAGTCCCCTCCTGCAGGCCCTGGAGGAGGGGCCGCAGAGGAAGGCCCGGGCCCTCTCCGCTGCGCTGGAGCGCATCGCCCGGCTCTCTGCCGGGTTCGAGCAACCCTCTCCCGGAGAAAGGCGACCCTATGGACAGGCGCAGAGCAGCAAAGGAGCTTTGCGAGTTCAACTGGAAGGGAGCACGAAGATGACAGGAGGTCCAGCGGACATCTGCCCGGTCTGCCGGTACCCGCGGCAGGACTGCATCTGCTGCCCGGAATGAGGCCATGCCTGCCCTCGGGACGAGGGCGAACTCTACTGCCCGGTCTGCCTGCCCGGACCGCAGGAGGGCGAAGCAGAGGGCGAGCCGCGATCAGAAGAGGATGAGAGACCTCGGAAGCGAGGGAGGCCGGCTGACGGAAGGCAGGGAAGCGGCGGGGCTAGAGGACCTTCTTGAGCTCCTGCAGCACCGCCTCGATCTGGTGCTCCGTGATCCAGCCGTGGTCGAAGAGGATCGTTCCCAGGAGGCGGTGCTCGCGGCCCGAGAGGTTGTCATCGACCTGCTCGGTCAGCGCCTCCTTCACCTGAGCCGCGGTAACGAACTGCAGGCGCACGGCGATGGTGCCGAAGCGGTTGCAGAACTCGTCAGCGGCCTGGAGGTCGTTCTTCCTTCGTTTCTGCTGTTCCATGTTGCTCCTCTCGGGACCGTCGGACGTCAGCGGTTATGGCAGCGGCCGCAGAGCTTCACATCGCTCACGGTGAACGCCCGCTTCCCGTTGTGGCAGGCGCCGCAGGACCGGCCCTGCTGCATGTCCGTCATGGTCGCCTTCCGGTGATTGGCCCGGGTGGTGAACAGGGCATAATGGCATTCCGTGCAGCCGATCTTCGTTGCATTCGCGTGCTGATCATGGCTGAACAGCACATTGGCCGCGCCGGTCACGGAGAAGAGGATGTCCCCGCCGCCCAGCGCGGACCAGGCCGCCCCGGAAAGCGTTATCACCAATATGATGCCCGCCGGAACTCCCCGCTTCATCGTTCCTCCCCCTGGCCCGTCTGACGCCGATCTGATGCTTTGGATGGTTCATTATAGGAGAACCTTTTTAAGGGTGCAAGCCCAATTATGCAATGCAGTGCGGGGTCGCCCCCTCAGAAGCGATGTGCTATAGTAGGGGCCATGTGGATGCGCCCTCTGGCCGCCGCAATCCTGGCCGCGGCCCTCATCTTCCCCGCGGTCCCCGGAGGGGCCGCTCCTGCGGGACCCGGTGTCCGGCGCTTCGCGCTCGGCCAGGACCTGGTCTACGGCGGACTGCCCGTCGGCGCACCTCCCGCCGGCTCGCGGCAGCGGATCGGGCTGGCGCTCTCGGGAGGCGGGGCGAAGGCCGCGGCGTCCATCGGCGTGCTGAAGGTGCTGCAGCGCGAGGGCATCCCGGTCGCGGCGATCGCGGGCACCAGCATGGGCGCCCTGGTGGGAGGCCTTGCCGCGGCAGGATACCCGCCGGACGCGATCGCGGCCCTTTTCCTCGAGAACGACTGGAACGACCTCTTCACCGACACGCCGGCGCGCGCCTTCCTGACCCAGGGCCAGAAGCGGACCGCCGGCCGCCATATCCTCCAGTTCAGCGTGGCCGGCGGCAGGTTCTCTCCTCCCGCCGGGCTGACCGCGGGCCAGAAACTCTCGAATCTCCTGGCGTCCAGGACCCTCGCCGCATCCTTCCAGGCGGACCTGGACTTCGACCGCCTCCCCATCCCGTTCCGCGCCATTGCCGCAGACCTCGAGACCGGCGCCGCCGTGGCGCTCCGCGCAGGCCTCCTGCATGACGCTCTGCGCGCCAGCTCCGCGATACCGGTCCTCTTCCCGCCCGTGGTGTTCCGGGGCCGCCTGCTTGCCGACGGCGGCCTGGCGAACAACCTGCCCGTGGACGTGGTAAGGGAGATGGGCGTGGATATCGTGATCGCCGTGGACGCCTCCGCTCCGCTTGCGGGAAAGGAGCGTCTCGCATCGATGATCGAGGTGATGAGCCAGGCCGTCTCGATCCCCCTCCGCCGCGAGACCCTGCTCCAGGCGGCGCGGGCGGACGTCGTGATCGCGCCGGACACGGGCGGCCTTTCATTCGCTGATTTCACCCGCATGGCCGATGCGATCAAGGCTGGCGAGGAAGCTGCTGCCGCGGCGCTGCCTGCCATCCGGAGCCTCATCAGGCCGCGCTCCCGTCCCGCAGACGCGGAGGAGCGGTTCCGCATCACGGACCTCATGGTGCACGGCGCGGTCACGGTACCGGAAGCCGCGGTCCGCAACGCAGCGCAGGGTCTGCTGGCCGGCGGCGGCGTCTCAGCACAGGGGATCACCGAGGCGCTCCTGGCAGTGGACCGCATCGGGGTCTTCCGCTCGGCGGTCCTGGAGCTCCGGCCGGACGCGCCGGACCGGACCGCGATCCTGCTGCTGCAGGAGCACCCCGTGGTGCGGGCGGTCCGCATCTCCGGCACGGCGATGATCCCTGGTGAGGAGATCATGACTGCCATCGGAGAACCCCTGGGTGCGCCGCTGAACGCCCGGGCGATCGCTGACGGAGTGGCGCGCATCACTGAGAAATACCGGGAGCAGGGCTTCCTGCTCGTCCGCGTCGAGCAGGCGGGCATGCTTCCGGACGGGGAGACGCTCGCCATCAGCGTGACCGAAGGCCGCCTCGACGGGATCCGGCTGGAAGGCCACCGCCGGACGAGGCTCTCGCTGCTCCAGCGGGAGATGCGGACCCGTGAGGGAGCCCCGCTCAATTTCACCACCCTGGCATCGGACATCCAGCGGCTCTACGCGCTCGGGTATTTCGAGTCCCTCAACCTGGACGTCCAACGGAGCGACGAGGGCGGCGTGATCGTTACGATCAGGATCAAGGAGCGCCATCGCGGATCGGTCCGGCTGGGCATGCGCTACGACACCGAGGACGCCTTCACGGGCCTTGCGGACATCGTGGTGGACAACATCGCGGGCAGGGGCATAGCGCTCTACCTGAGCTCCCGCTTCGGCGCCTACCTCGATCTCGCCGCCGGGTACCGTTCGCCCGTCCTCCTCCAGGCCCGCTTCGTCCATGCGCTCGAGGCGTTCCACCGGAAGCGGACCTACTATCTCTATGATGAGGGGGACCGGACCGGCGCCCTGGAGGTGAGCAGGACAGGCGGCGACCTCGCCTTCGGCTATGAATGGTTCCGTTTCGGGGACACCTATCTGCGCTACCGCTTTTCCTACGACCGCAGCCGGGCGGTCTACGGAGCCGACCAGCCCGAGAACCCGGCGCGGACCGCGAGCCTTGCCTTCCTCTCGACCATCGATACCCGCGACAGCCCGGTCTTCCCCCATGCGGGAGCGCTCTTCCAGGGTTCCTACGAGGTTGCGGACAGCTCCTACGGCGGGGAGGTCGAGTTCCGCAAGACCGAGCTCGCCGCCCAGGCTGCGGTCCCCTTCGGCGGCCGTCATACGCTCCTCGCCGAGGCCTCGGCAGGCTTCGGAAGCGGCACGCTCTCTCTCCCGGAGCTCTTCGGACTCGGCGGTGCGGACCGCCTCCTGGGTGCGCCCCTTCCCGGCTACCAGCGGCGTGAGTTCATCGGCGCCAACCTGCTGGCCGGCATCCTGGCCTGGCGATGGAAAGCTGCGGAATACCAGCTCAAGGCGGTGAGAGCGGTCTATCTCTCGGTCATCGGCGGTGCGGGGAACGTCTGGGACTCCCGGGACAGCATCTCCTATCAGGGGCTCTGGACCGGCGCGGGCATCGGCATCCATGCCGACACCATCGTGGGCCCCTTCCGGGTTGACCTGGGTGCGGGCGAGGACCGCAGGAGGGTCGTTTCCTTCTCCGCGGGATTCGATTTCTAGGGGGATTGCGGGACCTCAGGAACGGCAGGGCGTCAGCGAAAAAAAAACGAACGGCCGCCTCATTGAGGCGG